>NZ_JH417677.1 GCF_000239295.1 Flavonifractor plautii ATCC 29863
CAGATGTCCAATATGTATTGTAGTCCTACAGCCGTGCGGCAGGACTCGTCAATTTCCTTCTTGCGCTTTTCTCGATTTTGTGATATAAATAAGGGCACATGCGATGAAGGGAAAAAGAGCAGCCCCCGGCCCGGCAGAGAGCGTCCGTCACCGGCTGAAAGCGGATGTGGGGCTGGCCTGTTCGGTTCGTCCTGGAGCGGCCCTGGAGACAGGGACGGTTTTGCCCCACGTTACCGGGGCCAAAGTGCCTGCGCCGCCGGCGCGGGAATTGCGGGTGGTACCGCGGAAGGTTTGCCTTTCGTCCCAATTAGTTGGGAGGAAGGGCTTTTTTATTGCCCAAACCGGAAAGAGGAGCTGGACAATGAAGTCGTTGGAAGAGCGAGACCGCGCCTTGATTGAGGCCGCCGGTGCGGCGATTCGCCGGAACTATGACGGCGAAAACTTCCATCACACCGTAGGCGCGGCCGTGCGGTGCGGCAGCGGCGCAGTTTATACCGGCGTGAATGTGTACTCCATTCACGGCGCATGCGCAGAACAGGTGGCCATCGGCTCCGCCATCACCAATGGCGAGCGGGTTTTGGAAGCAATCGCCGCCGTCCGCGGCAAAGACGGCTCGGAACTGCTGCCCCCGTGCGGCAACTGTCGGCAGCTCCTGGCGGACTACGCGCCGGAGTGTGAAGTAATCCTCCCCGTGAACGGGGTTGCACAAAAGGTTCCGGCAAAGGATCTGCTGCCCTTCGCCTACCATGCGGAAGCCTAATCGTATCCACTACCATTCATCAAGAAGGAGTTTTCCATATGAAAGAACAGTTAGCAACCATCCGCTCGGAGGCTCTGGCCGCGTTTGCGCAGGCCGGATCTTCCGCAGAACTGGACGCCCTGCGGGTCAAGTACCTGGGCAAGAAGGGCGAGCTCACTGCCGTACTCAAGCAGATGGGCAAGCTCTCCGCCGAGGAGCGGCCCGCCATGGGCCAGCTAGCCAACGAGGTGCGCGCCGCTCTGGAGGCCGAGCTGGAGGCCAAGGGCAGGGAGCTGGAGGCCAAGGCGCTGGAGGCCCGGCTGGAGGCCGAGGCGCTGGATGTCACCGTCCCCGGCAAGCCCGTGACGATGGGCCACCGGCACCCCATGTATATCGCCCTGGATGAGCTCAAGGACATCTTCATCGGCATGGGCTTCACCGTACTGGACGGCCCCGAGGTGGAGCTGGCCGAGCTGAACTTCGACCGGCTCAACGCCGGTGAGGGGCACCCCAGCCGCGACTGGTCGGACACCTTCTATTTTGACGAGGACAGCCGGGTGATGCTCCGCAGCCAGACCTCCCCCATGCAGGTGCGGGCCATGGACTCCATGCCTCTGCCCATCCGCATCATCGCCCCCGGCCGGGTCTACCGCAAGGACGAGGTGGACGCCACCCACTCCCCCATGTTCCACCAGGTGGAGGGCATGGTCATCGACAAGGGCGTCACCATGGCCGATCTGAAGGGCACCCTCAACACCGTGGTGGAGCAGCTCTACGGCAAGGGCACCAAGACCCGCTTCCGCCCCCACCACTTCCCCTTTACCGAGCCGTCCTGCGAGATGGACGTGCAGTGCCACAAGTGCGGCGGCGTGGGCTGCCCCACCTGCAAGGGTGAGGGCTGGATCGAGCTGCTGGGCGCGGGCATGATCCACCCCCGCGTGCTGGAGATGGCGGGCATCGATCCCAGCGTCTACTCCGGCTGGGCCTTCGGCATCGGCCTGGAGCGCACCGCCATGCGTCGCTTCAAAATCGCCGATCTGCGGCTGATTTTTGAAAACGACGTCCGGTTCCTGGAGCAGTTCTGAGGCGCAGTCTCAGAACCGTAGGGGCGGCTATCAGCCGCCCGCCCGTTTCCAAATTTGAGCCTGGCGGGCGGATAATATCCGCCCCTACACCCGGAATCCGTCCGAGGTAAAACAAGAATAACAAGGGAGTTTTCATATATGAACTTATCTCGCAAATGGCTGGAGGAATTCGTCCATGTGGACGCCTCCGACAAGGAGTTCGCCGAGGCCATGACCCTTTCCGGCTCCAAGGTGGAGCTGACCCACGATCTGGGAGAGGAGATCTCCAACGTGGTGGTGGGCAAGGTGCTGTCTATGGAGCGTCACCCCGATTCCGACCACATGTGGATCTGCCAGGTGGACGCCGGCCGGGAGCAGCCGGTGCAGATCGTCACCGGCGCCTGGAACGTCCATGTGGGCGATCTGGTCCCCGTAGCCCTGCACAAGTCCACCCTACCCGGCGGCAAGAAGATCGAGAAGGGCAAGCTGCGCGGCGTGCTGTCCGACGGCATGCTTTGCGGTCTGGCCGAGCTGGGCCTGGACGAGCGGGACTTCCCCTATGCCACCATCACCCCCGCCGCCATTCTGGGGGACTACAAGCCCCTGGACAAGGACAAGCCCTCCATCTCCGCCGACATTCAGCCCGGCGACAAGATCTACGGCCCCGTGGTGTGCGCCAGGGTATTGGAGTGTGAGACCCAGCCGGACGGCTCCTTCCACACCTGCGCGGACATCGGAACCGGCACGGTCTGCCCGGACACCGCCTGCCCCAACCTGCACGCAGGCGACCTTGTGGCCTACAACACCAAGACCGGCAGCTACTGTACCCTGGACGACCTTCACGCCCAGCAGGCGGAATTCCCCCACTGCATCCCAGACGGCATCTTCATCCTCCGCGAGGACTGCAAGCCCGGCGACGATCTCAAGCCCGTCATCAACGCCGACGACCATGTAGTGGAGTTTGAGATCACCCCCAACCGGCCCGACTGCCTGTCCGTCATCGGCCTGGCCCGGGAGGTGGCCGCCACCTACGACGCCCCTCTCACCCTCCACGAGCCGGTAGTGAAGGGCGGCGGCCCCGGCGTGCTCACCGAGCTGCTGGACGTGGAGACCCCGGCGGCCGACCTGGTGCCCCGGTACACCGCCCGGATGGTACGCAACGTGAAGATCGCCCCCTCCCCCAAGTGGATGCGGGAGCGGCTGCGCTCCATGGGCGTGCGTCCCATCAACAACATCGTGGATATCACCAACTACGTCATGCTGGAGTACGGCCAGCCCATGCACGCCTTCGACTACCGCTATGTGAAGGGCGGCAGAATCATCGTCCGCCGGGCGGAGGAGGGCGAGGAGCTGACCACCCTGGACGGCCAGGTGCGCAAGCTCAATGCCAACCACTTGGTCATCGCCGACGAGACCCGGGCCGTGGGCCTTGCGGGCATCATGGGCGGCGAGAACAGCGAGATCGTCTCCGACACCGCCGACGTGGTGTTCGAGTCCGCCTGCTTCGACGGCACCTGCATCCGCAAGGGCGCCCTGGCCCTGGGCATGCGCACCGAGGCCAGCGCCAAGTTCGAAAAGGGCCTGGATCCCATGAATACCCTCCCCGCCGTCCAGCGGGCCTGCGAGCTGGTGGAGCTGCTGGGGGCCGGCGAGGTGGTGGACGGCGTCATCGACATCCTCAACTATGTGCCCCAGCCCCGCACCATCCGCATGGATCCGGAGCGGGTGAATGCCCTGCTGGGCACCGACATCCCCGCCGCGGAGCAGTACAAATATCTGGAGCGGGTGGAGATCCGCACCGAGCAGCACGACTTCCCCGACGGCCCCGCCGACGTGGTCATCCCCTCCTGGCGCGCCGACGTGGAGGGCATCGCCGATCTGGCCGAGGAGGTGGCCCGGTTCTACGGGTACAACAACATCCCCGTCACCCTTATGCGGGGCCAGACCACCCTGGGCGGCTACTCCGCCGAGCAGAAGCTGGAAAACCGGCTGGGCGCGCTCTGCCGCGCCTTCGGGTATGACGAGATCATCACCTACTCCTTCATCTCCCCCGCCTGCTATGACAAGATCCGCTGGCCCCGCGACTACTCCGCCCGCAAGAGCTTCCAGATCCTCAACCCTCTGGGGGAGGACACCTCCATCATGCGCACCACCACCCTGCCCTCCATGCTGGATATCCTCACCCGCAACTACAACTACCGCAACAAGTCCGCCAGGCTCTATGAGCTGGCCCGGGTCTATCTGCCCGGCAGGGAGGACGGCCTGGCCAACGAGTCCAAGGTGCTCACCCTGGGCGCCTACGGCGAGGACATGGACTTCTACGCCATGAAGGGGGCCGTCGAGGCCATTCTCAAGGACATCCGGGCTGTAGATATCCATTTTGAGGGTCCCACCGGCGCGCCCTCCGACGCCTCCTACCACCCCGGCCGCTGCGCCACCGTGTGGAGTGGCAGCGACTGCATCGGCATCTTCGGCCAGATCCACCCCCTGGCGGCCCAGAACTATGGCGTGGACGCCGAGCTCTACTGCGCCGAGCTCTCCTTTGACGAGCTCCTGAACGCCAAGGGCCCCGATCCCGAGTACGTCCCCCTGCCCAGGTTCCCCGCCGTCACCCGCGATATCGCCGTGGTGTGCGGTGAGAAGGTCACCGTGGGCGCTCTGGAGGACTGCATCCGCCGGGGAGCCAAGGGCCTGCTCAAGGAGGTTGCCCTGTTCGACATCTACCGGGGCAAGGGCGTGGACGAGGGCAAGAAGAGCGTAGCCTTTAACCTGACTCTGCGTGCCGACGACCGCTCCCTCACCAGCGAGGAGGCTGATGCCGACGTGAAGGCAGTTTTGGAGCTGCTGGAGCAGGAGCTGGGTGCTGTTTTGCGGTGAGCCCCTTCCGCGTCCGGTCGAAATCTTAAAGAATCATAAATTTTAAGTCATCCCCTTTACAGCGCGTCCTTTTTCCGCTACAATGGGGAACAGAATGATACACGGGGAGGTGTACCGATATGGAGATGGACTACACCCGCAAATTCAGCATCCAAAACGACAAGGACCCAGAGATCAAGAAGATCCTCTCTTCCGTCTACCAGTCCTTGCAGGAAAAGGGTTACAATCCCATCAACCAGATCGTGGGGTACATCCTCTCGGAGGACCCCACCTATATCACCAACTACAACAACGCCCGCGCCCTGATCCGCAAGCTGGACCGGGACGAGCTGCTACAGGAGCTGGTGAAGCAGTATCTGCGCGATTGATTGTGTTCCATCCAACGTGCGCTGTCGGTGACAGTGCACGTTTTTTCTTTTTTATTGCACCTGCAACATACAACGGCCCGTCCCTTTGTTAGAATAGGCCCAGAAACCGACGAAGGAGGCGTTTTCCCATGAAACGCAGAATCATTCATATCGAGGAATCCAGGTGCAACGGCTGCGGCCTGTGCGCCGCCGCCTGCCACGAGGGCGCCATTGAGATGGTCAACGGCAAGGCCCGTCTCACCCGGGAGGACTACTGCGACGGGCTGGGGGACTGCCTGCCCGCCTGCCCCACCGGGGCCATCACCTTTGAGGAGCGTGAGGCCCCCGCCTACGACCATGCGGCGGTCTTGGCCGCCAAGGCGGCCAGGGCCGCGGACACGCCCCTGCCCTGCGGCTGTCCCGGCAGCCAGAGCCGGGCCATCCGCCGGCCGGAAGCCGCCCCCACCGCTGGAGATATCCCCAGTGAACTGCGCCAGTGGCCGGTTCAGATCAAGCTCGCTCCGGTTAACGCGCCCTACTTTGACGGCTGTGATCTTCTCATTGCTGCCGACTGCACCGCCTACGCCTACGGCGCCTTTCACCGGGACTTTATCCGGGGCCGGGTGACCCTTATCGGCTGCCCCAAGCTGGACGAAGGGGACTATAGTGAAAAGCTCACCGCCATTCTGGCTCAAAACGACATCCGCAGCGTCACCGTTGTACGGATGGCGGTCCCCTGCTGTGGGGGCATTCAGCGGGCCGCCGAGCGGGCCGTGTCCGCCAGCGGTAAACCGCTCTCCCTCCATACGGTCATTGTGGGCACCGACGGCACGCTGCTCCGCCAGGCTTGACACACACTTTACAATTGTGTCTTCTGTTTTTCCGGCGAAACTTGTATAAGCATACGAATTTCCGCCCCCTCCCTTGCAAAGCCCCCGGGAATTCGATATATTATACTCATTCTGGGACAGGGAGGTAGAGCCATGACGCCGGTGCACGAACTGCGCTCTGGGGTTTGGATCATCAATGGTTCCCGCCTGTCCAATTTTCGGCGGTAATAAGTGCAGGGTATCTGTGTAAGCAGATACCCTGATTTATTTTATCGTTTCCTAAAAATTTATTTGGCGCTACAGGAGGGTTTTATGAGCAAAAAAGTTGCCGTCATCATGGGTTCCGACTCAGATCTGGACACCATGCGCCCCTGCATCCAGCGGCTCAAGTCCTTTGGCATCCCCACAGAGGTCCACATCATCTCCGCCCACCGTACCCCCGCCGCCGCCGAGCGCTTCGCCTCTCAGGCAAGGGAGAACGGCTTCGGTGCGATTATCGCCGCAGCGGGCAAAGCCGCCCATCTGGCCGGTGTGCTGGCCGCCTATACCACCCTGCCCGTCATCGGCGTGCCCATCAAGACCTCTATGATGGGCGGGCTGGACTCCCTTCTGTCCATGGTGCAGATGCCCAAGGGGATTCCCGTGGCCTGCGTGGCGGTGGACGGCGCGGACAACGCCGCCATTCTGTCCGCCCAGATGCTGGCCCTTTCCGACGAGGCCCTGAGCGACCGGCTGGTGCAGTTCAAGGCCGGCATGGCCGCCGAGGTGGAAGCAAAGGATCATAAAATCCAAATGGAGGAGTTTTAATATGTCTTACGAGAAACTGGAGCAGCTCTATGAGGGCAAGGCCAAGAAGGTCTTCGCCACCAGCGACCCCAATGTGGTGATCGTGTCCTACAAGGATGACGCCACCGCCTTCAACGGCCTGAAGAAGGGCACCATCACCGGCAAGGGGGCCATCAACAACCGCATGACCAACAACCTGATGCGCCGCCTGGAGGAGAAGGGCGTGCCCACCCACTATGTGGAGGAGCTCAGCGACCGGGAGACCGCAGTGAAAAAGGTGTCCATCGTCCCCCTGGAGGTCATCATCCGCAACATCTCCGCCGGCTCCTTCGCCAAGCGTTTTGGCGTGGAGGAGGGCATCGTGTTCGACGCGCCCACCATCGAGTTCTCCTACAAGAATGACGACCTGGGCGATCCCCTCATGAACAGCTATCACGCCCTGGCTCTCAAGCTGGCCACCCAGGAGGAGATCGACCTGATCAAGAAGTATGCCTTTGCGGTCAACGACCTGCTGCGGGGCTTCATGAAGAAGATCGGCATTGATCTGGTGGACTTCAAGCTGGAGTTCGGCAAAACATCTGACGGCACCATTGTGCTGGCCGACGAGATCTCCCCCGACACCTGCCGCCTGTGGGACGAACAGACCCACGAGAAGCTGGACAAGGACCGTTTCCGCCGGGACATGGGCGGGGCCGAGGAGGCCTACGAGGAGGTCATGCGCCGCCTGATGGGGGATCAGTAATCCATGGGCGGTTTCTTCGGCGCGATTACCAAGCAGGACTGCGTGCTGGACGTGTTCTTCGGTACCGACTACCACTCCCACCTGGGCACCAAGCGGGGCGGCATGGCGGTCTACGACCGGAAGGATGGCTTTCAGCGGCAGATCCACAACATTGAAAACACCCCCTTCCGCACCAAGTTCGACAAGGATCTGGCGGAATTTCACGGCTGCTCCGGCATCGGCTGTATCAGCGACACCGATCCCCAGCCCCTGCTGGTGCGCTCCCACCTGGGCCTGTACGCCATCACCACCGTGGGCATCATCAACAATGCCGACGCGCTGGTGGAGCGCTACTTCTCCGACCACGGCCACCAGTTCATGGCCATGAGCTCGGGTAAAGTCAACGCCACCGAGCTGGTGGCCGCCCTCATCAACCAGAAGGACGATCTGATCTCCGGCATCCGCCACGCCCAGGACGAGATCGACGGTTCAGCCACCATTCTTATTCTGGATGCCGACGGCATCCTCGCCGCCCGTGACAAGCTGGGCCGCCTGCCCGTGCTCATCGGCCAGGGCGAAAACGGCTGCTGCGTCTCCTTCGAGTCCTTCGCCTACCATAAGCTGGGCTACCATGACGCTTACGAGCTGGGCCCCCGGGAGATCGTACGGGTCACGGCCGGCGGCTGGAAGACCCTCTCCCCCGCCGGAGAGCAGATGAAGATTTGCGCCTTCCTTTGGACCTACTACGGCTACCCCAACTCCAACTACGAGGGGATGAATGTGGAGGTCATGCGCTACCGCAACGGGGAGATCATGGCCCGGGACGAGGTACACCGGGGCCAACTGCCCAAGGTGGACTATGTGGCCGGCGTGCCCGACTCAGGCGTGCCCCATGCCATCGGCTTTGCCAACCGCAGCGGCAAGCCCTTTGCCCGCCCCTTCGTCAAATACACCCCTACCTGGCCCCGCTCCTTCATGCCCACCAGCCAGGAGGCCCGCAACCAGGTGGCCAAGATGAAGCAGATTCCCGTGCCCGAGCTCATTGAGGGCAAGAAGCTGCTCTTTGTGGACGACTCCATCGTCCGGGGCACCCAGCTCCGGGAGACCGTGGAATTCCTCTACGAGTCCGGCGCTGAGGAGGTCCACATGCGCTCGGCCTGTCCGCCCGTCATGTACGGCTGCAAGTACCTGAATTTCTCCCGCAGCAACTCCGACATGGAACTGCTGGCCCGGCGAACCATCCAGGAGCTGGAGGGGGACGAGGGGCAGCAGCATATCGAGGAATACGCCGACGCCTCCACGGAGCGCGGCAGATGCATGCTCCGCGCCATCTGCGAGAAGCTGGGCTTCGACTCTCTGGGCTACCAGTCCCTGGACGGCCTGCTGGAGGCCATCGGCATCGACCGGGACAAGATCTGCACTTACTGCTGGACGGGGAAGGAGTAAAAACGCTCCAAGGGGGACGCTGTCCCCCCTGGATACCCCCCCGCGCCGCCCCCGGCGGCACAGCGGGTTTGATCCCCCCTCACCCGCGCACGGCGCAGGTGGTCGCCCGCCGATGGCGGAGCAAGCAGCGGCGTACTCCGGCGAACTGAATTCGCCTGCGGACCTCTTTTGCAATTCTTTTACCCGCAAAGCGGGTAAAACTCTGCAAGGCTTTTTCCTCTACCCCAGCGCCCCATTTCCTCATTGTTATCTGGAGGTTTTGACATGAAGAACTCCCATTCCGAATCCTACGCCGCCGCCGGCGTGGACGTCACCGCCGGCTACGAGGCGGTCAACCGCATCAAGCCCCTGGTGGAGTCCACCTACATTCCCGGTGTCATGGGCTCTCTGGGCGGCTTCGGCGGCCTGTTCGCCCCCAATGTGGCGGGCATGAAGAAGCCCGTCCTGGTCTCCGGTACCGACGGCGTGGGCACCAAGCTGAAAATCGCCTTTCTCATGGATAAGCACGACACCGTTGGCATCGACTGCGTGGCCATGTGCGTCAACGACATTATCTGCTCCGGTGCCTCTCCCCTGTTTTTCCTGGACTACGTGGCTGTGGGAAAGAATGTGCCCAGCCGCATCGAGGCCATCGTCTCCGGCGTCACCGAGGGCTGCCGCCAGGCCGGCTGCGCCCTCATCGGCGGCGAGACCGCCGAGATGCCCGGCTTCTACCCCGAGGACGAGTATGATCTGGCCGGCTTCTCCGTGGGTCTGGTGGACGAGTCCGACATGATCGACGGCTCCACCCTCTGCGAAGGGGATCTGCTCATCGGCCTGTGCTCCAACGGCGTCCACTCCAACGGCTTCTCCCTGGTGCGCAAGGTGCTGCTGGACAACCCCAAGGCTCTGGATATCTATGTCTCCGAGCTGGGCCGCACCATCGGCGAGGAGCTGCTGCGCCCCACCCATATCTACGTAAAATCCATCCAATGCCTGCGCCAGCACGGCGTAACTGTCAAGGCCATCAGCCACATCACCGGCGGCGGCCTGTATGAGAATGTGCCCCGCATGATGAAAGAGGGCCTCACCGCCCGCATCCGCACCGCCTCCTACCCCGTGCCCGCCATCTTCGAGCTCATTCAGAAGTCGGGTGACATCCCCGTGCGGGACATGTATAACACCTTCAACATGGGCATCGGCCTGGTCATCGCCATCCCCAAGGATCAAGTGGGCCACGCGCTGGACGTGCTGGCCCGGGCGGGCGAGCAGTCCTACGTCATCGGCGACGTGATCAAGGGCGACGCCGGCGTGGAGCTGGTCTGAGGGCAGGGCGCATGGTACGAATTGCCGTCTTGGTTTCCGGCGGGGGCACCAACCTCCAGGCACTGATCGACGCCCAGAGCCGGGGTGAGCTGAAAAACGGCCGCATCGCCGCCGTGCTCTCCTCCCGGCCCGACGCCTACGCCCTGGAGCGGGCCGCCCGGGCCGGCATCCCCGGCTATGTGGTGGCCCGGAAAGACTTCGCCTCCAACCGGGAGATGACCGTGGCCCTGGTGGACAAGCTCCGTGAGCTGAATATCGGGCTGGTGGTGCTGGCCGGCTTCCTGCACATCCTTACCGGGGAGATGGTGGCCGCCTTCCCCAACGCCATCCTCAACGTCCACCCCGCCCTCATCCCCTCCTTCTGCGGCGCGGGCTACTACGGCCTCCACGTCCACGAGGCCGCCCTGGCCTACGGCGTGAAGCTCACGGGCGCTACCGTCCACTTCGTCAATGAAGAGCCCGACGGCGGCCCCATCGTCCTTCAGAGGGCGGTGGAGATCCTGGAGGGGGACACCCCCGAGGTACTCCAGCGCCGGGTGATGGAGCAGGCGGAGTGGCATATCCTCCCCCAGGCCGTCTCCCTGTTCTGTGAGGGGCGGCTCCGGGTGGAGGGAAGGATCGTCCATATTTTATAATTTCATAGGAGGTATGGAGACATGAGCGATCTGCGTCTTCTGGCACTTGTCCTCAGCGGCGGTTTCCTGTTCTTTGGTGGAATCTGGCTTGGCGGAGACTACGGGCTCGCTCTGTTGCTGCTTGGCTTGGTCGTTCTGCTGGTTCCTGTTGTTCTGGCGTGTATTTCCCTGATCCGCTGGCTGGTACCTCCTAGCCAAAGCTCTCATGAGTAGTCCAGGTAGGAGATGTCTTCATATGAAACGAACCGCAGTCATTGTAATCCTATCTTTGCTTGCAGCATTCGTATTTTCTGCCTGCGCGCCCGCAGCCCCCAGCGGTCAAACGCCTGAATTTTTGAATGACATCGGGAAAACACTCATCGAATTAAAAAATGAGCATCCAGAAGGCGAAATAATTGAAAGCTTAGATTCATCCCCAGATTGTGCCGCTATATGCTTTGGGGAGCCGGAGGCGGAATATGCTTATTACTTTTTCGGAACGCAGAGCGGCGATTCTGAAAAGGCCATGAGCGAATGTGAGGAACAGCTGAAATGTGCGGGCTTTGTCACCACCGCAAACATACTTTTCCCAGACATGGAAGATGACATGTCCTTTGAAGATTTTTTCTCCTTGATCGGTGTGGACGATTATGAGTATTTCGGGGAAGATACGCTTGCAGCAGGTTGGTTAAGATTCATGTATCAAGATATGGAAGTAATGGTGAATACAAACGAAATGACTCCTGGCCGCGGATTACATTTTAATTTTACAGGAGCAGAAATCGTGAAGCGTGATGCTCCGGTGTCGATTGCAGACCCAGAAATATTAAATACTAATAGTGACCTAGCGGGTGCAGTTATGTTCGATGAAACTATTTTGTTAGAACATATTGCTGCAACTGGTATGTGCATTTCTTTCCCGAGGGATTGTCGAATAATACATCCCCCTGTCTGTAGACTTATTTCAAGAATTCCTCACAAATGTTACATTCAGCAAGGCAATAACAGTATGATATCGTAGAATGGAGATTATCATGAAAAACCTGGATCTTACCGCGCTGCTGCGCGGCAACCCCTATCCCGGACGCGGCATCGTGCTGGGCAGCTCTCCCGACGGGGAGAAGTCCGTCGTCGCCTATTTCATCATGGGCCGCAGCGAGAACTCCCGCAACCGGGTCTTCGTGGAGACCCCTGACGGCATCCGCACCCAGGCCTTTGACCCCTCCAAAATGACCGACCCCTCCCTTATTATCTACGCCCCTGTGCGGGTGTTCGGCACCTCCACCATCGTCACCAACGGCGACCAGACCGACACCATCCGCGAGGGACTGGCCGCGGGCAAGACCTTTGCCCAGGCCCTCCACACCCGGACCTTTGAGCCCGACGCCCCCAACTACACCCCCCGTATCTCCGGGCTGGTGAAAAAGAACGGTGACTACACCCTGTCCATCCTCAAGAGCGCGGACGGCGATCCCGCCTCCTGCCGCCGGTATTTCTTCGCCTATGAGGCCCCCCGCGCCGGGCAGGGCCATTTCATCCACACCTACATGGGCGACGGCACCCCCCTGCCCTCCTTTGTGGGGGAACCGGAGCAGGTGGAAATCCCCTGCGGCACCCCCGCGGAGTTTGCCGATCTGTTGTGGGACAGCCTCAACCCGGAGAATAAGGTCTCTCTCTTTGTGCGCTACATCGACCGGAAAACCGGAGATTGGGAGACTGTGATCAAAAACAAGCATGCATCAGCCTGACGGACGGCCGCAGGCCGCCCCAGATACACACAGTCCGAGGGCGGCCCGCGGCCGCCGCTCACTTGACGGAGGTTTATCGCAATGACAGAACTGGAACTGAAATACGGCTGCAACCCCAACCAGAAGCCGGCCCGCATCTTTATGGAGGAGGGCGAGCTGCCTATCCAGGTGCTCAACGGCAAGCCGGGCTACATCAACTTTCTGGACGCCTTCAACTCCTGGCAGTTGGTGAAAGAACTGAAGGAGGCCACCGGCCTGCCCGCCGCCGCATCCTTCAAGCACGTCTCCCCCGCTGGCGCCGCCGTGGGTACCCCCCTCACCGACGTGGAGCGGAAAATCTACTTTGCCGAGGATATGGAGCTCTCCCCCATCGCCTGCGCCTATGTCCGCGCCCGGGGCGCTGACCGGCTGTGCTCCTACGGCGACTGGGCCGCCCTCTCCGATGTGTGCGACGCCGACACCGCCCGCTACCTGGCCCTGGAGGTATCCGACGGCGTGATCGCCCCTGGCTACACCGACGAGGCCCTGGCCATCCTCAAAACCAAGCGCAAGGGCGGCTATAATGTGGTGCAGATCGACCCAGACTACGCCCCCAAGGCCGTGGAGCACAAGGACGTCTTCGGTATCACCTTCGAGCAGGGCCGCAACAGCTTCGCCATCAACGAGGCCCTGCTGGACAACATCGTCACCGACAACAAGGAGCTGCCCGAGTCCGCCAAGCGGGACATGCTCATCGCCCTCATCACCCTGAAGTACACCCAGTCCAACTCCGTCTGCTATGTGAAGGACGGCCAGGCCATCGGCGTGGGCGCGGGCCAGCAGAGCCGCATCCACTGTACCCGTCTGGCGGGGAACAAAGCGGACAACTGGCTCCTGCGGCAGCATCCCAAGGTGCTGGGCCTCTCCTTCGTGGACGGCATCCGCCGTCCCGACCGGGACAACGCCATCGACGTCTACCTCTCCGACGAGTACGAGGACGTGCTGGCCGACGGCGTGTGGCAGAACACCTTTAAAATCCGGCCCGAGGTGCTCACGGCGGAGGAGAAAAAGGAGTGGATCGCCCGCCAGTCGGGCGTGACCGTGGGCTCCGACGCCTTCTTCCCCTTCGGCGACAATGTGGAGCGTGCCCGCAAGAGCGGCGTACAGTACATCGTCCAGCCCGGCGGCTCCATCCGGGACGACCATGTCATCGCCACCTGCAACAAGTACGGCATCGTCATGGCCTTTACCGGGATGCGGCTGTTCCACCACTAATGGAGGCACACCGCTACGGTCTGAGCGCCGCCGCTCTCAAATATCTGGCCGCGCTGTTTATGCTGGTGGATCATATCGGGATGGTCTTCCCCACCATGCTGACCGAGCTGGGCCTGCCCACCTGGGCGGATGGGCTGCCCCGGCTCATCGGGCGGCTGGCCTTTCCCATTTTCGCCTACTTCGTGGCCGAGGGCTGCCGCCGCACCCGCTTCTTCCACCGCTATCTCACCCGGCTGGGAGCGTGTGCCCTTCTCTCCCAGGCGCCCTTCACCCTGGCCACCGGCGTCTGGGGCGGAAGTGTGCTCCTCACCTTCATCCTCAGCGCCGGAGCCATCTATGGCTATGAGCGTCTGTCCAAAGCAGAGCACGGCCCAGCCGTGTGGGCCATTCCCCTATTCGCGGCCTGTGCGCTGGCACTCCTGCTCAACGTGGACTACGGCTTCCCCGCCGTGCTCCTGATCTTCGCCCTTTACCTCTGCGGTGATAATCGCCGCCGAAAGCTGCTCTGTCTGGGAGTCGGTCTGGCTCTCCTCTATCTGCTCTACCAGCCCCTGATAGGGCTGCTCTCCCTCCCACTGTTCCGGCCGGACTGGATGGCGGGCTATCTGCTCCATGCCCTCCCTGTGTTCGCTCTCTACGCATTGTGCGCCGAGGCATCCCTCCTTCTGTTGGCCTGGTACCGTGGGCAATTGGGTGTGCAGAGCAAGTGGTTCTTTTATGTGTTCTATCCCGCGCACCTGCTGGGCCTATGGGCCCTGGGGCTGGCGCTGAATTGAGGTGTAAGCAATGAATGTTTTGATTGTCGGCGGCGGCGGGCGGGAGCACGCCATCGCCTGGGCACTGTCTAAAAGTGAGCAAGTGGAACAGCTTTACTGCGCCCCCGGCAACGGCGGTATCGCCGCCCTGGCCCAGTGTGTCCCCCTCTCCGCCACCGACGTGGATGGAGTGGTGGCCTGGGCCCAGGCCCATTCCATTGATTTTGTGGTGGTGGCGCCGGACGATCCCCTCGCCCTGGGCATGGTGGATGCCCTGGAGGATGCGGGCATTCCCGCCTTCGGCCCCCGGGCGGACGCCGCCATCATCGAGGCGAGCAAAATCTTTTCCAAGAATCTGATGGCCAAGTACCACATTCCAACCGCAAAGTATCAAACCTTTACAGAGCTCGCCCCTGCTCTGGCCTACATTGAGGCCGAGGGCGCGCCCATCGTGGTGAAGGCTGACGGCCTGGCCCTGGGCAAGGGCGTTATCGTGGCCCAGACGGTAGCCGAAGCCCAGGAGGCCGCCCGTTCCATGATGGACGGCCGCAAGTTCGGCCAGGCCGGCGCCAGGGTGGTCATCGAGGAGTGTATGACCGGCCCGGAGGTCACCGTGCTGGCCTTCTGCGACGGGGAGCATCTGGTTCCCATGCCCTCCTCCCAGGATCACAAGCGGGCCTTTGACGGCAACCAGGGCCCCAACACCGGCGGCATGGGCGCCATCTCCCCCTCTCCCAACTACACGCCCGAGGTGGCCCGCCGCTGTATGGAGGAGATCTTCCTGCCCACGGTGGCCGCCCTCAAGGCGGAGGGCCGCCCCTTCCAGGGAGTGCTCTACTTTGGCCTGATGCTCACCCCCGACGGCCCCAAGGTGGTGGAGTACAATGCCCGCTTCGGCGATCCCGAATGCCAGGCGGTGCTCTCCCTGCTGGAGACCGATCTGCTGGACATCTTCCTGGCCTGCCGTAACGGCACTTTGGACCATCTGAACATCCGGTGGAAGGACGGGGCGGCCTGTTGTCTGGTGCTGGCCTCCGGCGGCTACCCCGGCTCCTACGCCAAGGGTCTGCCCATCACCGGCCTGGAGGATGCCGGACAGCAGGCCGTGGTTTTCCATGCGGGCACCAAACTGGGAGACGACGGCACGGTGTTCACCAACGGCGGCCGGGTGCTGGGCGTCACCGCCACCGGGCCGGATCTGAACGCCGCGATCGACAGCGCCTACGCCGCCGCGGGGCACATCCACTTCCAGGACATGCACTTCCGCACCGACATTGGCCGGGTTTGAAGCCCTTGCGCCCCAAGGGGTGCTACTGCTGGTTGTCAAATTGGATGCTCCGGTTGGTTGCGTCTATCCGGGCCGTTCTGCTAAGATGAGCCCAAGAAAAAAGGAGGTTCATCACCATGGAATTTCGTGAACGGCTCTACCAGCTCCGCAAAGGGCGGGGCATCTCCCAGGAGGAGTTGGCCCACACCGTAGGGGTCTCCCGGCAGGCGGTACAGAAGTGGGAGGCGGGGGCCGCCACCCCGGATCTCAACAACCTGTCCGCCTTGGCCGACTATTTTGCCGTCAGTTTGGACTATCTGGTGCGGGGAATCGAGCCCGAAAAGCCCGCAGCCCCTTCCCCTCAGCAGGCTGTCATCCAAAACTACTATAGAGGCTGGCGCTATGAGTACCGCAGCCGCCGCACTCTCTTCGGCCTTCCTCTGGTTCATATCAATCTGTGTGACCGCAGTCTGTGTCGGGCCAAGGGGGTCATCGCCATCGGCAACGTGGCCACCGGCCTGATAGCCATCGGAGGCTTTTCCGCCGGTCTGCTGACCTTGGGCGGATTCAGCGCCGGTCTGCTGGCTCTGGGCGGCCTCGCCGCTGGGGGGATCTCCCTCGGCGGCCTGTCCGTGGGCCTGCTGGCTGCCTTGGGCGGGGCGGCATTCAGCCTAGGAATTGCCTTCGGCGGCGGCGCTGTCAGCGGCTATGCGGCCCTGGGCGGGGCGGCGGTGGGGCAGTACGCCGCCGGGGGCACTGCGTTCGGCTCCACCCTCGCTATCGGACGGGACGCATATTCCTCTGCCGCCGGTCTGGCTCTCACCCTGGAGCAGCTTCACGGCTACTCCCCCGAGGTCCTGTTCCAGATGATCCACGCCCAGCTCCCCGAGGCCCCTGAGTGGGTCGTCCGCCTGCTTCTCTGCGTTTGTCCCTGAAAAAGAGCCCTTGCGCGGCCGCGCAAGGGCTCTTCCCTTATCTGTCTTCTCTGTAAGCTGAACTGTGTCCACCCGTCCCGGTGCCCCTATCATCACCGTTGAGAAATCTCCATGTATAGAAGGGGATACGGCGCTCCCTGTTCATCGCAGTCTGTCCTTTTATATACACAGAATCCCATGTGCTCATAAAAACCCTTTGCCTCTGGGTTCTGTTCATTGACCGTCACGCTCTTAACCCCACAATGCTTCATCCCATATTCAACGAGCAGCCTTCCCAAGCCGTTTCCCCGTTTGTCCGGAACGAGAAACAGCATTTCAAGGCGGCCGCCATCTACTCCCATAAATCCGACCGGAGCTCCGCTTTCCTCTCTGGCGATGACAAGCCTTGGAACCAAATTCAGCGCCCCGGGAACGTATTCCTTGATCTGTTCTATTTCACGGCTGGATAAAAAGTGGTGCGTTGCCCTCACGGACTGCTCCCAAATTTTCAGAAGCTGCTGGAGCAATGCAGGCTGCCGTTCCTTCACTTCCGCTATTTCCGTATCCTCACCCCATTTGATTGCATTTCCAACATCAGCCTGCCACACAAATGCTGCGGCTTCGGTCAGCCGGCTTGCTTATTTCTCATCCAGTGGGAGTGGGTCCGGTGCACGGTGGGTCAGCTCGGCACAGCAGGACTTGGTCAGCTTGTCCAGTCCCTCATCCTGGCGGGCCAGCTCCCCGGAGATCTGCTCCAGCGTCTGCCGCACCTGGTCCAGCTCTCCACAGGCCCTGGAAACCGCCGCGTCCATATCAGCGCGCAGGCGGCCGTAATTCCCCTGCACCCGGTTCAGCCACTGCTCCACCTCGGCCCGTGTCTTGCGGATGCGCTCCTCCGCCTCCGCCTGAACCGCCTGGGCGCGGCAGTGGGCCTCCAGCTCGATACCGGCGGTGCGGTCCTTCACCTTCTCATAGGCCGCCGCTGCGGGCCCCGCCTTGGCCAGCTTTTCCTCGCTCTCCTTCAGCTGGGCCTCGGTATCGGCCAACCGCTGCTTCGCCTTCTCCAGCTCTTCCTCCAGCAGGGAGATCTCCAGCTTGCGCTCCTCCGCCTCCTTGTGGGCGGCGGCCAGCTCCTCCCGCAGGGCCTGGAGCTCCTTCTCCTTGGCCTCCGTCTGGGCCTGGGCCGCGGCGGTCTCCTCCGCCTGGGCCGCCTTGGCCGCCTCGGCTTCCGCCAGCTCCCGCCGGACAGCCTCCAGCTTCTCCCGGTGCTCCTGGTTCGACGTCTCAATATAATTCAGCACATCCTGCTTCTGAAACCCGCCAAAGGTGGACGTGCGGAACTGAAGTTCGGTGTCGCTCATACGGCACACCCCTTTTCTACAGAATCAGAGCTATTTTATCACAATTCCCGCTATAACACAAGCGCCACCCAGACCATAGCTATCTGCACAATTCTTTCTTCTCTCTACTTGCGGTTTTGCGCAAAATCAACTATAGTTATAGTTGGCATTACGGCAAAATGTCCGGTCTATCGGGCTTATCCGGCGGTATTCTACGTTCAGAAACATTTGAGAACGGAGGTAGTTTTCCCATGACCTATCTGGCCCACATTGCCGGCGACGGCCGGAAACAGACGGCGGCGGAGCACCTCAACGGGACGGCGGAGCGTTGCGCCCTCTTTGCCGCTCCCTTTGGCGCGGAGGAGCTGGGTCGGCTGGCCGGCCTGAGCCACGACCTCGGAAAATACTCCATGGAATTTCAGCGCCGCCTTGCCGGCGGCCCCAAGGTGGATCACGCCACCGCCGGCGCCTTTGCCTGCTGGCGTATGGGGCAGCCTCTGGCTGCCTTTGCGGCGGCGGGGCACCACGGCGGCCTCCCGGACGGAGGCACTCAGGGGGATTCCCCGGATGCCGGAACCTTTTGGGGACGGATGAAGCGCGCGGAACGGGGCATGCTGCCCGACTGCTCCCCCTGGACAGAAGAGATCGCCCTCCCCTCCCCCGCTCCTCCCCCCTGCGGCGCGGAGCCGCTGTCCCTGATGTTCTTTACCCGGATGCTGTTTTCCTGTCTGACGGACGCGGATTTCCTGGACACCGAGGCCTTTATGGACGGCTCCCCCCGGCCGGAGCACCCCGCTCCTCTGGATGACCTTTGGGAGCGGCTCCAGCGCCATATCTCCGGCTGGTTTCCCCCTCAGGGAGAGCTGAACTCCCGCCGCTGCGCCGTTCTGGAGCAGTGTATCCGGATGGGCAAAACCCAGCCCCCCGGCCTGTTTACCCTCACCGTCCCCACCGGGGGCGGAAAGACGGTGGCCTCTCTGGCCTTCGCCCTGGCCCAGGCTAGGGCCAGGGGACTGCGGCGGATCATCTATGTGATCCCCTACACCTCCATCATCGAGCAGACCGCCCAGGAGTTCCGAACCATCCTGGGGGCGGAGAACGTGCTGGAGCACCACTCCAACGCCGCCTATGAAATCGACGCCGAGGCCACTCCAAAAACGGTCCGCCTGGCCCAGGCCGCGGAGAACTGGGACATGCCCGTGGTGGTGACCACGGCGGTGCAGTTCTTTGAATCCCTCTATGCCAACCGCCCCTCCCAGTGCCGCAAGCTCCACAACCTGGCCGGAAGCGTCATTCTCTTCGACGAGGCCCAGCTGCTCCCCCTCCCCTGCCTGCGGCCCTGCGTCCACGCCATCGCCCAGCTCGTTCAGCATTACGGCGCTTCCGCCGTCCTCTGTACCGCCACCCAGCCCGCACTGGGGCCGCTCTTTGCAGAGTTCCTGCCCGGCCGTCCGGCGGTGGAGCTCTGTCCGCCGGAGCTGTGTCCCCCGGAACCCTTCCGCCGGGTGTGCTTCCGCCAGGCGGGCCGGCTGGACTGGGACACACTGTCCGGACAGCTCCAGCAGCACGAGCAGGTGCTCTGCGTTGTCAACAGCCGCAAGAGCGCCCAGGAGATCTTTACGCGGCTCTCCGGCGAGGGGAACTTTCACCTCTCTACCCTCATGTATCCCGCCCACCGGCGCGCCAAGCTGGAGGAGATCCGCCGCCGGCTCAAGGAGGGGCTCCCCTGCCGGGTGATCTCCACCTCCCTGATCGAGGCCGGGGTGGATGTAGACTTTCCAGCCGTGTTCCGGGAAGAGGCGGGCCTGGACTCCATCCTCCAGGCCGCCGGCCGGTGCAACCGGGAGGGGAAGCGCCCCGTCTCGGAGAGCATCGTCACCCTTTTCCGGGGGGAAGCCGTCCCGCCGCCTCTGTTTCAGACCGCTATCGGCGCGGGCCGCATGGTGCTGGAGCAGTATGACGACATCGCCTCTCAGGAGGCGATCCAGGCCTACTTCCATACGCTCCTGGAGCTGAAGGGGGCGGAAGCGCAGGACATATATGGTATTCTGCCCAAGATTCGCACGGAGCTGTTCCCCTTCCAGTCCGTGGCGGAGCGCTTCCACATGATCGACAGCCCCACCCGGACGGTCTACATCCCATTGGGCGCGGGCGCGGAGCTGGTCGGACGGCTTCGGGCCGGAGAGCGGAGCCGGACGCTGTTCCGCCAGCTCGGCCAATACGGCGTATCTATCTACGAAGAGCACTTCGCCGCCCTGGATCAGGCCGGGGATCTGGAGCGGCTGGAGGATGGCTCCGCTATCCTTGCCACCCTGTCCCTCTATTCAGAGGAAACCGGGCTGTCCCTGGAGGCGGACTGTGGGAAAGCCTTCTTTGTCTAAACAGCAGGGGAGCGGAGACGCTTCCGTCTCCGCTCCCCTGTGCCTCCTAATTAATATACATTTCTATATTTCAATCCACGCATGTTGCGACAGAAAATATTATATCACATGTTTCAACAAAAATTCATAGATATGTATTTTAAAGAGTTTGACGGATGACTAACTCTGATGTATAATATAGTCGTCTAAATGAATAGACGCAGGATGGAACGCCGGGCAGACGTGAGGTCTCATTCACTCTCTACTCCGTCTGCCGGTGCTTCCCCTGTCCAAACAATATATTATGTATTATGAAAGGAGTGAACGCCTATGTCCATTCAGCTGGAGGTCTGGGGGGATTATGCCCTCTTTACCCGCCCGGAGATGAAAGTAGAACGGGTGAGCTACGATATCATGACCCCCTCCGCCGCCCGGGGGCTGGTGGAGGCCATCTACTGGCATCCTGGGCTGAGGTGGATCATCGACCGCATCCATGTGTGCGCTCCCATCCGCTTCACCAACCTGCGGCGCAACGAGGTCAAGTCCACTCTCTCCGCCCGCTCGGCCCGGACGGTGATGGAGCGGGGCAAGGGAGAGCTGTATCTGTGCACATCCGACGACATTCAGCAGCGGGCCGCCCTGCTGCTGCGGGATGTGCGGTATGTCATTGAGGCCCATTTTGACATGACCAGTCAGGCCGCCCCCGGAGATAATCCGGGCAAGTTTCAGGACATTGTCAAGCGCCGCATCAAAAAGGGGCAGTTCTACCACCAGCCCTGCTTTGGCTGCCGTGAGTTTCCCGCCCATTTCCACTGGTGTGAGGAGCTACCCCCCTGCCCGAAGGAGCTGCTGGGAGAGCGCGATCTGGGCTGGATCCTGTGGGATATGGACTATACAAATCCGGAGGATATCCGCCCCCTGTTCTTCCGCGGCACCCTGCGGGACGGGGTGCTGGAGGTGCCCGCCCGGGACAGCGGGGAGGTGCGGGGATGATTTTGCAGGCGTTGACCCAGTATTACGAAACTCTGGTGCAGGCAGGCGTGCTTGCCGGCCCCGGCTGGGGGCCGGTCAAGGCCTCCTATGCACTCTCTATCGCCGCAGACGGGACGCTGGAGCAGGTTACGTCCATTCAGACGGAGCAGCTCCGAGGGAAAAAGACTGTGCTCGCCCCCCAGGTGCTCACGCTCCCTGCTCCGGTCAAACGCACAGTAGGGATCGCCGCCAATTTTCTGTGCGATAACTCCGGCTACATTTTGGGCGCAGACAATAAGGGCAACCCTCAGCGCTCCCTTGCGTGCTTTGCCGCCTGCAAGGCGCTTCATACCTCTGTTTTGGGGGGTGTCGCTTCCCCCTCCGCTCAGGCCCTGCTGGCCTTCTTCCGCACCTGGATCCCGGAGTATACACTGGAGCATCCCGCTCTGGCAGAGTATCGGGAGGACATACTGTCCGGGGCCAATCTGCTCTTCCGTTATAATGGAAGCTATATCCACGAAGATCCCGAGATTCGGCGTGCCTGGGAGCGCCGCTATCGCGCCGATACCGACAGCCCAAGAGGTATCTGCCTCGTCACCGGCGAGGAAGGGCCGGTGGAGTCCGTTCACCCGGCCATCAAGAATGTGTCCGGCGCCCAATCCAGCGGCGCAGCTCTGGTCTCTTTCAACGCACCGGCGTTCTGTTCCTACGGCAAGGAGCAGAACCTCAACGCCCCTACCGGCAAATACGCCGCCTTCGCCTACACGGCCGCCCTTAATTACCTGCTGGCCGACCGGGAGCACGTCTACCGGCTCGGGGACGCCACCGTCGTCTGCTGGGCCAGAGGCGGCGGCGACGCCTACCAGGCCTTTTTCGGCGGAGCTCTGCTGGGGGCGCCGACGCCGTACAGCGCCGCGGATCTCCGCGGCATGACCGCACAGCTGTGCCAGGGAATCCCCGTGGACTTTCAGGAGGACAAGCTCGACCCCAACATGGATTTCTATATCCTAGGCCTCTCCCCCAACGCCGCCCGGCTGTCAGTGCGCTTTTTCCTCCACAATACCTTCCAGGGATTCCTGGATCACATCCAGGCCCACTATGACCGCCTGGAGATCGCTCAGTCCAATGATAATAAATTTGACAACATTCCTCTTTGGCGCCTTCTGTATGCCACTGTCCGAAGTCAAACCAAATATGAACCAAGTTCATATAAGGAAGCAAAACAAAATTTGGAAAAATATCTCCCTCCAGAACTATCCGGTGAGATCCTCCGCTCTATTCTCATGAATACCCGTTACCCTGCTACATTACTGAATGGTATTACTTTGCGTATCCGGGCAGAACACGAAATTACACGAAGCCGAGCTGCCGCCATCAAAGCATGTCTCTTGCAAAATTATCGTTGTCTTCCAATTTATTCCACACTAAGGGAGGTATTGACCGTGGAACTAAATGATTCTTGCAATTATCAGCCCTATGTTTTAGGCCGGTTATTTGCGGTAATGGAACAAATACAGCTCGCCTCCGCAGATTGGAAATTGAACCGCACAATCAAAGATAGCTATTTTACCTCCGCCGCAACAACTCCCAAAAATATCTACGCAAAATTGTTTCCACTAAGCGAATATCACATGAAAAAGCTCCTGCGTGATAAGCCCGGCCTGGCAAATATACTGGGGAAGGAAAAAGGCTCTCTGATTGGCAAATTGACTGCTCCTATTCCTCCGCGTTTTATGCCAGAAGAAACCGACTGTTTCTATATCGGATATTATCATCAGAGCAATCAGAAAAAGGAGGAAAAAGAGCATGTCTGATCCTATCAAAAACCGCTATGAATTTGTCATCCTGTTCGACGTGGAGAACGGCAATCCCAACGGGGATCCGGACGCGGGCAATATGCCCCGGGTGGATCCGGAGACTGGCCTGGGCATTGTCACCGACGTGTGCCTGAAGCGGAAGATCCGCAACTATGTGGAGACGGTGAAGGAGGACGCCACCGGCTACCGCATCTATGTCAAGGACGGCGTGCCTCTTAACCGCAGCGACGCCGAGGCCTACGCCGCCCTGGACGTGGACGAAAAGACCATCAAGGAAAAGAAAAAGGCCGATCCCGACCTGGATCGGAAAGTCCGGGACTGGATGTGCGCCAACTTCTACGATGTGCGCACCTTTGGCGCGGTGATGACCACCTTTGTGAAGGCCGCCCTCAACTGCGGCCAGGTGCGGGGGCCGGTGCAGTTGGGCTTTGCCCGCAGCGTGGAACCCGTCATTCCCCAGGAGATCACCATCACCCGTGTGGCCATCACCACCGAGGCCGACGCGGAGAAAAAGGGCACTGAGATGGGGAGAAAGTATGTCATCCCCTATGGCCTCTATCGCTGCGAGGGCTACGTCTCCGCCAACCTGGCCCGCAAGACCACCGGCTTCTCCGAGGAGGATCTGTCCCTGCTGTGGGAGGCAATCCTCAATATGTTCGAGCACGACCACTCCGCCGCACGGGGCAAGATGGCCGTGCGGGAGCTGATTGTCTTCCAGCACGACAGCGAGCTGGGCTGCGCCCCGGCCTGGAAGCTCTTTGAAGCGGTACATGTCACCCGGAGGGATCCCGGTGATCCCGCCCCCGCCCGTTCCTATCAGGATTACTCCGTCACGGTGGACGAGGCCGCCCTCCCCGCCGGAATCACCTGCCGGCGGATGGGGTGAACTTCCGTGAGGAGGAGTTTCTCCCCCTCTCCGGCCTTCAGCACTTTGCCTTCTGCCGCCGCCAGTGGGCGCTGATCCATCTGGAACAGCAGTGGCAGGAAAATCTGCGCACCATAGAGGGCCAGCTCTTCCATGAGCGTGCCCACGACGCCTCCCTTCGGGAGCGGCGGGGCGATACTCTGGTTCTCCGCAGTCTGGCGGTGGCCTCCCCTACCCTGGGACTGTCCGGCCAGTGCGACGTGGTCGAATTTCGCGCCGCGCCAGAGGGCGTCCCCCTCGCGGGCGAGGAGGGCCGCTGGCTGCCCTTTCCCGTGGAGTACAAGCGCGGCCGGCCAAAGCCTCACCAGGCGGACGAGCTTCAGCTGTGCGCCCAGGCCATGTGTCTGGAGGAAATGCTGTGCTGCCCCGTCCCGGAAGGCGCACTCTACTACGGCGAAACCCGCCGGCGCACTCCGGTGCGCTTCTCTCCAGAGCTGCGCCGTCAGGTTCAGTCCGCCGCAGAGGAGATGCATCAGCTCTTCCGGCGGGGCCACACCCCCAAAGCCAGGCCGGGCAAGTTCTGCGGCGCCTGTTCTCTGAAGGAGCTGTGCCTGCCGCAGCTGATCCGGCGGGAGTCCGTATCCGATTATCTGAACCGGGCCATGGAGGAAACGCCATGAGACAACTGTTGAACACCCTCTTCGTGACCTCGGAGGACATCTATCTGTCCCTGGACGGCGAAAATGTGGTCGCCAGCCGGGAACATCAGGAGGCCGCCCGCTACCCGCTCCATACCTTGAGCGGCATTGTCTCCTTCTCCTACCCCGGGGCCTCTCCCGCCCTGATGGGCGCCTGCGCCGAGCGCGGTATCTCTCTGGCCTTCTGCACGCCGCGCGGGCGGTTTCTGGCCCGGATCGCCGGGAGTACCTCGGGAAACGTCCTGCTCCGGCGTGCCCAGTACCGCACGGCGGACGAGCTCTCCGCCAGTTGCCGCATTGCCCGCAGTATGATCTTCGGCAAGGTCTATAACGCCCGCTGGAGCATCGAGCGCACCCGAAGAGATCACGGGCTCCGGCTGGATTCCGCCAGCCTGACAGCCTCCGCGTCTCATCTGAAAGAGCTTCTCCCCCAAATCGCCGCGGCCGCCTCTCTCGAGCATCTGCGCGGCCTGGAGGGCGCCGGAGCAACCCTCTATTTCGGGCAGTTAGACCAGCTGATCTTGGGTGAAAAGCCCCTCTTTTCCTACCAAAGCCGCAGCCGCCGTCCGCCGCGGGATCCTGTCAACGCCCTGCTCTCCTTTGTCTACAGTCTGCTGTCGCACGACTGCGCCTCCGCACTGGAGAGCGTGGGGCTGGATTCCTACGTGGGCTTTCTCCACCGGGATCGCCCCGGCCGGGCCTCTCTGGCCCTGGATCTGATGGAGGAGCTGCGCCCCTGTATGGCCGACCGGTTCGTTTTAACCCTGATAAACAACCGAATGGTGGGGCGGCAGGACTTTGATTTTCTGGAGAATGGGGCGGTCTTTTTGAGCGACTCCGGCCGCAGATCGGTTCTGAAGCGCTGGCAGGAGCGGAAAAAGGAGCCTCTGACTCACCCCTATCTCCAGGAAAAGCTCTCTTGGGGACTGGTTCCCTATCTCCAGGCGCTGCTTCTGGCCCGCTGCCTCCGCGGCGATCTGGACGCCTATCCGCCCTTTTTGTGGAAGTGAGGCCATTATGCTGGTTTTGATTACCTACGATGTCAATACGGCGGATGCCGCCGGGCGCAAACGCCTGCGGCAGATCGCCAGGCAGTGCGTCAACTACGGCCAGCGGGTTCAGAACTCCGTCTTTGAGTGTAAGCTGGATCCAGCCCAGTACAAGCTGCTTCAAGCCAAGCTGTGCGCAATCATGGACCCCGAACGGGACAGTCTCCGCTTTTATTCCCTGGGAAATCGCTATGAGCAGAAGATCGAGCACTTTGGCTGTAAGCAGACCTACCTTCCAGACGAACCTTTGATTTTGTAGCGTGCGAAGTCCAAGATGACACGCCTTCTCCGGCCGGTTCGCACCCAAAAAGCATAAAGGAAAGCTTAATGGAGCATAGGCGCGTTTGTTTTTGTATGCTCAGCCTTCTTCCCCTTGTGCAAATAAGCAAATTGAGCCAAGCAAACTCCCTGCTCTTTGGTAAAGTTTGCTGTCGCACCCCTCGCGGGGTGCGTGGATTGAAATGTGGCGCTGGCGGACCGGAAGTAAGGAGGAGCAAGTCGCACCCCTCGCGGGGTGCGTGGATTGAAATCAGTGGTTGTGCTGTACCACCCGGTCAATGGAGGTCGCACCCCTCGCGGGGTGCGTGGATTGAAATGAGAACCGGGCGGCCTTCCCGGAGGAGGGCGAGGACGGTCGCACCCCTCGCGGGGTGCGTGGATTGAAATACCTGGGATATGGCCCAGCGCGTCAAGCCGCTGCGTCGCACCCCTCGCGGGGTGCGTGGATTGAAATCGGAACGCACGGAAAAGGCTACGGGTTGCCTCCAGTCGCACCCCTCGCGGGGTGCGTGGATTGAAATAGTGAGAAATACGACATCACCAAGCATCCCCGGTATAAGTCGCACCCCTCACGGGGTGCGTGGATTAACCCGTCTTACAGAGGCGCCTGAGCCGTTTACAGGAGCCACCGCATAGGGGCGCGGGTTGATTCAGATTTTTCACCCCGCGCCTCTATTGTTTGCGCTTCTTTTCGTTGACTGGTCTAGTAGGGAATGATATAATAGGATGATTATGACAAAAACTATGGTGGGAAGATCGTATTATGTGGATTTCAACTGACTGGAAGGACTATGAACTGCTGGACTGCGGCGGCGGCGAGCGGCTGGAGCGCTGGGGCAAGTATCTGTTGGTGCGGCCCGATCCTCAGGCCATCTGGCGTCCGGAGGGGCGGCATCCCGGATGGCGGAGGCACGACGCCCGGTACCAGCGCGCCTCCACCGGAGGGGGCCAGTGGGTCAAGAAGGAACTGCCCCAGCGCTGGACATTGGGCTACAAGGGGCTGACTCTCAACATCAAGCCCATGAACTTCAAGCATACCGGCGTCTTTCCAGAGCAGGCAGCCAACTGGGACTTCGCCATGGAGCGCATCCGTTCCGCCGGGCGGCCCATCCGGGTGCTCAACCTCTTTGCCTACACCGGCGCGGCCTCGGTGGCCTGCGCGGCGGCGGGAGCCGCCGTGTGCCACGTGGACGCGGCCAAGGGCATGGTGAGCTGGGCGCGGGAGAACGCGGCCTCCTCCGGCCTGTCTGACGCGCCCATCCGCTGGATCGTGGACGACTGCGCCAAGTTCGTGGAGCGGGAGATCCGCCGGGGCCGCCGGTACGATGCGGTTATCATGGACCCCCCCTCCTACGGCCGAGGCCCCTCCGGCGAGGTCTGGAAGCTGGAGGAGAACCTCTTCCCCTTTGTGGAGCTGGTAGCCGGGGTGCTCTCGGACGAACCCCTGTTTTTCCTCATTAACTCCTATACTACGGGGCTGGCCCCCTCGGTACTGACCTACCTGCTGGAGACTCTGGTAGCCCGCCGGTACGGCGGCCGCACCGAGAGCCAGGAGCTGGGTCTGCCCGTAACCGCCACCGGCCTGGCCCTCCCCTGCGGGGCCACGGGCCGCTGGACTGCCGAATGAGGAGCTGCGCTATGAACGATGCGATCATCAAAACAGAAGAGCTGCGCTTCGCCTACGCGGAGGAGGGCGCGGTCAACCCCTTTGTGCTGGACGGGGTAAGCCTGGACATCGAGGAGGGCTCCTTTGTGGCTGTGTTGGGTCACAACGGCTCCGGCAAGTCCACCCTTGCCAAGCACCTGAACGCCATCCTGCTGCCCTCCGGCGGCAAAGTCTACGTGGACGGCATCGACACCGCCGACGAGGATAAACTGCTGGACATCCGCCGCACCGTGGGCATGGTATTCCAGAACCCGGACAACCAGATCGTTGCCAACGTGGTGGAGGAGGACGTGGCCTTCGCCCCTGAGAATCTGGGAGTGCCCCCGGCGGAGATCCGCCGGAGGGTGGACGACGCCCTCAAGGCCGTGGGTATGTACGAGTACCGGGAGCACGCCCCCCACCTGCTCTCCGGCGGACAGAAACAGCGGGTGGCCATTGCCGGTGTCATCGCTATGGCACCCCGCTGCATTGTGCTGGACGAGCCCACCGCCATGCTGGACCCCATCGGCCGGGCGGAGGTCATGAAGACCATCCGTGAGCTCAACCGCTCCTCCGGCGTGACGGTAGTGCTCATCACCCACCATATGGACGAGGCCGCCCAGGCCGACCGGCTGGTGGTCATGGCCAAGGGCCGGGTGGTGGCCGACGGCCCCCCCCGGGAGGTCTTTCAGCGGGTGGAGGAGTTGAAGGCCGTGGGCCTCACTGTCCCCGAGACCACCGAGCTGCTGTGGCAGCTCCGGCAGGCGGGGGTGGACGTTCCTCTGGACGCACTGAGCGACGAGGAATGTGCCCAGGCGCTCTTTGATCTGCTGCAAACACGGGCGTGACCTGCGGGCATGCACCAAATGATAAAGGAATGAAGCCATTGGAACCGATCATTCAGACGGAGCGCCTGAGCCACATCTATTCCGCCGGCACCCCCTTTGAACACGGGGCCCTGGTGGACGTGGACTTTACCGCCTACCGCGGGGAGTACCTGGGCATCATCGGCCACACCGGCTCGGGCAAATCCACCCTCATCCAGCACCTCAACGGGCTGCTCAAGCCCACCTCCGGCCGCGTCCTCTTCGAGGGCCGGGATATCTGGGAGAGCAAGGAGCGCACCCGCCAGACCCGCTTCCAGGTGGGACTGGTGTTTCAGTACCCGGAGTACCAGCTCTTTGAGGAGACCATCTATAAGGATATCGCCTTCGGCCCCAAAAACATGGGGCTGGACGAGGGGGAGGTCGACCGCCGGGTGCGCGAGGCCGCCCAGTTTGTTGGGTTGCGGGAGGACATGCTGGAAAAATCCCCCTTTGAGCTGTCCGGCGGACAAAAGCGCCGGGTCGCCATCGCCGGCGTTATTGCCATGGAGCCCTCCGTGCTCATACTGGACGAGCCCACCGCCGGCCTGGACCCAGTTGGCGTGGCGTCTATTCTGGGCAACATCCACGACTATCACACGGCCAAAAACGCCACTATCATCATCGTTTCCCACTCCATGGAGGAAGTGGCCCGGACGGTGGACCGGCTGGTGGTGATCAACGACGGCCGGATTCCCTTCTCCGGCGCGCCCCGGGAGGTCTTTGCCCACGGGGACGAGCTGGAGGCCATGGGCTTGGGCGTGCCCGCCATGACCCGGGTGTTCCACCGCCTGCGGGCCATGGGCGTGGACATCGACCCGTCGGTCTACACCACGGAGCAGGCCAGAGACGCCGTCCTGGCCAAACTGGGCCATGCCGGTCAGCAGAAGCAGTCTGCTTCCGGCGAAAGGGGGGCGGTGTAAGTGGCATTGAAGGACATTACCCTGGGCCAGTACTTCCCAGGCAACACCCTGCTCCACCGGCTGGATCCCCGCACCAAGCTGCTGTTCACGGTGGCCTATATTGTGGCTCTGTTTCTGGCCAAGCAGGTGGTATCCTACGCTATCCTGTTCGTCCTGCTGGCGGTGCTGATCGCTGTGTCCAAGGTGGGCATCAAGAGCATCCTACGGGGGATGAAGCCTATTTTGATCATCGTCATTATCACCGGCCTGCTCAACCTGTTCTACACCCGGGGCGAGGGAGCGCCGCTGGTCTCCTTCTGGATCTTTACCATCTATCCGGAGGGCATCTGGGCGGCGGTGTTTATGGTGCTACGCATCGCCATGCTCATCACCTGCACCTTCCTGCTGACCTATACCACCTCCCCCATCCTGCTCACCGACGGCCTGGAAAAACTGATGGGACCGCTGAAAACCCTCCATGTGCCGGTGCATGAGCTGTCCATGATGATGTCCATCGCCTTGCGCTTCATCCCTACCCTCATCGAGGAGACGGATAAGATCATGTCCGCTCAGAAGGCCCGCGGCGCCGACTTCGATACCGGCAACCTGCTCCAGAAGGCCAAAGCCCTGGTGCCCCTGCTGGTACCCCTGTTCATTTCTGCCTTCCGCCGGGCCGACGAGCTTGCCATTGCCATGGAGTGCCGCTGCTACCACGGCGGAGAGGGCCGCACCCGCCTGCGCCAGCTCAAGCTAAAGGGCATCGACATCGCCGCTCTGGTCTTCGCGGTGCTTCTGTGTGTCGGCATCGGCGTGCTGCGGCACTTTGGACTTTAAGAAAAAAATAATGGGATTTTAAAGCTTTATGAGAAATATTGCGCTACGCTTGATGTATGTGGGGACGGCCTATCACGGCTGGCACCGCAGCGTAAAGCAAACGTGCCGGCGGCACGTTTGTAGCGTAGGCTCCGCCGGCTGGGCCGGCGGAGAGGAACCGAAGTAGAACGAAAGACTGGAGACGTGAGAGGCCGTCATGCGAAACATTGCCTTAAAACTGATGTATGTGGGGACGGCCTATCACGGCTGGCAGGTTCAAAAGAACGCCGTCACCGTGGCGGAGACGCTGGAACACTCCCTGGCCTCGGTGGTGGGCCACCCGGTCAAATGTACCGGCGCGGGCCGCACCGACGCCGGCGTGCACGCGGAGACCTATATCGCCAATTTCCGCACCTCCTCCTGTATCCCCTGCGACCGGATTCCCCTGGCGGTGAACACCCGGCTGCCCGATGACATCGTGGTGGTAAAGGCTACCGAGGTGCCCGACGGCTTCAACGCCATCGGCTCCTGCCTGAAAAAGGAGTACACTTACCGCATCTACAATTCCCACATACGGAACGCATTTTACGTCAACCGCGCCTGGTTCTATCCCAAACACCTGGACGAGACTGTGATGCAGCGTGCGGCCTCCCACTTTGTGGGTACCCACGACTTCGCGGCTGTTCGGAGCGTCGGCACCGAAACCCGCACCACCGTGCGCACGGTTCACTACTTTAATATCTCCCGCAGCGGAGAACTGATCGAGTGCCGGGTGTGCGCCGACGGCTTTCTCTACAACATGGTGCGCGCCATGGTGGGCACTTGTGTCTACGCCGCCGACGGCAAATTCTCCCCCGATGACGTGCCCGCCATTCTGGAAGGCCGCAACCGCACCGCCGCCGGGCCTACTGTACCCGCCGGGGGGCTCTATATGACCAAACTGTGGTATCAGGAGGACGTCCTATAGCTCACTCTCCTGCCCTTATGTGAACTCTGGAGGTATTTCTATGCCTGCTGCACTGTGGTTCGCCATCGGCGCCGCCATCCTCTGCGCCATAACGTCAGTCTATTTGGGAACGAAAAAATAATTCTATTGCAGGGCCTGCACAAGCGCCCCTTTTATCTGTGCCGCTTATGCCTCTGCCGCATGAAATCCATGAAGGAGCATAGAATGGAAGATATCAACGGCAGCCGTCCCAACGCCGCCCCCAAACCCAAAAAGCGCCCCAACCGTTTTGTCCGGTTCCTGGCCTTTCTGGTGACACTGGCCCTGATGGTGGGCGCGGTCGCCCTGGTGGCCAACTATGACAAGCTGAATTTTGACTTCATCAAGCGCTGGTTCTCCTACCGCACCTTGGCGCGCAACGACAGCGGACAGGCGGAGTCCTTTCATTTTGTTGGGGACTCCTCCAACGCCTTTGCCGTCGTGGACGGAGATCTTCTGGTCTGCTCCCCCAACACCATCCGGCTGTATTCGGGCAGCGGTCAGGCCTTTGTGGATCAGGCCGTTTCCATGACAAATCCTGTGGTCAGCACCGCAGGCGGCACCGCTCTGGTCTATGATGCCGGCGGCCGGGAGCTCTTTGTCTACTCCGGTCGGGAGGAGGTCTTTTCCCTCACCCAAGAGGACGGCCAGGCCCTCCTGTCCGCCGATGTGAACCAGAACGGCTGGCTGGCCGTCACCAGCCAGGAGAGCGGGCACAAGGGCTCAGTGACGGTCTACGACAACAGCTACAGTCCTCTGGTGCGCTTCAGCCTGTCCAACCGTTTTGTGATGGACGCCGCCGTTGCCCCGGACAACAAATCGGTGGCTCTGCTCACCATCGGCCTTACGGACGGTAATTTTGAGAGCCGGGTGGACCTCTATCGCCTGGACCGCACGGAGGAGGAAACGGAGCCGGACTGGACCTGCCCGGTGGGCAACAACGCGATTCTTGATCTGCGCTGGACCAGCAGCGGCATTTGGGCCCTGGGTGAGTCCGGGCTCTATATTGTCTCCGGGGACGGCGTGCTCTCCGGCTCCTACGACTACGGGGGGCGCTACCTAAAGGCCTTTTCCCTGGACGGGGACGGCACCGCCTCCCTCCTGCTGGGGAAATACCGGGCGGGCAGTACGGCGGAGCTGCTCACCATAAACGCTTCAGGTGAGCTGGCCGCTGCCCTCCCCGTAGAGGAGCAGGTACTCTCTCTCTCCGCTGCCGGGCGGTATGTCGGCGTACTCACCGCCGACCGGCTGGATATCTACAGCCAGGATCTGGAGCTCTATAACACCCTGAACGGCACACAGAACGCACAAAAGGTTTTACAGCGCTCCGACGGCAGCGCCATGCTCATTGACAGCACCACCGCCCGCCTCTATGTCCCTCAATAAATTCGGAGGAAAACCCTATGGCTTATCTGATTGCTGACGGCCTGATTCTGGCCGTGCTGCTGCTCTTCGCCCTGGTGGGCGCCCACCGGGGGTTCATCCTGTCCCTGTGCGGTCTGCTGGCCGTGCTGGTGGCTTTTGTGGGCGCCAGCTTCGCCGCCCGCACTCTCTCTCCTATGGTGGCGGATGCCTTAGAGCCCAAATTCGCCTCGGCCATCGAGGAACAGCTCAACGCCTCCATCCAGCAGCAAGTGGCGGAGGAGGGCTCCGCTGCCCTGTCCCCCGACGACGTGCCTCTGGACGGGGTACTGAACGCCCTGCGGGAGATGGGCTTTTATGAAACCCTGATCAACACCGTGGACAAGGCCGTGGAGAACGGAATGACCTCCGTGGCCGCGAGCGCGGCCGCCGCAGTTGCGGCTGCCATCGCCCAGTCCGCCGCCTACCTGATCCTCTTTCTGCTGGGCTTCGCCCTCATTCTCATTGCCTGGAAGCTGATCAGCCATGCCCTGGATCTGGTGGCGCGGCTGCCCGGACTACATTTCCTGAACAAGACCTGCGGCGCGCTGTTTGGCCTGGTGCAGGCCTGCGTCCTTCTGTTTGTGGCGGCCTGGCTGCTGCAATTCTTCGGGCACGTACTGCCTGAGTCCCTGGTAAACCAAACCCACCTGCTGAAATTCTTCATGACTACCAATCCCCTCTCCCTGCTCAGCGGCCTGTAATCCCGCCCTAAACCAAAGAAAATCAGGTGAAGCTCCTATGTCCATCCCAAACCTTCTCTCCCTCCTCCGGCTAGTACTGGTGCCGGTCTTTGCCGTCGTCTTCTTTCAGCCCGCTCCAGACGCTCATCGCTGGGCGGTGCTGATCTATTTAACCGCCTTCCTCACCGATGTAGCTGACGGCTGGATCGCCCGGCACTTCAACCAGATCACCAAGCTGGGGCGGATTCTGGACCCTCTGGCGGACAAGCTGATGACCTTTACGGTCATTATCTGCATCACCGCCGACGGCATCATCCCTCTGTGGGCGGTCGTCGTCTTTTTCCTAAAGGAGCTGACCATGGCCATCGGCGGCTATCTCATGTACCAGAAACTGGGTGATGTGATCTCCTCCAACTGGCTGGGCAAGACCTCTACCGGCGTCTTTTTCGTGGTCTGCGCCGCGCTGGTGCTCTTCCCTGCCATCCCACGCCCCTGGGCCACCGGACTAATCTCCTTCGCCCTGGCCCTCACTCTGGCCGCCCTGTGCAGTTATATCTTCCAGTACCGGAAGGCTTTAAAGAAAAGAAAACAGGCGTGATTCATACGCAGTTCATAATTTCGAATTAGAATCATTTCTCTGAGGGGACTATTCTCCCCTCCAAAGGAGCTGAATACAAATGCAACCCACACTTTGTTCCAGATGCCATAAAAATGTGGCCGTGATCTTTATCCAGAAGATGGAGGGCGGGACCACCAAAAGCGAGGGCCTCTGCCTCAAGTGCGCGAAGGAAATGGGCATCAAGCCCGTGGAAGATATGATGCAGAAGATGGGCATCAGTGACGAGGATCTGGAGGGCCTGACCAATGAGATGATGTCCGCCTTCGGCGGCGCCGAGGGCATGGAGGGCCTGATGTCCGCGGAGGAGGCCGACGAAGACGAGGAGGACGAGGGCAAAACCGCCACCTTCCCCTTCCTCAACAAGCTCTTTGGCTCGGCTCAAAGCCCCCAGGCCCAGCCCCCTGAGCGGGAGCAGCCCCGCGCCGAGCGCGGAGACAAGGACAAGAAGGGCGAAAAGCAGCCCAAGCGCAAGTTTTTGGAGAATTACTGCATCTCCCTGACTCAGAAGGCCGCTGACGGCAAGCTGGACCGCATCATCGGCCGGGACGAGGAGATCCAGCGCACCATCCAGATCCTCAACCGCCGCCAGAAGAACAACCCCTGTCTGATCGGTGAGCCCGGCGTGGGCAAGACCGCCATTGCGGAGGGGCTGGCCCAGAAGATCTACCAGCGGGACGTACCCTACAAGCTGCTGGACAAGGAGGTCTACCTGCTGGATCTCACCGCCCTGGTGGCGGGCACCCAGTTCCGCGGCCAATTTGAGAGCCGCATGAAGGGTCTCATCGAGGAGATCAAGAAGCTGGGCAACATCATCCTGGTCATCGACGAGGTGCACAACATCGTGGGCGCCGGCGACGCCGAGGGCTCCATGAACGCCGCCAACATTCTCAAGCCCGCCCTGAGCCGGGGCGAGATTCAGGTCATTGGCGCCACCACTCTCACCGAGTACCGCAAGTACATTGAGAAGGACTCCGCCCTGGAGCGGCGTTTCCAGCCTGTCATGGTGGAGGAGCCCTCCATCGACGACTCCATCAGGATCATTCAGGGTATCGCCCCTTACTACGAGAAGTACCACTTTGTCTCCATCTCCCCCGAGATGTGCCGCCTGGCCGTGACCATGAGCGAGCGGTACATCACCGACCGTTTCCTGCCCGACAAGGCCATCGACCTCATTGACGAGGCCTGCTCCGACGTCAACCTCCACAACAAGACCTTGGCCCGGGAGGTGGAGGTGAAAAAGGAGCTGGATGCCCTGGAAAAAGAGCGGGAAAACCTGATGGTGGAGGCCAACGACCGGGACTACAAGCGGCAGACCACCCTCAAGAACAATGAGCAGCGGCAGACCGAGATCCGCCGGGAGCTGAACAAGCTGACCGCCGAGCACGACTCTCTCATGGGTAACCCCGCCACCACCGAAGCCCTGGCGGCCAACGAGCAGCGGCAGTCCAACTTCCGTCGGGAGCTGGACAACCTGGCCGGAGAGCGGGAGAAGCTCCTCTCCGACGAGGGCAGCAGCCGTGACTATGAGCGGCTGGCCTCCATCAAGAGCCGGGAGATCCAGCTTCAGGACGAGCTGAACAAGCTGGAGGCCCAGAGCGCCCCCCCTCTGACGGTAGAGCATCTGGCCCGTGTGATCGAGCTTTGGACCAAGATCCCCGCCAGCCAGATCCAGGAGGCCGAGTATGAGCGCCTGGCCAAGCTGGAAGACCGGCTGAAGGAGCACCTCATCGGTCAGGACGAGGCGGTTCACGCCGTGGCCGCCGCTGTCCGCCGTGGCCGGGTGGGCATCGCCTCCAAGCGCAAGCCCGTGTCCTTCATCTTTGTGGGCTCCACCGGCGTGGGCAAGACCGAGCTGGTCAAGCGGCTGGCCATGGACATGTTCCACTCCCCCGAATCCCTCATCCGACTGGACATGAGCGAGTTCATGGAGAAGTTCGCCGTCAGCCGCATCATCGGCTCTCCCCCAGGCTATGTGGGCTACGACGAGGCGGGCCAGCTCACCGAAAAGGTGCGCCGCAAGCCTTACTGCGTCATTCTGTTTGACGAGATTGAGAAGGCCCACCCCGACGTGCTCAACATTCTGCTTCAGATTCTGGATGACGGCCACATCACCGATGCCCAGGGCCGAAACGTGAACTTCGAAAACACGGTTATTGTCATGACCTCCAACGCGGGCAGCGATGCCCGTACCTCCGCCGGTTCCGTAGGCTTCGGCCGCACCGCCGACCAGCAGGGCAGGGAGCGGGCCATGAAGGCCCTGGAATCCTTCCTGCGGCCCGAGTTCATCAACCGCGTGGACGAGATCGTCTACTTCAACAAGCTCACCGAGGACAACTTCAAGGCCATTGCCGCCATTATGCTCCGTGAGCTCCAGGACGCGCTGAAGGAGAAGGGCATCACCTTCACCTGGGACGACGCGCTGCTGGACTACCTGGTGAAGAAGTCCTACTCCATGACCTACGGCGCCCGCAATCTGCGCCGCCAGATTCAGAAGGATCTGGAGGACGACATCGCCACCAAGCTCATCGACAGCTACCTCCATCCCATCCAGAGCATCCATGCCTCCGCCGACGGAGAGCACCCGGTGCTCACCGCCGAATAAATCCAAAAAAGCGCCCCGGCCGCAGCC
>NZ_JH417678.1 GCF_000239295.1 Flavonifractor plautii ATCC 29863
CGGGGCAATGCCCCGCGCCTCTTTTATCGGGATTTGGGTTTGGGTTTAAAGATCAGGGCCACCAGCCAGCCGAAGAAGATGGCGGCGGAGATGCCGCCCGCCGCGGCGGTGACGCCGCCGGTGAGGGCGCCCAGTATGCCCATCTCGTCCACGGCCTTGGCGGCCCCCTTGGCCAGCAGATAGCCAAAGCCGGTCAGGGGGACGGTGGCCCCCGCTCCGCCGAACTCCACCACATACTTGTAGAGCCCCAGCCCGCCCAGCACCACGCCGGACACCACATAGAGCACCAGAATACGGGCCGGAGTGAGCTTGGTCTTATCAATGAGCAGCTGCCCGATCAGGCAGAGCGCCCCGCCGCAGAGGAAGGCGCGGGCGTATTCCCAAAAGACTTCCATGATTTTCCCTCACTGTTCCGTTGAGATGGCCACCGCGTGGCAGATGGACGGGATGCTCTCCCCCTGGAGCGTGGAGGTGGGGGAGAGCAGGGCACCGGTGCCGCAGAAGAGCAGGCGCCTCCAGCGGCCCTGCTTCATACCGTTGAGCAGAAAGCCGGTGAGCACCGCGGCGGAGCAGCCGCAGCCCGAGCCGCCGCAGTGGACGTCCTGGGTCTGGGCGTCGTAGATGAGCACGCCGCAGTCCTCCAGATTTTTGAATTCAATGCCGTCCCGGTGGAAGAGATCCAGCAGGATCTCCTTGCCCAGGCTGCCCAAATCACCGGTGACAATCAGATCATAGTCCGAGGGCCTGCGGCCTGTGTCCCGAAAATGGGCCTGAATGGTGTCATAGGCGGCGGGGGCCATGGCGGCCCCCATATTGTTGGCGTCCTGGATGCCCTTGTCCACAATTTTGCCTGTGGTCACATGGGTGATATAGGGGCCCGGCCCCTCCCGGGAGAGGATGACGCAGCCCGCCCCCGTCACCGTCCACTGGGCGGTGGGGGTGCGCTGGCCGCCGTACTCCAGGGGTGTGCGGTACTGCCGCTCGGCGGAGCAGAAATGGGAGGAGGTCATGGCGGCGGCGTGGGCGGCGAAACCGCCGTCCACCAGCAGGGCGGCCAGAGACAGGCTCTCCGCCATGGTGGAGCAGGCGCCGTACAGCCCGAAGAAGGGGACGTCCTGCCCCCGGACGGCGAAGCCGGAGCCAATGCACTGGTTGAGCAGGTCGCCGGCCAGAATATAGTCCAGGGCGGAGGCGCTCAGCCCCGCCTTGTCCAGCGCGGAGGAGAGGGCCAGCTTCTGCATGGCGGTCTCCGCCTTCTCCCAGGTCTTTTCCCCAAAGGAATCGTCCTGATTGATCTGGTCGAAGCTGTCGGCCAGCGGGCCCTCCCCTTCTTTTTTCCCCACCACATTGGCGTGGCCCGCGACGGAGGGCGGGTGGGCAAGGGCGACCGTCTGCCGGCCCAGCTTTTTTGTGGTCATAGCGCCAACCTTCTTTCCTTCAGATAATGCTATTTTGAACGAAAAGCCGGGAAAATATGAGGCTGGATTTTGTGGTGGGACATGCTGGTCAAAAAGAGGGCTTTGCGGTATAATAAACAGCAGAAACCGGATTCATTGAAATGGAGGCATATCATGGTCGAGGAAGCCAAGCGTACTCTGGCCTATCTCTGTCCCGCCTGCCGCCAGAGCGTGGCGGTGGAGCGCAGCGTATTCCAGCTGGCGGCGTCCGCCAACGAACTGCCCTGCCCCTGCGGCAAATCCTCTCTCCGGGTGGAGCTGATGGGCGACCGGGTGAAGCTCACCGTCCCCTGCCTGTTCTGCGGCAAGGATCACACCGTCACCTGCTCCTCCCACGCTTTTCTCCACGAGAAGGTGCTGGCCTTCTCCTGCGCCGCCTCGGGGCTGGACTGCTGCTACGTGGGGGAGGAGGGGCCGGTGTTTGCCGCCCTCCAGCGCCTGGAGGAAGCGGTGGACAAGCTGGAGGCCGCTTCAGGGGAGAAGGGGGCCTTCCTGGACGAGCTGGTGATGCAGGAGGTGCTCTCCGAGCTCAAGGAGATCGCCCAGCGGGACGGCATCTCCTGCACCTGCGGCTCCCACCGCTGGAAGCTCCAGGTCAATTTCAGCTCCATCGACCTGTTCTGCGCCGACTGCGGCGGGGCCATGCGCATTCCGGCGGCCACCGCCAGCGACATCGACGACATCTGCTGTAAAAACAAGCTGGTCATCCACGGCCAGGACTGAGGAGGCGGAAGCATGGTGGTATACGAGTGCGAGTACATGGTGGACTCCAGGGACATCGACCCCTGGTACCACTGCCGCCCCTCCGGGCTGATGGGGATGCTCCAGGAGGCCGCAACCCAGGCGGCCTGTGCCCTTCACGTCTCCCGGGACGAGATGCTGGAGCGGTACAACAGCTTCTGGATGCTGGCCCGGCTGTGGTACCGGCTGGATGTCCCTCTGAGCTGGGGGGACACGGTACACATCCGCACCTGGCACCGGGGCGGGAGGGGAGCCTCCACCTACCGGGACTTCGACCTGTTTGTGAATGGACAGCCGGTGGGGGAGGCGGTGTCCACCTGGGTGCTGGCCGACGCCGCTACCCACAAGCTGGCCCGCATGGGCAGGATCACGGAGTTCCAGGGCACCGACGGCGGCCCTCTCTGCAAGGAGCGCACCCTGTCCCGGGTCCGCCTGCCCGAAACTATGGAGCACGCGGACAGCCGCGCCATGCACTACAGTGATACCGACGTCAACGGCCACGTCAACAATGTCCGTTATGTGGACTTCCTCTGCGACGCCCTCCACATGGAGCGCCTGGGCCCCAGCCGCTTCGTCTCCTCCCTCCAGGTGGGCTACCTGGCGGAGTGCATGGCGGGGGAGACCATCGAGCTCTATACCGGCCAGGCCGGCGGCCTGTGGTACGTCCACGGGGCGGATCAGGCGGGCAAGAGCCGGTTTGACAGCGCGGTGGAGCTGGCGGAGCTCACCCCTTGACAGCGGCGGAGCCATCGAGTAAAATAGAAAAAATTTAACCTCTGAGAGAGCAAAAAGATAAAAGGAGATGCACCATGGTCAACACTGACGAGCGCCAGAAGTTCACCCGGCAGGGCCTCACCTTCGACGACGTGCTGCTCATCCCCGCCGAGAGCGACGTCCTGCCCGCAGACATCGATCTGCATACCCAGCTCACCCGCAGGATCAGGCTTAACATCCCCCTGATGAGCGCCGCCATGGATACCGTCACCGAGTACCGCATGGCCATCGCCATCGCCCGTGAGGGCGGCATCGGCATCATTCATAAAAATATGTCCATCGGCGCCCAGGCCGAGCAGGTGGACATGGTCAAGCGCAGCGAGAACGGCGTCATCACCAACCCCTTCTGGCTGGCCCCCGGCCATACGCTGGCGGAGGCCGACGAGCTCATGGCCAAGTACCGCATCTCCGGCGTGCCCATCTGCAAGGATGGCAAGCTCATCGGTATTATCACCAACCGGGACATGAAGTTTGAGACCGACATGAGCCAGTTGGTGGACAACGTGATGACCAGGGACAACCTGGTCACCGCCAGGGAGGGCGTCACGCTGGAGGAGGCCAAGGAGATCCTGCGCCGCCACAAGATCGAGAAGCTGCCCATCGTGGACGATGAGAACCACCTCAAGGGCCTCATCACCATCAAGGACATCGAGAAGGCCACCGTGTACCCCAACTCCGCCCGCGACGAGAAGGGCCGCCTGCTGGTGGGCGCCGCCATCGGCGCCACCCCCGACGTGCTGGACCGGGTCCACGCGCTGGTGGAGGCCGGCGTGGATGTGCTCTGCCTGGACTCCGCCCACGGCCACTCCAACAACATTCTGGAGTGCGTCCGCCGCATCAAGGCCCTCTACCCCGACGTGCAGCTCATCGCCGGCAACGTGGCCACCGCGGAGGGCACCCGCGCCCTCATTGAGGCGGGCGCCGACTGCGTGAAGATCGGCATCGGCCCCGGCTCCATCTGCACCACCCGCGTGGTGGCCGGCATCGGCGTGCCCCAGATCACCGCTGTCTATGACGCCGCCTGCGTGGCCGCCGAGTACGGCGTGCCCATCATCGCCGACGGCGGCGTGAAGTACTCCGGCGATCTGGCCAAGGCCCTGGCCGCCGGCGCCAACGTGGTCATGCTGGGCTCCCTGCTGGCGGGCTGCGAGGAGTCCCCCGGCGACACCGAGGTGTACCAGGGACGCCAGTTCAAGGTCTACCGCGGCATGGGCTCCCTGGGCGCCATGGCCTGCGGCTCCAAGGACCGCTACTTCCAGCAGAACAACAAGAAGCTGGTGCCCGAGGGCGTGGAGGGCCGCGTGCCCTACAAGGGCCCCACCGGCGACACCATCTACCAGCTCATGGGCGGCCTGCGGGCCGGTATGGGCTACACCGGCTGCCACAACGTGGAGGAGCTGCACACCAAGGCCCAGTTCATGCAGATCACCTCCGCCGGACTCAAAGAGTCCCACCCCCACGACATCTATATCACCAAGGAAGCGCCCAACTACACCCTCAATCCCCAGTAAGCGGTGGAGCGCATCACGGTACCCGGCCCGGACGGCGGATTTTCCGTACCCGCCGGGCTGGAACAAGAGGCCGCGGAGCGGCTGGGCCGCTATGAGGACGCCCATGGGCGCCTGCTGGCCCGCCAGGAGGAGCTGGCCGGGCGGATGGAGGTCCTCAAGGCCCAGGGAAAGCAGAAGACCGCCCAGTTCCGGGAGTTGTTCGCCGAGAAGCTCACCATTCAGAATACCCTGACGCTGTGGGAGACCTACGGTATTCACTGAAAAGGCCCCAAAGACGGCCGCCGCCCATTTGGGCGGCG
>NZ_JH417679.1 GCF_000239295.1 Flavonifractor plautii ATCC 29863
ATCCAGAGCTACACCACCAACAACTACCCCATCGCTTACAGCGACCACCGCACCATCCTGGCCGACAAGTACGGCGTGATCAAGGTGCAGGGCGTTGTTGTGGCCAACGAGTGGGCTTCCCTGGCTTCCGATGACGGCGACGCCGCCCTGAAGGAGGGCAAGACCACCATCTACAACGGCGAGGGCATCTTCTCCACCACCGGCAACACCACCGTGAGCAAGGAGGACGCCTCCCTCAAGACCCAGACCTTCAATGTCAGCACTCCCGTTGACATGCTGGGCAAGACCGTCAACCTGTATATCAAGAAGACCACTATCCTGGCTGACTCCACCGTGTACGGCGACCCCGTGGTCTCCGACGTGAACACTGTCGTCACCACCGGCGAGACCGTGCTCTACAGCGGCGCGAAGGACCCCCAGGTGGACTATGACAAGCTGCTGGGCGAGAACGGCCTGACCGACAAGGACGCCAAGTATTTCTGGAACTACAACTCCGGCAAGTACATCCCCAACACCACCGAGAAGTATGGCGACAAGACCGCCAACGTGAAGGGCGCTACCCTGACCATCATCGACAACAACGGCGACGGTGAGGTTGATTACGTCCTGTCCGTGGAGAAGGCTCTGGCCGACATCACCTCCGTCAACTCCAAGAAGGAGACCGTGACCGTCCGCACCCTGGGCACCCTGGACAATAAGGATGTCGTGGGCTACGAGGACATGGCCAAGGAGGACGTGGTCCTGTACGTCCAGTACGGCGGCCGCACCTACCTGGAGAAGCCCGAGGTTGTCACTGGCGAGATGGAGCACTTCAACGTGAAGGGCACCGAGAAGTACATGACCGTCGGCGGCGAGAAGTACAAGGCCGATGAGCTGGAGACCAACGCCCGCACCGAGGTCGTCAAGTTCGACGTGACCGAATGTGACAAGGCCAATGGCGTGCAGTTTGAGACCTCCTACAACTTCTACCTGGACGACTACGGCAACGTGATCGCCTTCGAGGAGGTTGAGGCGGCCGCCAAGAACTACGCTCTGGTTCTGGACTCCGCATTCTCCACCAACATGCTGAACACCGACGCTCAGGTCAAGGTTCTGCTGCCCGATGGCACTGAGAAGACCTACCAGTTGAACTGGAGCGCCTCCGTGAAGAACTGGAAGGACGCCAATGAGACGACCGAGCAGGCCACCGAGCAGCTCAAGACCTTCCTGGGCACCGATGATGGCCGTGCTGGCAGCGCTGGTGTGTACCCCGCCGCTGGTGCCGCCGCCGGCAACCTGATTGCCTACAGCATCAACGATGACGACAAGATGACCATTGACCTGCCCGCTCTGGATGTCGGCAAGGTGGTTGACGGCTCTCACGCCGGCAGCGACTACAGCGATGGAAAGTTCTTCCAGGCCGGCCACGAGACCCTGGATGCCAATGTCTCCAAGGGCGATGTTGAAATCGACACCAGCGCCAGCAAGGGCGGCGATCCCGTCGGCACCTATGGCATTGACGCCGACACCATCGTGTACTACTACAACGGCAAGGACGGCTCCGTGGCTGTGGGCTATGACAACATGGCCAAGCTGATCGACAAGAACGGCGTTCTGGCCGAGACTGGCAAGAAGATCATCGACGCTGGCACGAACACTAACGGCACCGCCAACGGCGAGGTCAAGGTCAGCGTTGTGGACCTGTATAAGAGCGACGTGGCCAATGTGGTTGTCCTCTACACCTCTCAGGCCAAGTTCGGCAACGAGGACTATGTCTTCGTGATGCCCGAGTTCGACGTTTACAACGACTACTTCTATTACACCGTCATCCATGAGGACGGCACCATGGAAGAGGTCAAGTCCGAGGAGAACCTGCGCAACGACCTGAAGGGCACTGACGGCATCGTCTGCACCATTGATATGGACTCCAAGAACCTGGCTTCCTTCAACACCACTCCCAGCCGCGTGGCTGAGGGCTTCGTGAAGGTCACCAGCAGCCGCTATGTCAACGTCTATACCGACGCTACCACCAACAACGCCATCCAGAATCCCGGCAAGGATAACGAGTGGCTCGACATGACCAAGCTGCAGAGCCCTGTCCGTCTGGCCAACAAGAATGACGAGCTGATCTACGACATCGACAACACCGACGTGGACGACGAGACCGCGACCGGCACCACCTTCCAGGACGGCCAGTATGGCTATGTGGTGTACGACGAGGACAACGTCGTGAAGGCCGCCTTCATCGTGAAGAGCTACCTGACTGAGGACCCCACCGGCAACAACAAGCCCGGCAAGCCCTCCAACGATAAGCTGGGCGTCAAGATCTTCACCAGCGGCCCCAACAAGTATCATTTCGCGTTCCTGAACGCGGAGGATGCCACTGTTATGGACATGGAGGATCTGCTGGTCGACTCCTTCGAAAAGCTGGGCTATGAGGTTGTCAAGGTCTATAGTAGCAGCCAGGGTATCACTAAGGTCGACGTGAAGCGCGGCAACAGTGAGACCACCTTCTATGCCATGAGCTACACTGTCACCGACGAGGTGCAGGACGTTGTGGTTGACACCGTGGGCGACACCACGGTCGGCCCCGTGGCTGAGGATGTGAAGGATACCAGCACCGGTCTGGCCGACGGCACCCTGGCCGGTGGCCTGTTCAACGGAATCACGCCCCAGAATGGTATGAAGCTCACCACCCTCACCATCACCCTGCCTGTGGATCCGAGCACTACCTATCGTGCGGTCCGTCAGACCAACAATGCCCTGATCACCTGCGCCACCGAGGGCGGTGAGGATGTCCCCACTGCCTGGAAGCATGGCGACAGCTTTGTGAAAGCCGGTGCCGCCAACGTCACTCCGGCCGGTACTGCAATCGAGTACAGCCTGCTGGTCTGCGACGACGGCGAGCCCATCACCCTTGAGGTGTTTGAGAGCTCCACTGGCGCGTTCACCGTTGATAGTGACCACTACACAGTCAAGGAAAACGGCGGCAGTGTTGCTACTCCCAGCTACACCGTTACCATCGATACCACCGGCGTGACCTTCCAGTAAGGATACGCAAAACCCCCGGGCCTTTGGGCCCGGGGGTTTTCTTTGTCTACAGGAACGCATAATAGCGGTACAGCGTCCCCTCCTGGTTCAGGCCGTGGGGAGAACCGTTCACCCGGAACCCATCTTCCGTAATAATCACGCTCCGCTCATTCATTCCATCCAGCCCCAGCTCATAGCCGGAGGAAAAGGATGAAGTGTTGTCCACCACAGCCAGCTTGGGTCTTGCGCCCAGCGATACCGTGTAGCTCAGCTCCCTATCCCCTGTGTACCGCCCGATGGCTGCGCGGCATTTGTCCCGCTCAAGCCCCAGCAGCGCGGCGTCAATGGCCGAAAGATCTCCGTTGAAGTCCGTGCGGAGGAAGCTGTCCTCCGGCTCCCACTGGTGCAGGTGATAGTGCTGTGTATAATTTGCCATTCTGATTACCTCCTCTGGAGATAAAAGCACCCCCGCGCACGGCGTACCGCCGGACGCGGGGGCCTTGTCCTGCCGAACGGCCTGCGGGCGGGTGTGGGCCCCCGCCCCTACATGCTTCGAGCACCGCAAGATAGCCCGCCAGCGACGGAACCCCGGAAGTAGGGGCGGCCCTTGTGGC
>NZ_JH417680.1 GCF_000239295.1 Flavonifractor plautii ATCC 29863
GCGGCGCAGCGCGCCGCGGCCCGTCAGTCAGGCTCTCGGGTGGGCTTTGTTGTAGACATCCTTCAGCTTCTGGTTGACCAGCTGGGCATAGATCTGGGTGGACGAAATGTCCGCGTGTCCCAGCATCTCCTGGATGGAGTGGAGATCCGCGCCGTTTTCCAGCAGATGGGCGGCAAAGGAGTGGCGCAGGGTGTGCGGGGTGATTTCTGTCTGAATTCCGGCCTTCTCCTGATAGTGCTTGATGATCTTCCAAAAGCCCTGGCGGCTCATGCGCTCCCCGCTCATATTCACGAACAGGGCGCGTTCCTGCGGGTGCTCCAGCATCTGGGGCCGCACGTGCTCTATGTAGTCCTGAAGCGCCCGGACAGCCGCCGGGTAGAGGGGGATCATCCGCTCCTTTCCCCGGCCGGAACAGCGGATAAAGCCGGCGGACAGGTTGACATTTTCCAGATCCAGACCAATCAGTTCAGAGACACGGATACCCGTGGCATAAAGCAGCTCCAGCATGGCCCGATCGCGGCAGCCCTTGGCATCCGAGGCATCCGGCTGCTCCAGAAAGAGTTCCACCTCCTTGGAGGTAAGGATGTGGGGCAGCTTCCGCTCTACCTTCGCCGGGGCCAGCCCCCTGGCCGGATTGACGGACACCCTGCCCTCCGCGATCAGATAGCTGTAGAAAGACTTCAGAGAGGCCAGCGACCGGGTTACCGTGGCCGCCGACTTACCCTTGGCCGACAAAAATCTCGTATAAGACTCCACATCCTTCTGTGCGGCCTGCTCCGGCGGAACCCCCTCCCCTTCCAGCCAGTGGAGATACTGGGTCACATCCCGCAGATAGGAGCTCAACGTGTTGGCGGAGGCCCGCTTTTCCTCTGTCAAATAGTGCGCATAACCTGATTGATAATCCATCCGTCCAACACCTTCTCGCAGTATCTCTATAGGCTCAGGAACGTCCCCGCCAGGCTGGATACCAGGCCGGGCACTACAAAGCAGTCCAGCAGCAGACTCACACACAGCGCGACGGCACAGGCGCCGCAGCGGAAAAAATAGAGTTTCCCATAGGGCGGAGGGGTTTTCCCATCCCCCCAGACCCGTCCGGCCAGCACCCGGGCGGCCAGGAGGCCCTGCACCCCAAGCACAAACAGCACCGGCACCGAAAGCGCACCGCTCACCCCAAAGACCAAGAGGGCCAGCAGACAGCCCGCGCCGCCGAACAGGCGCACAAATGAGGCAATCGAAAAGGCCAGCAGGAATCCCCGCACCGCAAACAGCAGGGGCAGCCCCAGAAGTCCCAGCGCGGTGAAGCCCAGCAGCAGCGCCAGCAGCGGCCAGCGCACGGTGTCCCACACCAGTGAGGCCAGCGCAGGCGCTGTAATCTCCCCCGCCTGAGCGGCGCGAAGAAATCCCTCCACGTAGGCGGCCAGGCTCTCCTGACCCCCGCCTCCGATATGGGATGCCAGCAGGCATCCTACCAGCCCGCCCAACAAAAAGCAGGCCGCAGTTACCGCCAGCACCGGAATAAGCCCATCCCCTGAAATTCTCCACGCTTCCGCCGCCCTGCGCATCGCCCTCACCTCCCATGGGAGCATATGCGGACAGGGCCTCGATTAGACGCGTGCCAACGGTTTACATGCTAACTATAGCTTACCAGGCCGTCTTGTGCAAGGACGGAAAAGAAAAAACTTCATTTTTGTATATTATGCCAAGTTGTTATGTTTACTTAATTATGTAAACTGTGTATACAAAAAGAGGAGCGCCACACTTTGTGGCGCTCCTCTTTACTAAAATTATAGTCACTGTTTTTGCCGACATCCGGCTCAATTCATCACTTTTTGTCTGTTTGTAGCGGAGATTACGATTTGTATAATTACGATCTGTATATGTCACTCCGCCATTCCGGCCGCGATCGCCCGCAGAGCGATGGCACACTCCAGCCGCTTTCGCTCCAACTCACAGCCCACACGGTGGGGCTTTTTTATGTCGCCATTGACAAGCAGGTTGGACGCGCTACACCCACCCGAGCAGTAGAACCGTGCCCAGCAATCCCTGCACTCCTCGCGGGTGTAGATGTTCAGTCCGGCAAAGCGGCCCGACAGCTCCTGATCGAAGGTGCCATCATAAAGGCTGCCCAGCTTGTAGTCCTCGTTGCCTACAAACTGGTGGCAGGGGTAAATGTCCCCCTCCGGGGTGATAGCCACATACTCGCAGCCCGCCCCGCAGCCCCGCAGGCGCTTGATCACGCAGGGGCCTTGGGCCAGATCCACATTGAAGTGGAAGAAGTTGGTTTCCGGGTGGTCCCTGAGATACTCCGCCAGGCGCTCGTACTCCGCCTTCAAGGCGGGCAGATTCGCCTCCTGGAGGGCGTAGGGGTCGTCCTCCTTCCCCACCACCGGCTCCACCGAGATATTCCGTCCGATGGAAGCCAACGCCTTCACGTCCTCGGCAAAGTCCTGGTGGAATCGTGTAAAGGTGCCCCGGAGGTAGTAGTCCTTCGTCCCACGGCCCTCAATGAGCTTCTGGAACTTGGGCACAATCACGTCATAGCTGCCCTTGCCGTTGACCGTGGGCCGGAGGTCATCGTTGACCTCCTTTCGCCCGTCGATGGAGAGAACTGCGTTGGACATCTCACGGTTGATGTACTCGATGTTCTCATCATCGAGGAGCACACCATTAGTTGTAATTGTAAAGCGGAAGCACTTGTTGTGCTCCTCCTCAATGGAACGGGCGTACTCCACCGTCTTCTTTACGGTATCCATGGCCATCAGCGGCTCGCCGCCGAAGAAGTCCACCTCGATGTTACGGCGGTGGCCCGACTTGGCGATGACGAAGTCGATGGCCCGTTTGGCGGTCTCGAAGTCCATGGTCATGCGGTGGCCGGTGCCGAAATCGCCGGTGGAGGCAAAGCAATACTTACACCGCAGGTTGCAGTCGTGGGAGACATGGAGGCACAGGGCCTTCACCAGGGCCTGCTGCTGCATGGAGGCAGCCTTCTCCCGGTCAATGTAGTCGTCCTCCTCAAAAAGCAGCCCCTCGGCCGCCAGACCGCGCAGCTCCTGCCAGGCCTCCTCCAGGGCGGCTGGGTCGTACTGGGGCAGCCTGGCGCAAAGCTCCGCCGGGCAGTGCTCTCCCATGGGGGGCTGCACCTGCTCCAGAAGGTGGTAGGTGAGCTCGTCCAGCACGTGGACGGCGCCGCTGTTGACATCCACGGCGATATTCACGCCAAGGCATTGAAAGGTATGTACCATATTTGTTCGTTCCTCACTTTATTACGGCATACAAAAAGGGTGGGATGCCCCACCCTTTTCGAGCCAAGTTCGTTTTTACTGGTTCTCGCACTTCTGGTTGGCAACGGTGCAAGAGGTCTTACAGGCGGACTGGCAGGAGGTCTGGCACTCGCCGCAGCCGCCGTGGGCGGCGCTCTTCTTCAGAGTCGCGCCGTTGAGCGTCTTCACATGCTTCATTCTGGTTTCCCTCCCATAACGATGGTTTGGAGCGATTATAACACATTCTCCGCCCGATTTCAATTATTTTCTGCGTTTTTTCCGGGCAGGCTTCTTCTTACCCCCGCCGCCCAGGATTCCGGCGGCAGCTCCGCCGCACAGGGAGCCGCACAGCAGGCCGATGCCCCCCGCCTCCAGAGAGACCGTTTCGAAGCAGAGCGCCCCGATGGTAAGCAGCAGCAGGAAGAGCACTCCGCCGGTGGTAAGGCCAACGATCAGCGCCCGGCTCCCACAGCGCCGCACTGCCAGCAGGCCGCCCGCAAAGGCCCCCAGCACACATCCCACGATGGTGAGCTGATACATCAGCTCCTCCCCTGCCAGTCCGCCGGAAATGGCCGCCGACGCCACCAGCAGAAAGACAAAGCAAACCGCCAGCGCGGCCACGCCCCCCAGCACCAGCCCCATTCCGCAGCGGATCAGCTTTGCGCTCTGCTCCTCCTCCTTTTTTTTCATAAAAACACCCTCCCTTGGCATGGATTCCTACTGAAACCTATGCAGGGAGGGCGTTCACTATTACCTCTTGTCCTTGGAATCCTTGGTGTCCGCAGGAGCGTTCTCCGTGGACTGGGTGCCCTTGGTGGAGATGGCCCACTTGGTGAACTCCATACGCACACGGTCGGCGCTGGTCTCGATGATGATGGTATCCTCCTTCACCTGGCAGATGGTGCCTACCACGCCGCCGATGGTGGTGATCTCATCGCCCACCGCCAGCTCAGAGCGCATCTTGGCCGCCGCCTTTTTCTTCTTGTTCTCCGGCCGGATGAGCAAGAAATAGAAGACCGCGATCAGGATCACGAACGGCAGAAGCATGCTCAATAAGCTTGCACTACCATTCGTCCCTGAATTTGTCAGCAGAACGCCAGCAGTCTGTGTCAGCAAAATAATCCCCCTCCGATTCATACTTTGACGTTAAAACGTCACCAATAGGACATTATAAAGCGAAAAGCAGATTTTGACAAGCCCTTTTCGCCTCATTCACAGAAACTTCACAGCCGCCCGGCCAATTTCTCGGAATACTCCGCCCGGAATGCCGCGAATTGGCCCGCGTCCAGTGCCTGGCGGATACGTTCGGCCAGTTTGTTGTAGAAATAGAGGTTGTGAAGCACCGCCAGACGCATGGCCAGCATCTCCTCCGCTGCAAAGAGGTGGCGCAGATAGGCCCGGGAGAAGGAGCGGCACACCGGGCAGTCGCAGTCCGGGTCGATGGGCCGCTCGTCCAGCTTGTACTTCTCATTGCGGATATTCAGCGCCCCCGACCAGGTGAAGAGCTTGGCGTGGCGGGCATTGCGGGCGGGCATCACGCAGTCGAAGAAGTCCACGCCCCGGGCCACACCCTCGATAATGTTGGAGGGGGTACCCACCCCCATGAGGTAGCGGGGCTTGTCCGCCGGCATATAGGGCTCCACCGCGTCGATGATGTCATACATCACCTGGGTGGGCTCCCCCACCGCCAGGCCGCCGATGGCGTAGCCCTCGCAGTCAATCTTGGCGGTTTCCTTCATGTGCCAGATGCGCAGCTCCGGGAAAGTGGCGCCCTGATTGATGCCGAAGAGCATCTGGCGGGGATTCACCGTATCAGGCAGGGCGTTGAGCCGGTCGTGCTCCGCCTTGCACCGGGCCAGCCAGCGCAGGGTGCGCTCGCAGGAGGCTTTGGCATACTCATAGGTCGCCGGGTTTTCCACGCACTCGTCGAAGGCCATGGCGATATCAGAGCCCAGGTTGGACTGAATCTGCATGGACTCCTCCGGCCCCATAAAGATGCGGCGCCCGTCGATGTGGGAGGCGAAGGTGACCCCCTCCTCCTTGATCTTGCGCAGGCCCGACAGGGAGAACACCTGGAACCCGCCCGAGTCGGTCAGGATCGGGCCGTCCCACCGCATGAACCTGTGCAGGCCGCCCATCTGCCGCACCACTTGGTCGCCGGGGCGCAGGTGAAGGTGGTAGGTGTTGGACAGCTCTACCTGACAGCCGATCTCCTTCAGATCGTGGGCCGACACCGCACCCTTGATGGCCCCCTGGGTGCCCACGTTCATGAACACCGGCGTCTGCACCGTGCCGTGGGCGCAGGTAAAGACACCCCGGCGGGCCTTTCCCTCTGTTTTCAGGACTTCAAACACGTCAAAACTCCTTTGTCAAAAACTTACCTTCCATAATACCAGAAGGACTGAGCTTTGACAAGAGTATCCCTCATGCCCCCGCCTCAACGCCGTCTATGGTCTGCTGGACAATGGACTCCATCATATCGCCGGTGAGAGCTCCCGGCACATAGCCGAACACATTCCCATCCGCGCCGATCATGAAGGTGGTGGGAAAGGCGGAAATGCCGTAGGAGTAGAATACCTCTCCTGTAACGTCCATCACCACCGGGAAGGTGTAGCCGCCGTCCTCCAGGAACTGCTCCACCTCCGGCTGAGTAACATCCTGATTATAGGGGTACTCCTCCGACTTTGGATTGGCCACGCCCAGAACGATCACATCTCCCTCGTTGTTCCCGTATTTCTCGTAGAGCGCCTGCACCTCCGGCATCTCGCGCTTGCAGGGACCGCACCAGGTCGCCCAGAAGTTGAGAAACACCGTCTTGCCCTCATAGTCGGAGAGGGTATGCTCCTCCCCGTACTGGTCCACCAGGGTGAAATCCGGCGCGGGAATCACCGGCCGCCCGCTGGCCGCCGGGCTCTCCTCCGGTCCGGCGGGCACGCTCCCCTCTGGTGTGGGGTCCGGAGTTCCGCTTGTCTGAGCCTGGGGCGTTTCGGCCGCTCCGCTGCCCGCCGCGCTGGACAGGTAACTGGTAATGCCGTTCATGAAGCCAGTCAGTGTCATGATGCCCATAAGCACCAGCAGGACCGCGCCCACCTTCACAGTGTAGCGTACCACCCTCTGGTGGCGCTTGAAAAAGCCCAGCACCGCCCCGGTAAACAGTCCCACGGCCAGGAAGGGGATCACAAAGCCGAGGGTGTATACCGCAATCAGCAGGAAGCCGCGGGCGGCGCTGCCCGCCGAAGAGGCCATCAGCAAAACGCTGCCCAGCGTGGGGCCCACGCAGGGCGTCCACGCAAAGCTGAAGGTAAAGCCAAGCACCAGGGCCACCAGCGGGTTCATAGCCCACCGGTCCAGCCGGAAGGGCAGCCGGTGCTCCCGCTCCAGGGCGCCCGAGCGCCCGAACACGCCGAATTGGTACAGGCCAAACAGGATCATAATGATGCCGCTGATGCGGGCAAACCAGGTCTGGTTGCTGCGGAAAAAGCTTCCCAGTGCTGTAAAGCCGAACCCCAGCAGGAAAAAGGTAAAGCTGATGCCCACCACAAAGAACAGGGTGTTGACCAGTACCCTTCCCCTGGGATAGCGGATATTGCCGTCGCTGTCCACGTCCCTGGCGCCTCCCGCCAGATAGCTGACGTAGAGGGGCACAAGGGGCAGCACACAGGGAGAGAAAAAGCTCAGCAGCCCCTGTAAAAACACCGTAAGTACCGGCACGCTCGTCTCCAGTGAAAGACCCATATTCATCTCCTTTGTTTCAAATAAAGTCTGCTGTCCAGCTCAGCCAGGCTGATCTCCGAAAGCCTGCTCCGGCAGCCCTGGTCCAGCTCCTCCAGCAGACCGTCCATGACCTCCGACATACCCGATGCCTCCAGGCAGGGCTGATCCACGCCCCCGCCGCGCCAGTTGGTCGACACGAACCGCACCTCCAGCGCCCGGGCTACCTGATCTAATGTAAGGGCGGCGGGATCGCCCACAAAGCGGTAGCCACCCTCATTCCCCTCCTTGGTTTCCACCAGTCCGGCCCGCTTCAGCCCCGCCATGATCTTCCGCACGCGGGCCGGATTGGTACAGATACTGCGGGCCAGCTCCTCACTGGAGAGCTGCTCCTGCCGCCGGTTCAGGCAGATCAGGGCGTGGACCGCCACACAAAACGCACTATTCATGACAGGTTTTTATCCTTTACAGCATCCTCCAACAGGAACTCCTCCGCATAGTGGGCCGCCACGGCCCCGTCTGCCACTGCGGTGACGATCTGGCGCACCGCCTTAGTGCGGGCATCGCCCACCGCAAAGACGCCGGGCACGCTGGTGCGGGTGGTTTCATCCGCCACGATATAGCCCGAGGGGTCCAGCTCCACCTGGCCGGCAAACAGGGCCGTATCCGGCACCCGGCCGATGGCCACAAACAGGCCGTCGCAGAACAGCTCCCGCCGTGCGCCGGTGCGAAGATCCTCCACCTCAACACCTGTCAGGCGTTTCTCCTTGCGCAGAGCGGTAATGCGGCTGTTCCAAAGGATCTCAACGCCGTTTTCCCTCAGCGCGTCCCGATAGACCGCCGAGGCCCTCAGCTCGTCTCTCCGGTGGACCAGATAGACCTTTTTACAAAGCTTGGCCAGATAGAGCGCGTCGCCCACAGCGGTGTTTCCGCCTCCGTTGACCACTACCGTCTTGCCGCGGTAGAGCATGCCGTCGCAGGCGGCGCAGTACGCCACCCCGCGCCCGCGGAGCGCCTGCTCGTCCGGCAGGCCCAGCTCCCGCGGGAACGCCCCCGTGGCCAGGATCACCGCCTCGGCCTCAAAGCTGCCCTCGGTACTCTCGATCCGCTTGGGCCGGCCCGCCAGCTCCACCGAGCGCACCTCGCCGTATACCGTGGACACGCCGAACCGCCAGGCCTGGCGCTCCATCCGCTCTCCCAGCTCGAAGCCGTCAATGCCCTCCTCAAAGCCGGGATAATTGTCAATCCGGTCCGTGGTCGCCATCTGGCCTCCGGCGGAGAGCTTTTCCAGCACCGCCACCGAGCGCCCGCTCCGGGCACAGTACAGGGCCGCCGTATAGCCGCCGGGTCCGCCGCCGATCACAATCACGTCATAGTGCTTTACACCCATCCGGCGCACCTCCTCTCTTACAGTCCGGCCCACTCTACAATCTGCGCCTTTGAGCCGGGGGCGATCAGCGGCTCTCCCGCCTGTCCATTCCGAAATACCAGCAGCGTGGGGATGGTCTCCACCCCAAACCGCTCTGCCAGCTCCGGCTGCTCGTCCACATTCACCTTGCCGACCACCATCTGCTCCCCATACTGTCCAGCCACCTGGTCCACCGCAGGGGCAATACGCCGGCAATAGGTGCACCAGGGCGCCCAGAAGTCCACCAGAACCGGCTTCTCCGCCCTCAGCACCTGCTCCTCAAAATTTTCTTTCGTGATGACGATCGCTTCCATTACATTCATCCTTTCTGTTTGCCCTTTTCTTTTCTACTGGAGATAGGGTTCCAAGCCTTTGCGGCTTCCACTCATACTTATTTGTAATTTTTTTAGTTACAGTTTGTACTGTAACTTTAGCAGATACAGAATGATCTGTCAAGCGAATTCTCCCTGCCTTAACAAATTCTTTATCTAAATCCGTCAATCCTTACTCCATTTCAATCCACTCCATACTACAATAGGGATCATTCAGAAAGGAGCTCCTTTGCTGTGATTGAATTGAAAAATCTCTACAAGTCATACCGCGGAAAATCGGTACTGATGAACATCAGTCTGACCATCCAGGACAACGAGTTTTTTGTCCTGATCGGTTCCAGCGGATGCGGGAAAACGACCCTGTTGAAAACGCTCAACAAGCTCAACCCCATTGACAAAGGCGAGATTCTCATCAATGGCACCCCCATCAACCGGATCAAGGTGACCCAGCTTCCCCGCCTGATGGGCTATGTCGTCCAGGAGGGCGGCCTGTTCCCCCATATGACGGTGGAGGACAACATCGCTCTGGCCATGCGTGTGGCCGGGTACCCCAAGGAAAAAATCTACGACCGGATCACCGAGCTGCTGGAGCTGGTCAACCTGGAGCCGGACCAATACCGCAGCCAGTACCCCTCCCAGCTCTCCGGAGGCCAGCGGCAGCGCATCGGCGTAGCCCGCGCCTTTGCCGCCGACCCGGAGATCATCCTCATGGATGAGCCCTTCTCCGCCCTGGACCCCATGACCCGCGCCGAGCTCCAGGACGAGGTGCACCGGCTCCAGCTCCGGTTCCACAAGACCATTGTTTTCGTCACTCACGACATGGATGAGGCCGTCAAGCTGGCCGACCGCATCTGCATCCTGCAAAACGGCCATGTGGTCCAGTGCGACAAGCCGGAGAACATCCTCAAGCATCCCGCCAACGAGTACATCAACTCCTTCATCGGCAAGAACCGCCTGTGGGAGAACCCCTCCTTTATCCGGGCCGAGGACATCATGCGCCCCCGCCCCATCACCATCTCTCAGAGCCGCACAGTGGTGCAGGCGGTACAGCTCATGCGGCACTATAACATCGACAGCCTGCTGGTCACCGGCGACGACAATAAGTTTGCCGGTATGGTGTGGCTCCAGGATCTGATCGGCATCGACCAATACAGCTCCCCGGTCTCCTCGTTCCTCTCTGACGATTATCTGTCCGTCCGGGTGGACGACAGCCTGAGCACTGTACTGGAAAAGGTAGCGGACTATGGCGAGAAGGACTTCGGCATCCTGCCCGTCCTGGATGCGGAGGGAGCCATTCGCGGTTTCCTGAACCGGAGCAGCCTCCTCTCCACCCTGAGCCGCCGTTTCATCGACGAGCCGGTTGAGCGCGACGAACAGGAGGGTGCGTAATTATGGGCATTTCATTCTCTCTGTCCTCCTTCTGGGAGCTCCTGGTCTCCCGCTGGCCCGAACTGGTCACCGAGCTTTTCCGCCACATCAACATGACCACACTGGCCCTGCTCATCTCCCTGGCCATCGGTGTGCCGCTGGGCATCCTTATCACCCGCAACCAGACAGCAGCCAAAATCGTCATTGGCATCGCCAACGTCATGCAATCCATCCCCTCCATCGCCCTGCTGTCCCTGGCCGTCTGCTTTCTGGGCATCGGCACGGTGCCCGCCATCCTGATGGTCTTTGTGTATGCCTTCCTCCCCATTCTGAAGAATACCTATACCGGCATCATGAGCGTGGACCCCAAGAACCTGGAGGTAGCCCGGGGCATGGGCTTGACGCGCACGCGCTGCCTGTTTCTGGTGGAGCTGCCCATCGCCGCCCCCTTCATCATGGCCGGTATCCGCATCGCCGCCGTGGCCTCTGTGGGCACTATGACCATCGCCGCCTTTGCCGGCGCCAAGGGTCTGGGCTGGTTTATCAATCTGGGCCTCAACTCCCTGAATGTGGAGATGATCCTGCTGGGCGCCGTCCCGGTCTCCCTGCTGGCGCTGCTCTTTGATTTCATCTTCGCCAAGCTGGAGCAGGCGATCACCAGTGAGGGCCTGCTTCCCAACGAGCAGATCCAGAATCTGCCCAAGAAGGTCATCCGCCGCCGGCAGGTGATCGCCGTGGGCGTGTGTATCGCCCTGGTGGTGGTCGCCATTGGCGGAAACCTGGTCAACAAGAAGTCTGACAAGCACCTGACCGTCGGCGCCTCCAACTTCACCGAGGTCTACATCGTTGGCAACATCTACAAGGAGCTCATCGAGGCCAAGACCGACATCCAGGTGGACACCACCTTCGGCCTGGCCAGCACCTCCCTGGAGATGACCGCCATGGAGAACAGCGACATCGACATGGTGGTGGACTACTCCGGACAGGTGTACCTCTCTGTCCTGGGACTGCCTCTGAACACCAACACCGACGAAGTCTATGAGATCCTGTCGGAGAAAATGCGGGACGACTACAACATCTCCGTCTCCGCCCCCCTGGGTTACAACAACACTTATGCCATGAGCGTCCGGCCGGAGATCGCCGAGCAGTATCAGCTCGAAACCCTCACCGATCTGATGGCCGTAGCACCCGAACTCCGTCTGGGCTGTACCGCCGACTTCACCCAGCGGGAGGATGCCCTTCCCCGCCTGGAGTCCACCTTCCATACCAAGTTCGGCGAGGTCAACGCTTTGGACGTGGCGGTGCGCTATACCGCCATCGACAGCGGCCAGGTGGATGTTATCGACGCCTTCGCCACCGACGCCCTCCTCTCCAAGTTTGACCTGGTTCAGCTGGAGGATGACGCCAGCTTCTTCCCGCCCTACTACGCGGTCAACTTTATCCGTCAGGAGTGTCTGGACGAGTACCCCGAGCTGAAGGAGGTGCTCGCCCTGCTGGACGGTCGCATCTCCAATGAGGCAATGGCCGCCATGAACGCCGAGGTAGACCTCGAGGGCAGAAACGCCGCCGATGTCGCCCATGACTTTCTGGTGGAAGAGGGCCTTATCTGACCCATACAAAAACCGGGGTTCCCACAACTTGTGGGAACCCCGGTTTCTCTTTTTCGTTCTGACTCAGCCGATGAACATCGCATCTCCAAAGGAGAAAAACCGATAGCGCTGCTCCACCGCCTCCTTATAGGCGGCCAGGACATGCTCCCGCCCTGCCAGGGCGGAAACCAGCATGATAAGCGTGGATTCGGGCAGGTGAAAATTGGTGATAAGACAGTCCAGCGCCTTGAAGCGGTAGCCGGGATAGATGAAGATATTCGTCCACCCCGCGCACTCCTTCAACGTGCCGTCCTCCGCCGCCCAGCTCTCGATGGTGCGGCAAGAGGTGGTACCCACACAGATGACCCGCCCCCCTTCCCGCTTGGTACGGTTGATGGTCTCGGCGGTCTCGGCGGAGATCATGCAGTATTCGCTGTGCATCTCGTGGTCGGTGATCTCCTCCTCCTTCACCGGACGGAAGGTGCCCAGGCCCACATGGAGCGTCACATAGCAGACCTTTACCCCCATTTCCTGCACCTGCTCCAGCAGGGCACGGGTAAAGTGGAGTCCGGCGGTGGGTGCCGCGGCGGAGCCCACCGCCCGGGAGTACACCGTCTGGTAGCGCTCGGGGTCGTTCAGCTCCGCCTTGATGTAGGGCGGCAGGGGCATCTTGCCCAGCCGCTCCAGGGTCTCCAGGAAGATCCCCTCATACTCGAAGCGGACCAGCCGGTTGCCCCCCTCGCATACCTCCACCACCTCGGCCTTGAGGGAGCCGTCCCCGAAGGACAGCCGCGTCCCCGGCTTCAGCTTGCGGCCGGGGCGCACCAGGCACTCCCACACCTTGTCCCCCCGGTCGATGAGCAGCAGCACCTCCACCGCACCGCCGGTGGGCTCCCGATGGCCCAGTAGCCGGGCGGGCAGCACCCGCGAGTCGTTGAGCACCAGGCAGTCCCCCGGGCGCAGGAGGGTAGGCAGATCAAAAAAATGCATGTGCCGGGTGGCTCCGGTCTCCTTGTCCAGCACCAGCAGTCGGGAGGCGTCCCGCCGCTCCAGCGGGGTCTGAGCAATCAGCTCCTCCGGCAGATAAAAATCAAAATCAGCGGTTTTTATGGCTTGCGCACCTCGATTCCAGTATAGTAAAAGGTCAGAATATCCTTGTAAGTATCACCCTGCTGGGCCATGGAATAGGCACCCCACTGGCTCATGCCCACTCCGTGCCCCCAGCCGGATCCAGTGATGGTAAAGACGCCGGAGCTGCCGGCCGACGCGGAGGGCTTCACCTGAGAGATGACGCCGTCCCCGCCGATGGCATAGACCTGCCCCTCAGTCAGTGTGCTCATTGCCCCACTCCCATCCACGGCATAGGCTCCGTTCAGTGTACTGAGGGAACCGGTACCATTGACCGCGTAGCCTCCTCCGCTGCCGCCCGATATGGTGTAGTGTTGGGAACGCAGCCCCAGGAAGGTGCGGCACGCCTCCCGCGTCTTGCTCCAGCTCCGGCCGTTGGCATCGGTGAAGGTGATCTCGATGGCATTTCCGGTGGGACTGGTCTTGGTCACCCGGAAATCCACGATGGTGCTGTTTCCATAGCCTTTGCTCTGGAGCAGCTCGGTCAGCTCCTGGGCGGTATAGGTCACCGTCCAGTTGTAGTTAGAGATACGGTCCACGACGGAGGCCTCATAGGGGTCAATCTTCCCGATGAGATAGGGGTAATCCCTCCCCCACACGTTGACGGCGCTCTCGCTGGCTCCGCCGTTGTGGGAGGAGTAAACCGCCTGGTCCGCCACCCGCCCATTGTACCACAGATACACCCCGCTGGTCTCCTCCACCGCCCGGCGGCTGTTGTCGCTGGCGGTAGCGATACCCACGTAGGCCTGACAGTCAGTGGTGTTGCACAGGTCGAAGCCCTGGCTCTGGTGCTTGCCCGCCTGGAGCTTTCCATAGGCGTAGCTGCGGGCGCAAACCGTCTGGGCTTTCAATGCCTCCAGGGGCCATGAGGGGCTCATCTCCTGGACGATGACGCCCTGGAGATAGTCGTCCATGGAAAGCACATTGACCACCGTGATGTCCCCGCCGTTCCGGCGGTATTCAAACGCCCCGAAATAGGAATAGCCCCGGAAGTAGGTTTCCGCCTTCACCGTGTCGTCCCGGCCGGGCTTAACCGCCAGATACAGGCCGGAGGTGCTGTCAAACTGAAAGAGGACCGTATTGGTGCCCGTCTTTACCACAGAGATCCCCGCTCCCGAGGTGCCCGCCACCGTGGCCCCGGTCAGGCCGAGGGAGGCCTGGGCCGCCTGGGCGGAGGTACTGTCCAGGAAGGAGCCCACCCGCACATAGTAGGTGCCGTCGATCCAGGCCGGGAAGCCATCGCTGTACTGTGCTGCGGCGGCCGATGCCTCCTCAAAGGTGGCGTAGGTCTGGGGGAGCTGGAGATGGTAACACCCCACGGCGATGTCGGAGGTCTTGCTGTCGTAATAGCCGGAGCCACTCCAGTCCACATTCGACCCGTAGTACACATTCTGGGTTTTCACCATGGAGACCGTCGTCTCGCTGGTGTAGCCCAGGAGCTGGAAGGTCAGATCGCCATCAAAGTAGCCGAAGCGGTAGCCGCTGCCCACGTCGTTGGCTAGGTTGGCCCCCGACAGGGCGTTTCCGCCGTAGAACAGGCCCACCCGGACCATCGGGTTGGCCTCCGCCGAGGCCGCACCAGCCGGAGCAAGCCCACTTATCAATAAAATTGCAAGACAGGCAGTTACAAGCCGCAAAATATTTCCTTTTACCCTCTGCTTCATCGAATCACTTTTCAACTCTCTTTCATTGACACATGGGCTCCATCTGTGGTACAATCTTTGAAAACTAATCAGTATCAGATGCAGGATAGGAGCCGTGGCGGTTTCAAAAATGACAGGGAGCGCCCTGCACCTAAGTTGGACTGCGCCGTAGCGGCATCGTCTTTGACATTATAGTACAAAATCAGCGGACATGTAAACTGCTGATTTTCTTTTTATATGAAAGTCCTCATTTTCCCAGTCTCAAACAAGCTGGATCTGGAATAGGATATTATGGAACGACGGAGGTATTGGTTATGGAAAAGTACAGAGTTGGCGTCATCGGCGGCACCGGCATGGTCGGTCAGCGCTTCGTTACCCTTCTGGAGAACCACCCCTGGTTTCAGTTGACCGCCATCGCGGCCAGCAGCCGCTCTGCGGGCAAGACCTACGAGGAGGCCATTGGTGGCCGCTGGGCCCTGGATGTCCCCATGCCCGGGGAGGCCAAGGACATGGTGGTGCTCAACGCGGAAACAGACATCGACCGGATTGCCGCCCAGGTGGACTTCGTATTCTCCGCGGTGGACATGAAGAAGGAGGAAATTCAGGCCCTGGAGGAGGCTTATGCCCGCCGCGGGTGCCCCGTGGTCTCCAATAACTCCGCCCACCGCTGGACGCCCGACGTGCCCATGGTGGTGCCGGAGATCAATCCCGAGCACCTCCGGGTCATCGAAGCCCAGCGCAGGCGTCTGGGAACGGAGCGCGGCTTTATCGCCGTCAAGTCCAACTGTTCCCTGCAAAGCTATGTCCCCGCCCTCCATCCCCTGCGCGCCTTCGGCCTGGAGCAGGTGCTGGTCTGCACCTATCAGGCCATCTCCGGTGCGGGCAAGACCTTCGAAACCTGGCCGGAGATGGTGGACAACGTGATACCCTACATCGGTGGTGAGGAGGAAAAGAGCGAGCAGGAGCCCCTGAAGCTGTGGGGCCGGGTGGAGGACGGCGTTATCGTCAATGCCGCAGGCCCGTCCATCACCGCCCAGTGTCTCCGCGTTCCCGCCTCCAACGGCCACATGGCAGCCGTTTTCGCCCGGTTCCGGAACAAGCCCTCTCTGGACGAAATCAAAGCCGCCTGGGCGGGCTTCCAGGGCCGTGCCCAGGAGCTGGCCCTGCCCTCTGCCCCCAAGCAGTTCCTGCACTACTTTGAGGAGCCTGACCGCCCCCAGACCCGGCTGGACCGGATGACCGAGGGCGGCATGGCCGTGTGCATCGGCCGGCTGCGTCCCGACACCCAGTACGACTACAAGTTCGTCTGTCTGTCCCACAACACCCTCCGCGGCGCGGCCGGCGGTGCGGTTCTCCTTGCTGAGCTTCTCTGCGCGGAGGGGTATATCCAAAGGAGGTAAACCCCATCTTATGCGAGAGCCTGTTTTCACCGGAGCCTGTACCGCCATTGTCACCCCCTTTGACCAGAGCGGCGCCATTGATTACGGCTGCTTCGGCCACCTGATCGACCAGCAGCTCGACCACGGCGTGGATGCCATCTGCGTCTGCGGAACCACCGGCGAGAGCGCCACCCTCTCTATCCGGGAGCACATCGCCGCCGTGGCCTTCTGCGTCAAGCGGGTTAACCACCGGGTGAAGGTCATTGCCGGCGCGGGGAGCAACGACACCTCCGCTGCCCTCTACCTCTCCCAGCACGCCCAGGACTCCGGCGCGGACGCCCTGCTGCTCGTCACCCCCTACTACAACAAAGCGTCCCAGACCGGCCTCATTCAGCACTACACCTACATAGCCGACCGGGTGGAGCTGCCCATCCTTCTCTACAATGTCCCCTCCCGCACCGGCGTATCCTTTACCGCCGAGACCTACCAGCTTCTCTCGCAGCACCCCAACATCAACGGGGTCAAGGAGGCCAGCGGAAACTTCTCCCTGCTCTCCCACACCCGCGCCCTCTGCGGCGATGACTTCCACATCTGGTCGGGCAACGACGATCAGGTGGTGCCCATGATGAGTCTGGGGGCCAAGGGGGTCGTCTCCGTGGCGGCCAATCTCGTCCCTGAGGTGATGGTTCAGATGAGCCACCTCTGCCTGGAGGGCCGGTTCCGGGAGGCCGCTGCGCTCCAGATCGAGTACACCGACCTCATTGACGCCCTCTTTCTGGAGGTCAACCCCATCCCCATCAAGACCGCCCTGAATCTGGCCGGCTATGAGGTGGGTTCCCTGCGCCTCCCCCTTTGCGCCATGTCCGACGGGCACCTGGAGACCCTGCGCCGCGCCATGGAGAGCGCTCACCTGCTCCAATAGCGCAGAGAAAGGATGTGAACTATGGTTCAACTGCTCCTCTCCGGCTGTAACGGCCGGATGGGCCATGCGGTAGAGGCTATCTGTGCCGCTGAACCGGAGCTGGAGCTGACCGCCGGCTTTGATCTGCTGGGCGCGGATATCCGCGATTTCCCGGTATACGCCTCCCCCGCCGAATTTCAGGGAGAAGCCGACGTTGTGGTGGACTTCTCCAGTCCCTCGGCCCTTCCCGCTCTGCTGAGCTTCGGCCTGGAACACAGGATGCCCCTTGTGCTGGCCACCACCGGCTATGACCAGGGACAACTGGAGGAGATACAGCAGGCTGCCCGTTCCATCCCTATCTTTCGCTCCGCCAACCTGTCCCTTGGCGTAAACATCCTCGTCGAGTTGGTACGCCGGACCGCAGCGGTGCTGGGCGGGAGCTGTGACATCGAAATCGTGGAGCGGCACCACAACAAGAAGATGGATGCCCCCAGTGGGACGGCCCTCATGCTGGCAGAGGCCGCGGCGGACGCCCTCCCTTGCCAACCGGAGCTGGTCTGCGGCCGGCAGGGTATCCGGCGGAGCCGGGAGCGCTGTGAAATCGGCATCTCCTCGGTGCGGGGCGGTGGAATTGTGGGCGACCATGAGGTGCTCTTTGCCGGGCGGGATGAGCTCATTGAGCTGCGGCACTCCGCCCTGAGCCGCGAGGTGTTTGCCTCCGGAGCGGTTCAGGCCGCCCGGTTTCTGGCTGCCGGGCAGTCCCCCGGTCTATACTCCATGGCGGACTTGGTGACCTATTTGGGCCTCTAAAAGGGAGGTGCGAAGCTTCGCTTCGCACCTCCCTTCACTACTCTACTCGTTCAGTTTTTAAGGAGCGCCGTCCAGAGGCCTCCCGTTTCCGTCCAGGCGCTTGAGTGCCAAGCGTTTGTTGACCCAGTCCCGCACCAGTGCATACAGCACGGCAAAGGTGGGCACACCCAGTACCATACCCGGGAACCCAAACAGGCCGCCGCACACCACAATGGAAACCAGCACCCAGATGGCTGACAGGCCCGTGCTGTCGCCCAAGATCTTGGGGCCGAGGATGTTGCCGTCAAACTGCTGAAGGCCGATGACCAAGGCAAAGAACCGCAGGGCCGCCCAAGGGTCGACGATCACCAGAATCATCAGACAGGGGATGGCGCCGATGATCGGTCCAAAAAAGGGGATAATGTTGGTGACGCCCACCACGACGCTGACCAGCATGGGATATGGGATGCGGAAAATCAAGCAAAGGATAAAGCAGAGCACACCGATGATGGCCGAGTCGATCAGCTTGCCATTGATAAAGCCTACAAATACCCGGTTGGCATGTCCGCATACCCCGAGAAGCCAGTCCGCCCGCCGCCTGGGCAGAATGGCGTAGAGCATCTTCTTGATCTGCGGAACCAGCCGCCCCTTCCCTGCCAGCATGTAAACCGAGGAGATCAGTGCGGTAATGCCCGAGATCACCCCACTGCCGATGGCGTAGCCAAAGTTCAGCAGATCCGGCAGAGCCTTGGAGAGATAGGCGGCAATATTGGTCATCAGGTCCTGATAAGAGCCAATAGCCTCATTCAGGGCCTCCGCCTCCAGTCCAAACTGCTCGGAGAGGGTCTGCACCAGGCTGTTCAGGCTGGTCAGATAGGTCTGCATGTTGGTGGCCAGATCTACCACGCTTTGCGCCACCTGCGGTATGATCAGGTTGAGCAGGACCACAACGATCGCCAGGGCGATCAGATAGACCGTCAGAATCGCCAGCCCATGCCGGTGCTTCTGCTTTTGGTAGAGCTTTCGCTCAAAAAAGCACATGGGCGTATTGAGCAGATAGGCGATAGCAAAACCTGCAATAAAGGGCGTCAGCACACCCATAAATGTGCGCACCCGGACCGCGATAACATCGAAATTGGTCAATCCCACATAAAACAGGATAGCGGCCAACAGGACGATCAGGAGAGATAACGATCCCCGATCCAGAATATACCATTTCTTTTCCCCTTGCTTGTCCTTATCCTCCATGCCGCAATCCCCTTCCGTATTGGCTATCCTGTTAAGATTGTATCATGATCCAATCACTTCCGCAACCGAAAAAGGGCGCCGGAGGGGAATTATCCTCCGGCGCCTTTTTTCATTCACCGAGCACCGCACGGTGGAAGACCTTTTTTCCCTTTTTGAGCATTATACCCTCGCCGGAGAGCTGTTCGGCGGTCACGGCTGCGGCCACATCGGTGACCTTCTGACCGTCCAACTCCACCCCTCCCTGCTCCACCAGGCGGCGAGCCTCCTTCTTGGAGGGCACCAGGCCGCACTTGAGCATCAGCTCCAGCACCCCGATCGCCCCGTCAGTCAGATCGCCGGTGTCCAGGGTGGTGGTGGGCACGTTGGACTTGTCGCCTCCCTGGGCGAACAGGGCCTTGGCCGCGTCCTGGGCCTTCTGCGCCTCCTCCTCGCCGTGAACCAGCTTGGTCAGCTCAAAGGCCAGGATCTCCTTGGCTTGGTTGAGCTGGGCGCCCTCCCACTTGTCCATCTCGTCGATCTGCTCAATGGGAAGGAAGGTGAGCATACGCAGGCACTTGAGCACATCGCTGTCGCCCACGTTGCGCCAGTACTGGTAGAACTCATAGGGACTGGTCTTGTTGGGATCCAGCCACACCGCGCCCTTGGCGGTCTTGCCCATCTTCTTCCCCTCGGAGTTGAGCAGCAGGGTAATGGTCATGGCGTGGGCATCCTTGCCCAGCTTGCGGCGGATGAGCTCGGTGCCGCCCAGCATATTGGACCACTGGTCATCACCGCCGAACTGCATGTTGCATCCGTAGTGCTGGAACAGGTGGTAGAAATCGTAGGACTGCATGATCATGTAGTTGAACTCCAGAAAGCTCAGCCCCTTCTCCATGCGCTGCTTATAACACTCGGCCCGCAGCATGTTGTTCACGCTGAAGCAGGCGCCCACCTCGCGGAGCAGCTCCACATAGTTCAGGTCCATCAGCCAGTCGGCGTTGTTCACCATCTGGGCCTTGCCGTCACCGAACTCGATAAAACGCTCCATCTGCTTCTTAAAGCAGGCGCAGTTGTGCTGTATGGTCTCCACCGTCATCATGGAGCGCATGTCGGTGCGGCCGGAGGGGTCACCCACCATACCGGTACCGCCTCCGATGAGGGCGATGGGCCGGTTGCCCGCCATCTGGAGCCGCTTCATCAGGCAAAGGGCCATGAAGTGGCCCACGTGGAGGGAATCGGCGGTGGGATCGAATCCGATATAGAACACTGCCTTACCCTCGTTGATCATCTTGGAGATCTCTTCCTCATTGGTTACCTGGGCAATGAGGCCACGGGCCTTCAGTTCTTCGTAACAGGTCATAGTTTCATTCTCCTTTTCTTTCGTCCATAGGGACGCCCCTACAGTAATTGCTAATTAGTATGGCTGCACTTTGTGTTTTAAAATAAAAAACGCCCCCTGTCCTCACGGACAGAGGGCGTTGTCAAACGCGGTACCACCTCTGGTTCACCATCCCCTCACGGAGACAGCCTCATGGAGTGCCAACACACTCCGGCGCGGTAACGGGCGCACCCGACACAGCCCTACTGCGCGCCTTCACGCGGTTCGGGCGGCTGCTCCAGGGTGTATTTCCCGGCCTGTCCCCTCCCCCTCACACCAAGCCGGGGGCTCTCTGGGCGGGACATAAGACGGTACTTCTCCCTGTCATCGCAGTCTCATATTGAGTTGGATTATAGTACGGGGCAGCCAGTTTGTCAAGGGAAAGATTTAACTCAACAAAAGATTACTTTTGTTGGGTTAAAGCCCGCTTGAACCGTTCCGCACTGTCCAGCAGTTCCCCCGCCGCCGCCAGTGTCGCGCCGGTGATGCGCTCACCAGAGGTCAGCCGGGCCAGCTCCTCCATGCGCCGCTCCCGGCTCAGGCGCTCTACTTCTGTGAAGGTTCTCCCCTTGCGCTCCCCCTTCTCCACAGAGAAATGGACGTCCGCCATGGCCGCAAGCTGGGGCAAGTGAGTGACGCAGAGCACCTGCTTGGTGCGGGCCACGCCCGCCAACTTCTCCGCCACCTTCTGGGCTGCCCGGCCGGACACACCGGTGTCCACCTCGTCAAAAACCAGTGCGCCCACCTGATCATTCTCCGCCAGCACATTCTTGAGGGCCAGCATGATGCGGGCCAGCTCACCGCCGGAGGCGATCTTCTGGATGGGCTTCAGATCCTCCCCTACATTGGCGGACATAAGGAACTGCACCTCGTCCAGTCCGGTTTCGTCCATGGCGTACTCCCCCGCTTTGGGCCGGAACTCCACCTGGAACCGCACTTTCGGCATGTCCAGTTGGGCCAATTCCGTTTGAATACGCTCCTCCAGCGCCTTGGCCGCTTCACGGCGCGCCCGGCTCAGCGCCTCACCCCGCCGCCGGACCTCCTCCATCGCTTTGCTCAGATCCCTTTCCAACCGGGCAATGGTATCGCTGGAGAACTGAATCTCGTCCAGCTCCTTTCTGCACCGCTCCAAGTAGTCCAGCATCTCCTCCACGGAGTCCCCGTACTTCTTTTTCAGCCGGTAGATCACATCCAGACGACTCTCCAGCTCGTCCAGCTCACCGGGTTCAAAGTCGAAACCATCCCGTAAATCCCGCACCTGCTCGGCCAGATCATCGGCCGAGCAGCGCAGCTCCGTCAGCCTGTCCACCAGCTCCGCCACCTGCCCGCTCAGCCGGACCGCCGCGTGGAGTGAACTCTCTGCCGCGCCGATCAGGCCGGCGGCCCCCTCACGCTCCTCATCGCCTGAGAGGGCCAAATGGGCGCCCTCCACCGCCTCAATCAGCTTGCCCGCATTGCGCAGCAAATTGCGGCGCTCGGTGAGGACCTCCTCCTCCCCGGCCTTCAGTCCGGCCCGCTCCAGCTCGGTGATCTGGAATTCCAGGCCGTCGATGCGCCGGGCCTTCTCCGCCTCGTCCATCTGGAGAGCCGCAATCTCCCGGCGCAGGACGGCAAAGCGGCCAAAGGCCGCCCGGTATTCTTCCTGCAGCGCTCCCGTTTCTCCGAATCCATCCAGATACTCCAGGTGGCACCGCTCATCCAGGAGTTGCTGGCCGTCGTGCTGCCCGTGGATATTGAGGAGCTGCCGGCCCAGTTGCCGTAGCTGAGCTACGGTAATCAGCCGTCCGTTCAGGCGGCACACATTCTTGCCGTCCGGCTGGATCTCCCGCTGGATCAGCAGATTTCCATCCTCGTCCGGCCCTCCGCCGTTCTCCTGGAACCAGGCCAGCGGAGGCAGGCCGGTAAAGACGGCATTGACGAGGGCGGATCTGGCCCCTGTCCGAATCAGATCCCGGCTGGTCCGCTCTCCGATGATGGCGCCGATGGCATCCACTACAATGGACTTGCCGGCTCCCGTTTCCCCCGTCAGAGCGTTGAATCCCTTGTCGAACTGAATGTCCGCCGATTCGATAACTGCGATATTCTCAATGTGCAACAGTGAGAGCATGCCGACCACCCCGCCGTTTCCGCTTTATTTCAGCATTGTGTGGATCTCGTTGCAGAACTCCTGCGCGTCCTCGTTGGTGCGCATGACCAGCATCGCGGTATCGTCCCCCGCAAGACTGCCCACCAGTCCTGTGATCTCCATGCCGTCAATGGCTGCGCAGGCCGCCGATGCCACTCCCGGCATGGTCTTGAGCACAATGATGTTCTGGGCCAGATCAAAGGAGATGACCCCCTCCTTGAAAATCGTGCGCAGCCGGCTGGCGACATTCAGCGACGCCTTGCGCTCTGACACCGCGTAGCGGTAGGTCCCGTAGCCGGTAAGCTCCTTGATCAGATGCAGCTCTTTGATGTCCCGGGAAATGGTCGCCTGGGTAGATTGGAGTCCGCGGGCCCTCAGCTCCGCCAGAAGCTGATCCTGTGTATCAATATCCTGTTCCTCAATAATGCGCAAAATCTCCTGCTGACGTTTTCCCTTCACGCCTTGGCACCTCCCAGTTTCTGACTTAGTATATCATAAAAGCTCCGCCCTGTCACCCGTACCAGACGGGTCTTGGAGCTGGACATCTTCAGCTCCACCACATCGCCGCTGCCCAGACGAAACGCCTTGCCGCCATCTACCGACAAATAGGCAGTCTTGCGTGACTGCTTCCCCATTTTAATGGACACCGTACGCTCCCGTCCCAAGACGATGGACCGGGCGGAGAGGGCATGGGGACAGATGGGCGTCACAATCATATTCTCCGCCGTAGGCTCCACGATGGGGCCGCCCGCCGACATGGAATAGGCTGTAGAGCCGGTGGGCGTACTCACAATCACGCCGTCAGCCGAAAAATTGGCGATCATCACCTTGTCGCCATATACCTCCAGATCCACGACCCGGGCCACAGCCCCTTTCGTGAGGGCTGCGTCGTTCAGGGCGATGTCATTGAACAGCACCTTTCCATCCCGGCGGACCGCTACATCCAACATCATACGGGATTCGATCGTGTACTTCCCGGCCGCCAGCTTGGACAGCATGGACAGCTCGCTCTGCTCCAGCTCAGCCATAAAACCCACGCTACCCAGATTGACCCCCAGTATAGGCACCTTGTGGGCGTTGGCGTCCTTGGCCGCGTGGAGGATGGTTCCGTCTCCTCCGAAGCAAACCAGCATGTCCGCGTTTTTCAGCTCCTCCTGGGTGTCCTTAAACTGGATATGCTTTGGGAATTCCAGATTGCTGCCCTCCAGGAGGAAGGGCAGACACATGGCGGTCTCCACCCCCACGTTCCGCAGAATCTTTTCCGCGGCCTGGGCCGCCCGCAGGCCCCGGTCCCGGTATGGGTTTGGGCTCAATACCACTTTCATTGTCCGGTTCCCTCCAATGCCCCGTGCGATGCCTCGACCAGAGCTGAAAGGTCGCCGTTCCAGGGCTCGCCCGCCCCGACACACAGGTGTCCCAAATATTCGATGTTGCCCTCCGGTCCCCGAATAGGCGAAAAGGTCATTTCCTTTACAGTAAAGTCCGCCTCATGAGCGTTCTGCAAAAACTGCCGCAGCACCTCCAGATGGACAGCGGGATCCCGCACAACCCCCTTCTTGCCCACCTTCTCACGGCCCGCCTCAAACTGGGGCTTCACCAGACAGACTACCTGTCCGTCCGGCTTTAGGATACCCCGTAGGGCGGGTAAAATCAGCTTTAAGGAGATAAAGGACACATCCACTGTACCGAAGTCCAGCAGCTCTGGAATCTGCTCCGCCGTCAAATAGCGCACGTTGGTCCGCTCCATGCACACCACCCTGGGATCACTGCGCAGGCTCCAGGCCAACTGTCCATAGCCCACATCCACTGCATACACCTTTTCCGCCCCATTTTGGAGCATACAGTCGGTAAAGCCGCCGGTGGACGCCCCGGCATCAATGGCATGTACTCCCTTTAAGCGGATGCCGGAAAAAGTCTTGAGGGCTTTCTCCAGCTTCAGCCCGCCCCGGCTCACATAGGCCAAAGCCTGTCCACGCACCTCAATCGGGACGTTCTCCTCAACCTGCGTCCCGGCCTTGTCCACCTTTTGTTCCCTGACATAGACTTGACCGCTCATGATCACCGCCTGGGCCCGCTGCCGGCTTTCAGCCAGACCTCGTTCCACCAGCAGGACATCCAGCCGCTTTTTTACATTAGCCATGACGGCAGACCTCCAATGCTCTGTGATATAGGCTCGCCCCGTCCAAACCGCACAGCCTTTGAAGCTGGGGCACCGTTCCATGGGTAACAAAGGCGTGTCCGGTATTCACCAAGGCCAGCCCTCGCACCTGGATGCCAGCGTCAAACAGGCCTGCGGCGATGCGCTGCCCCACACCGCCCGCCGCCGCGCTGTCCTCCGCAACCAGAAGCCGTCCTGTCTTTTGAACAGAGGCAGTCAGCCGCTCCAGCGGAATCGGTGTAATGGTATTTAACTTCACAACCTCTGCCTGGATGCCATTCCGTGCCAGACGGTCAGCGCAGTCTAGAAGCTGGTTAAGCATCATACCATAGCCCGCCAGGGTAATGTCCGCTCCCGTCCGCAATAGGGTGGCTGGCTCCACCGGGACGCTGCCCTGGTAGGCGCCCTCCCCTCCCCTGGAGTAACGGACTGCCACTGGACCCTCCACGTCATAGATGGCATAGCGCAGCATCTCCCGCAGCTCCTGAAAACTGCTGGGGCAAAGCACCGTCATGCCGGGGATGGTGTCGAGAAAGGCTGGATCAAAGACGCCGTGGTGGGTCTCGCCGTCCTCCCCCACCAGCCCGGCCCGGTCCACCGCCAACACCACATGGAGCTGCTGAAGCGCCACGTCGTGGAGCAGCATATCGTAGCTGCGCTGGAGGAAGGAGGAGTACACTGCAAAGACCGGGCGCATCCCCTGCTTGGCCATGCCCGCTGCCATGGCCACCGCATGGCCCTCGGCAATGCCCACGTCAAAAAAGCGCGCCGGAAACTGACGGGCAAAGCGGTTCAAGCCGGTTCCCCCCTGCATGGCGGCCGTAATGGCACAGAGCTTGCCGTCTTGCTCTGCCAAGGAACAGAGGGTCTCTCCAAACACGGCGGAAAAGCTCTCCCCTGAACCATGCACCAGCTCCCCTGTCTCTACACAGAAGCGGCCAACACCGTGAAACTGATCCGGATTGCGCTCCGCTGGTGTATAGCCTTTCCCCTTCACAGTTCTTACATGGAGCAAAACAGGGCCGTTCAGCTCCTTCGCATAGCTCAAAAGCTGCGTCAGATACTTGACATCATGCCCATCCACTGGTCCCAGGTAGGTAAAGCCCATATCCTCAAACAGGCTGCACGGCAACAGACTGTCCTTGATGGCCGTTTTGATCTTGTGGGTTGCATGGTAGATGTGACCGCCCAGCGGCAATACGCTCATGACCTTACGGTAGCCCTTTTTAAAGCGCAGGTACTGGGGCTTCAGCCGCTGGCGCGCCAAATGCTCCGCCACGCCGCCCACGCTCTTTGTGATCGACATGCCGTTGTCGTTGAGAATGACGATGAGCGGTTCCCCGCTGTCCCCCGCATCGGACAGGCCCTCATAGGCGAGCCCGCCGGACAAGGCGCCGTCGCCGATCAACGCCAGAACATGATAGTCCGCATGTTGTAATGTTCTTGCCCTTGCCATTCCAATGGCCACCGATACTGAGTTAGAGGCGTGTCCCGCGACAAAGGCGTCGCTTTCACTCTCCACCGGTTTGGGGAAGCCAGCAATTCCGCCGAAGGTACGCAGCGTTTCCATCGCCTGATTGCGGCCGGTGAGAATTTTGTGGGCGTAGCACTGGTGTCCCACATCGAACACCAAACGGTCCCGTCCGGTGTCGAACACCCGGTGGATGGCGACAATCAACTCCACCGCTCCCAGGCTGGAGGCCAGGTGGCCGCCGGTGCGGGAAACCGTGTCGATCAGGCGCGCCCGCAGCAGCCGGCACAGCTCCACAGCCTCACCGTCACTCAGTTCTCCCAGTTGATTCGGTACGTGATTCAAATCAAAATTCAGAATGGTTCCACCTCCCGGCCCACAGAGGCCCGGAATTCAAAATTACGTCCACAGCCAAGCGCCCAGCAATCCTACACTGATACCCAATAGGCCGCCCATCAGCACCTGGAACGGCGTGTGCCCCAGGAACTCCTTGAGCTCCTTACCGAAAATGGCGGGCTTCATCTCAGTCCAGTGTTCCATGATATAGTTCAGGATCTTGGCCTGCTCCCCCGCCGCCTTGCGGACATTGGCCGCGTCGTACATCACCACAATGGCGACCACGGCAGAAATGGTGAATACGGGCGACGCCCAGCCGTACATATAGCCCATGGCCGCCGCGCAGGCGCAAACAAAGGCAGAGTGGGAGCTTGGCATTCCCCCGCTGGAGAGAATATGGCGCCAGTCCAGCTTTCCCTGGGAAATCAGCGTGATGACAAACTTGAGCACCTGGGCGATCGCCCAGGCCAGGATGGACAGGTTTAAAATCAGATTTCCGGTCAGAAAATCTACGACATTGCTCATATAAGTCCTCTCATTTCTCGCGGCCGGCCAGCGACTGCGCCAGACCGCGGAGGCTCTCCGCCTCCGAACCGAAGGGCGCCAGGGCCTCCACCGCCCGGTCGGTCAACTCCGCCACCAGGATACGGCAGTCCGCCAGACCTTTGAGCGCCACAAAGGTGGTCTTGTCGCTCCTGACGTCTGAACCGATGGGCTTGCCCAAGGTGGCCTCATCACCCACTACGTCCAGGATATCGTCCTGAATCTGGAAGGCCAGCCCCAGGCAGTCGGCATAGCGGCACAGGGCCTCCCGCTGTTCCTCCGCTCCGCCGGCCACGGCGCAGCCCATCTCCACAGCCGCTCTGATCAGCGCACCGGTCTTGAGGCGCTGAAGCTCCTCCACCTCGGTCAGGCCAAGGGCGCGGCCCTCGCCGGCCATATCCAGCACCTGTCCGCCCACCATGCCGCGGCCGCCGGCGGCCCGGGCCAGGATGCCCGCCGCCGCCAATACACGCTCCGGCGGAAGCTTCTGTCCCGGGGCCAGCATGGTCTCAAAGGCCGCCGTCAGAAGGCCATCGCCGGCCAAAACCGCGTTGGCTTCTCCAAACACCTTGTGGTTGGTAGGGCGGCCCCGCCGCAGATCGTCATCGTCCATGCAGGGCAGGTCGTCGTGGATCAGGGAGTAGGTGTGAACCATCTCAATCGCCCCGGCAAAGGGCAGGGCATCCTCCACCGCTCCGCCGCACAGGCGGCAGGCCTCCAGCAACAGCACGGGCCGGAGGCGCTTTCCGCCGGCCAGAAGGCTGTAGCGCATGGCGTCATACAGGTTCCCACGGGGCGCACAGTCCTGGAAACAGGCGTGCAGCCAGTCCTCGATCCGGGCCCGGTGCTCCTCCAGACGTTCCAGCTCCGCCATGACTATCCCTCCCCCTCAAACGGCTCCTCCTTCGGGTTTCCATCCGGCCCGGCTAGGAGCTTGGAGACCTTCTGCTCCGCCTTGTCCAACTGTGTGGTGCATTTCTTCATCAGTCTGGTCCCTTCTTCAAAGAGGGCCAGCGCATCCTCCAGAGGAGCGTCACCCTGTTCCAACTGTTTTACAATCTCCTCCAGCCGCGCCATGGCCTGTTCAAAGGTCACTTTCTTTTCCGCCATCTATTTCGTCCTTTCCCTATCCGGCAGGTTCAATCACTTTACAGGAAACCTTGCCATCCGCCATGCGCAGGCGCAACGTCTCGCCCGGCATGGCCTCCTTCGCGGAGCGAAGTACCGCCCCGTCTGACCGCTGGGGAATGGCATAGCCCCGGCCCAGTACCTTGAGGGGACTCAGGGCGTCCAGCGCCGCCGCCAATCGGGCAAAGCGCTCCCGCTCCCGGCCCATGGCCCCGGTCAGTCCGTGGGCCAGCCGGTCCCGCTGGTAGTCCAGCAGCATCCGCCGGTCATTGATATAATTCATGGGGTCCTGTAGCGCCCGGCAGCGCCCGGCCTGCTCCAGTTCACGGCAGGCCCGCTCCAGTCGGCGGCCCATTGCCCCGGTCAAGCGACCTTCCATCTGCTCCAGCCAGCCATAGCACTCGTTCTGATCCGGCACCGCCAGCTCCGCGGCGTTGGAGGGGGTGGCCGCCCGGAGATCCGCCACAAAATCCGCAATGGTCACGTCGGGCTCATGGCCCACGGCGGAGATGACCGGAATCTCAGAGGTGTAGATGGTACGGGCCACGTCCTCGTCGTTGAAGGCCCAGAGATCCTCCATGGAGCCGCCGCCCCGTCCGGTAATCAGCAGGTCGGCCACCCTATGCCGGTTGGCCCAGGCGATGGCCGCGCAAAGCTCCCCAGGGGCCTCCGCCCCCTGTACCCGCACCGGCAGCACCAGCACCTCCGCCAGCGGCCAGCGGGCCCCCAGTATGCGGAGCATATCCCGCACCGCCGCCCCCGCTGGGGAGGTAATGAGGGCGATTTTTCGGGGATAGCGCGGGATGGGCTTCTTGTGGGCCGGGTCGAACAGCCCCTCTTGGTAGAGCTTCTGCTTGAGTTGTTCAAAGGCCACATGGAGGTCCCCCACGCCGTCGGGTGTCAGCTCACTACAGTAGAGCTGATACTGCCCGTCCCTTGGAAAGACCGTTACCCGGCCAAAGGCCACCACCTTCATGCCGTTTTCCGGACGGAACCGCAGGCCCATGGCCTCCCGCCGGAACATGACACAGCGGATGGCCCCCTCCGCGTCCTTCAGGGAGAAGTAGTGGTGTCCGGAGGGATAGGCCTTGTAGTTGGAGAGCTCTCCCCGCACAAAAAGGCCGGCCAGAGCACCGTCGCGGTCCAGCAGGCCTTTGATATATTGGTTGACCTGGGTTACGCTGTAAATTGGGGCGTTCTTCATGCCTCGGCCTCCTGTCTCAGACTGCGCCAAGCCAGAATGGCCGCCCCCATGGCGTTGTCGGTGGAGTACTGGGGCGCGGCAAAGGCTGCGTCGCTCATAACAGTACGCAGCAGGCGGTTGGAGGCCACGCCGCCGGAGCACAGCACCGGCAGGCCGGGCCAGCGTTTCCGGGCCGCGTCGGTGGCCCGACGTACTGCCGACGCCACCGTCTCCAGGGTAAAGCGGGCGATCTCCGCCGGCGGCTTTCCCTGCTCTGCCAGCGCCTTTACCTTATTTTCCATCCCGGACAGGGAGAATGTCAGGTCGTTCAGCTTTACAGGAAATCCCCGTATCAAGTCGCTCTCCGACGCCAGGACGTCCAGCGCCTTTCCCGCCGGGAAGGGCAGGCCCAGGAGCACACCGGTGCGGTCGATGAGCTGTCCGGCGGAGATGTCGCTGGTGCCGCCCACACATTGCGCCCTGACATTGCCCCCGTCCGGCTCCACATAGAGCAGCTCTGTGGTGCCGCCGGACAGGTGCCAAGCCAGCATGGGCCGGTCCAGCAGCTCCAGCCGTCCCGCTGACCAGGCGGCGGCGGCGATGTGGCCCTGCTGGTGGGACACGGCGTAAAACGGCACGCCCAACGCATCCGCCAGCGTCTGCCCCTGCCCCTCTCCCGCCAGAAAGCAGGGCATATAGGAGCCCTCCACCGCCCTCGGCCGGGTACTGGCCCCCACGGCGGACAGGCCGGTCAGCCAGCCTTCCGCCCGCAGCTCGGCAAAGCGCCCAGGCAGGTGTTTGATGTGCTGGAACAGCGCGTCGCTCTGCCGCAGACCCAGCTCGCCGGGGCGCACCTCCAGCAGCCGGCCGGCGTTATAGCCGCCGCTGCCGTCAAATACCGCTGCCGAGGTGGTGTAGTTGCTTGTGTCGATGCCCAGTGCGCGCATATTACGCCTCGTCCTGCGGCCGCTCCGCCGCTGGCTTGAGGCCCACCGGCTCCGGCGGGCACTCGTTGCGGACGAAGGAGCCCAGGATGCCGTTGACAAAGGACACGACCTCCGGCTCCTCATAGTGCTTGGTCATCTCCACCGCCTCATTGATGGCGGCGGCGTTGGGGATATCCTGCATATACAGGATCTCATACATGGCCACCCGCATGATCGCGATGGCCACCCGGTTCAGACGGGAGTATTTCCAGCCGATGGCATACTTCGAGATGTATTCATCCAGCTCGGGGCTGTGTTCATACACGCCCTTCACCAGCTTGGAGATATACTCCCGCTGCTTCTCATTGGGGAACTCCGCATAGAGCGGCTCCTCCTCCCCAATCTGCTCAAAGGTCTTGCGGTTCAGCGCCTCCGCCAGCAGTTCCTCTGCCGTCTGGTTGGTAAAGCCCAGCTCAAAGGCAAAGTGGACGGCAATCTCTCGGGCAGCAGTTCTGGTCATTCCGGTTCCTCCATGGCGGGATAATCCCGCGGCTTTTTGTCATAGATGATTGTATTATACAACAACCATGCATAAAAAGAAAAGAGCAAATTCCACGCAACGTCAAAAAGCCCAGGGCACGCCCTCCGCACCCCGGGTTTTCCAGGAAAAACATACACAGACGCGTGCCGGAACCCGGCACGCGTCTGGTGCTTCTCCCTTTACTGGGCCTTCTTTCCATCCCGGTCGAAGGCAACGCCCAGCACATGGACGTTGACACACTCCACCGTCAGGCCGCTGGTGTTCTCGATGGCACTGTATACTGCGTTTTGGACCTCCTTCGCCACATCAATAATGGTATAGCCATACTTGATGAGTAAAGAGACATCCACGCGGATGCTCTCCTCCTCCACTGCGATATGGATGCCCTTGGACAGGTTCTTCTTTCCGCCCAGCAGTTCGGCGATGTCACTGCCCAGATTGGCGGCGAGGCTTCCAACCCCCTCCACCTCCATGGCAGCGGCAGCGGCGATCACCGCCAGAACCTCCTCAGAAATATGGATGTTCCCAAGCTCGTCAGGGCGGGAGACATATTCCTTTCCATCCGCCATTCCGGTCACGCTCCTTTTCTCTACTCGGTCGTTTTCATTGTACCACAAAATAGAGAAATTACAACTGGTTTTTCTCCGCGCGCTCCAGAACCACCTATCACTCGGCCTCGATAATCTTCACCTGGCTGGCCTCCATCCCGGTCTCGTCGGTGACAATTTCAGTGATTTTTGCCACGTCCGCATCGGTGAGGCCGCCCTCCCGGGCCGATACCACCACGCTGACGCTCTCATCGCCGATAAAGGCCACGCAGTCGGTGTAGCCCTTGGCCGTCACCAGGTTCTCAATCTGCGCCTCGGAGACGGTATAACTGGCCAGGGTCTGGATTGCCTCGCCGTTGGCCTCCTTCATGGTCTCATCGGCGCTCTCATTGGCGATGGAATCCTGGAGGATCGCCAGGGCGCTGTCCCGCGCCTGCTGCCGGTTCAGACGGGCCGAGTCGAAATAGCTCCCGCCGCCGGTGGTCCCTGCCTCGGGCGAGGCGGAGGATGCCGGGTCGGGGCTCGCTGCCGTTCCTCCCACCAGCGGGTCGCTGGTCTGGCCGTTCACCAGGGCCGCCTCACCCAGTGTCTTGCCCGCATCCGCCGTCTCTCCACTCTGATACGACCAGTTCAGATAGACGGCCACACAGACAAAGAGCACGATCGCGGCCACCACGGCATTTCGTTTCCACACTTTCATCTTTGCTTCCTCACTTTCCTTTACAAACTGATATCTTGTCCGCGCCAAGTCCCGTTAACGCGGAAACCGCCTCCACCAGACGAAGCTGGACCGTCGGCTCTCCGCCTCCCGAGCATACCACAAGAGCCCCCTGGAATTGGGGCGAAAGCTGCTGTAAAGTCACCGTTCCCTCTACGCCGGAGCCGGCTGAAATCACTACATTGGTTACCTCCGCCTCCGTCCTCCCCTCATCCACTGTGCTCTGGGAGTCCTGGGCCAGAATCCGGCGCGGGCCGCTCTGTAGGGTCAGCACCACCCGCACCTCCCCAACGCCGTCGATCTGGGCCAAGGCCTGTTCCAGCTTCCGCTCCAGCTCCTCCACCTGGAAAGGGTCGGAACCGGATTCCTGACTGCTTTCAACCGCCCCGCCGCCGCGCTTCTCCCCGCCGAAGGAAGGCAGCAGCAAAAGCACCACTCCGGCCAGAATCACCACAAGTACAAATTTGTACCGGTCAAACAGGCTGCGCAGCTTGCTGCCCCATACCCCGAAGCCCTCTGTTTTCATCCCTCGTCCCCGCTTTCGTACCGCTGCCGCTCCGCCGGGATGGCGAAGTCTTCCTCAATGGTCCGCTCCAGCGCCTCCTGCTGCTCTGCCGTCAGGCTGCCCATGACGGTAACCGACTGTGGAATAGGCCACTCTTCCTCCCCGTCCGCCTCCACCGTAACTTGGCAGTCGATGCCCAGGGCGGCCGCCTTGTCCTGAATATATGCGCCGGACTGTTCTTCTATGATGTCCTTCATCAAGATTTCGTTCTCCTCCTCCAGATCCGCGCTGTATGCGCTCAGCTCCAGCTTGTACTCCGTCAGTGCCCGGGTCAGCGCCGTGGTATCCAGCTTTAGCAGGGGGTTCAGGATAGCCGCCAGCAGCACCAGCCCCCCGGTCAGGCGGGCAATGCGCCTGATACTCCCCGCCGGAATCAGGCTCTCGGCCAGAGCCACGAGCATAGCCGCACAGGTGATCCCAACCAGCCAATGTCGAATCAGTTCCAGCATGGCCTCTACCTCACCACCGCCGTAATGGCGGAAACCATGGAGATGAGCAGCAGCAGGGCGCTGGCTCCGGTCATCCCAAGTACCAGCCCGAAGGCGCCGCCGATCTGGTCAATGAGCCCCGCCACCCGGCCGCTGGAAACGGTAGCGCTGAGGGCGGAGGTCACTTTATACGTCAGGTAGTGGATACCGAGCTGGAGGAAGGGCGCCACGCACATGCACAGCACCGCAAGCATGCCGAACACCCCCACCGCGTTTTTCAGTATTCCGGCCCCGGCCAATACGGTTTCCGCCGCGTCGGACAGGATACCGCCCACCACCGGAACCAGGCTGGACATGGTAAATTTGGCCGCCTTGACGGTTACCGCGTCGGTAGAGCCCGCAATCACACCGCTGACGGTCAGATAACCCACAAAAACCAGCAGGACCACGGTTAGTACACTGGTCACCACCCACTTCAGGGTGCCTGCGATGCGCTTGAGCCCCTCGTTTCCCACCGCCGCATAGGCCACACAGGCGGCTATGTAGGTATAGACCAGGGGCAGCAGCAGGCGGTTGATGAGGGTAATCAGCATGTCGGAAAAGAGCATGGTGGCCAGTTGGCGGGCCACTGCCCCACTGGGAGAGCCTGCGGCGGCGGCCGCCGCCGTAATCGTGGGCAGGAGTATCTTTGAAAAGGTCTCCATCTGTTCCAGCGCCTCCCGTCCCATTCCGATGAGGGAGTTGGCGTCCGCCACCGCCACCGCAGTGATGGCCAGTGCGCCCACAATGGCCACTACATCGGTGGTCTGACTCACCCCCATGCCGCCATACAGCCCCTCGGCCAGGCCGCACAGCAGCACCACCGTCAGCAGCAGCACACCGCTGCGCACAGCCTTGCGCACCACACCAGAGATCTGTCCGCTGCCGGTATCCAGAATGGTTTGGAGCCCTTCATCCAGACTGATGCCCGCCTCCAGCGCTCCGTCGGGCAGATAGCCCCCCGCCGCGTCCTGGAGCGCATCCAGATCCAGCGCCTCCGACTGGGCGGCCAGCACATCGCTGGCCGAGGCCGCCCCCATGCCCGACAGCAGAAGCAGAACCGCCAGGCACATCAGTATTCTTCGTCTCATTCGTATCCCCTTCGTCTTTTACAGCAGTCCCGTCACAGTGTCCAGCACCGCCCGCAGCAGCGGAAGGGCCACGCACAGGGCCACGGCGGCCCCCGCGGTCTCCACGAAGGCCGCGATGCCGCTCTCCTTCGCGTCCCGGCACACCTCGGCGGAAATGTGGGTCAGGATTGCAATACCCACGGTCTTGAGCACCGGAGCCAGCACCGCCGGCGACAGGCCGGCGGCCTCGCCCAGCTCGTCCATCAGGGCGCGCACGCTCTCCACCGCCCCCAGGGCCATGGTCAGAACCAGCGCTCCGGCGGCCAGAGAGAGAACCAGCCCCACCTCCTGCGCCCGCTGCTTCACCACCACGGCGCACACAGCGGCGGCTACGGCGGCGGCGGCAATCTTCAGAATATCCTCCATGGTTCACAGCCCGAACAGGTTTTTAACCAGTTCAAACAGGCCGCTGATCTGCTGCACCACCATCATTAGCACCACTACCAGCCCGGCCAGGGTGGTCATGGTGGCCTGTTCATCCCGCCCCGAGCGGGAGAGCACCTGATTGAGCACCGAGACCAGAATCCCAATGGCCGCAATCTTGAAAATCAAATCCACATCCATATCGCACGCTCCCTCACAGCAGCAGGATAACCAGGAATGCCCCGGCCGTGATACCGAGCACCTGGTACATCCTCCCTTGTTTTTCCCGGGCCTCCCGGGCCTGCTCCAGCGCCCGGGACAGCTCCGCACGGGTGTGGGCGAGGGCCTCCCGCTGCCCGTCCCCGTCATAGCGGCCCAGCACCTCCCCCAGCTCCTCCAGGGCCAGCCGCCCCGGGCCGTCCAGCCCCAGGGGCACCTGCTCCAGGGCCTCCCGCCACAGCTCCGCCATGGACCGCTCTCCCAGCTCGTCCAGCAGGGTCCGGCAGCGGGCAAACAGCGTGCACACCGGCGGAGGGCTCTCCGCCGCGGCGCGCTCCAGCAGCTCCGGCATGGGCGTCAGGCGGAAGGCAATCTCCCGCTCCATCCCCTCCAGTGCCCCCAGCAGAGCCCGAAGCACCGCCACCCGGCGGGAGAGCTGGGCGGCGGCGGAGCAGCCCAGCGCCCCCGCCCCGCCGGCCAGCAGCAGCGCCCCGATCAGCTTCAGCATAGCTCCACCACCTGGTAGCGCCGTTCCCTCCCCGCCCGCTCGATGATCACCAGCCGCCGGAACAGCCCCTCGTCCAGCAGGCGGCGGTACAGGGGACGGGCCTTCAGCTCCTCCAGACTCCCCGCATGGGCGGTGCACAGCAGCGACACGCCGCAGTTGGCCGCCATCTCCAGCGCCGCAGCGTCCTCCGGCGCGGTGATCTCATCCGCCGCCAGCACTTGGGGGTTCATTCCCCGCAGGAGCATCAGCAGTGCCGGTCCCTTGGGGCAGCCGTCCAGCACGTCGGTCTGCCGCCCGATGGAGAACTGCGGCTCCCCCTGATACATGGCGGCCAGCTCGCCCCGCTCGTCCGCTACCCCCACACGGAGGGCGGGGCCGCCCTCCCCGTCGGAGACGGCACGGATCAGATCCCGCAGCAGGGTGGTCTTTCCGCCTCCCGGCGGCGAGAGGAGCAGTGTGCTCTGGAGCACGCCCCCACTCCACAGCCTGTCCAGGACCGCCGCGGAGAGCCCCGGCACCTCCCGGGCCACCCGGATGGCCAGCGAGGAGAGCTGCCGCAGATTTCGCACCTCCCCATCCCGCACCACGCCGCTTCCACAGATGCCGATGCGGTGCCCGCCGCGTACGGTAAAAAAGCCGTTGCGCACCCGTTCCAGCGCCGTATGGGCGGAGGCCTGAGTGGCAATCTCCAGCACCAGGCTCAGATCCATGGAACGCACCGGCGCCTCCGCACCAGGAACCGTCCGCTCACCCTCCGGGCAGACCAGAGTCAGTGGACGCCCCGCCCGCAGGCGGAGCTCCTCCGCCCGGGCCTGGCTTGTCCCATCCAGCCGTTCCACCGGCCGCCTGAGATGGGGCGGCAGCAGAGCCGCCGCCTGGCGGAACCGGACTGCATTTCGTTCTTCCGACATACCCTCACGTCCTTCTTTTGTACTTGGCACATCCTATGAACGCCTGTCCCCGTTTATGCCCCTTCTATTTATATTCACTATTCCTATCTATTTTGTATATTTTCCATAGATTGGCGGTCATAATTTTGTCGGAATCACCGCTTGCACAGTTCTCCCCGGATATGGTACCCTATGGACGAATTAGGTTTGTTATTGCTAACCACTTTACTGAGTCCCGAGCGACGTGCAATGTGATGCGGCATGTAAGTCCAGTTTGCTCACAAGGTGCGCTGTCTTTTTTTGCCCAAAAGTTAGTTATAGCTAATTATAACCTTGAGAGGAGGACCTCCCATCAAACGACATCTTTCCACCCTGCTCTTGGCACTGGCCCTTCTGGTGCTGTCGATCTGGTCACTGTTTCTCGGCGTGATCGATATAAACCTGTCCGGGCTGCTGTCGGGAGAGCTCGAACAACTGGAGATTTTTCTGATCTCGCGTCTGCCCCGCCTGCTGGCGATCCTGTGTACCGGGGTCGGCATAAGCGTGGCCGGTCTGATCATGCAGCAGCTCTGCATGAACAAATTCGTCTCTCCCACCACCGGAGCCACCATCTCCTCGGCCCAGTTCGGCATTCTTCTGGCCCTCCTGTTCCTGCCGAACTCCACTCTGTGGGGACGGGCGCTTTTCTCCTTCGTCTTTGCCGTTCTGGGTACCTGGACCTTTGTCTGGTTCATTCAGCGCATCCAGTTCAAGGACGTGGTCATGGTTCCCCTGGTGGGCATCATGTTCGGCAATGTCATCGGCGGCCTCACCAACTATCTGGCCTACCAGTATGAGATGACTCAGGCCCTGTCCACCTGGACCGTGGGCCACTTCTCCATGGTGCTCCGCGGCCGGTATGAGCTGGTCTACCTGATCGTACCGCTGGTCACCCTGGCCTTTCTGTTTGCCAACCACTTCAATATTGTCGGTATGGGGAAGGACTTCTCCAAGAACCTGGGCGTGCCCTACAACTTGGTGCTGTTCCTCGGGCTGACCATCGCCGCGATGATCACCGCCAGCGTGGTTGTGGTCGTGGGCTCCATCTCCTACATCGGCCTGATCGTCCCCAATGTGGTGGCCATGTTCAAGGGGGACAAGATCCGCGGCACGCTGATGGACACGGCCCTGTTCGGCGCCGTCTTCGTGCTGGGGTGCGACATGATCGGCCGGGTGGTCATCGCCCCTTACGAGCTCCCCATCGAGCTGATTGTGGGCATACTGGGCAGCCTTATCTTCGTGGTGCTGCTGCTCTACCGGCTCCGCCACGGCCGCAAGGCGATCCGTCTCACGGGAGGCGGCGCCGGCTGCGGCTGCGCCTCGGCGGCCCATCTGGATGGAGGTGACGCCGCATGAACCGGACAAGCACGGCCCTTCCCTCCGCCTCCTATCAGGCGAACGTCCGCAAGGTGACTCTGCTGGCCCTGCTGGTTCTGCTGGCCGCGGTGTGCTACATGGTTGTGGCGGTCAACTTCGGCAGCCAGCAGTTGATGCTCTACTCCATGAAAATCCGCACCCCCAAGCTGGTAGTCATGCTCATCACCGCCTTTGCCATCGGCGGCGCCTCCATCGTGTTCCAATCCATCATCAACAATACCATCGTCACCCCCTGCCTGCTGGGTATGAACTCCCTCTACACCCTGATTCACATGGCGGTGGTCTTTTTCGCCGGCTCGGGCAGCCTTCTGGCCCGCAGCGCGAACCTGTCCTTCGCGGCGGATGTGATCCTGATGGGCATTGTGGCCACCATTATCTACAGCTATCTCTTTCAAAAAACGAACCACAATGTACTCTATGTCCTGCTCATCGGCACCGTGCTCTCCTCCTTTTTCTCCAGCATCCAGACCACGCTGACCCGGGTGATGGACCCCAATGAGTACGACAGCCTGCTCTCCACCCTGGTGGCGGACTTTGAAAACATCAACTCCGAGATCATCGTCTTCGCCCTGGTGCTGCTGGCGGGGCTGATCTTCGTCCTGCGGCGGGATCTGGCCCTGCTGGATGTGCTCACCCTGGGCAAGCACCAGGCCATCAATCTGGGAGTGGACTACGACCGGAGCATCCGCCGCCTGCTGCTGGGCGTCACCCTGTGCATCGCGGTGGCCACTGCCATGGTGGGCCCCATCTCTTTCCTCGGCCTGATTATCGCCAACATCGCCCGTCAGCTCTTCAAGAGCTACCGCCACACCTATTTGATTCTGGGCTCCGCCCTGGTGGGCATGGTGGTGCTGGTGGCGGGACAGCTTGTGGTGGAGCGTATCTACCACTACGCGGTGCCCATCAGCGTGTTCATCACCGTGGGCGGCGGCGTCTACTTTCTCTATCTTCTTTTGTCCAACAGGAGGGTGTAACCCATGCGTGTCAAGGATCTGACCAAACAGTACGACGGCAAGACGGTGGTGGACTCCGTCAGCTTTGAAATCCCGAAAGGCAAGGTCATCTCCATGATCGGCCCCAACGGCGCGGGCAAGTCCACGGTGCTCAACATCATCTCCCGCCTGATCGCCCGGGACAGCGGCCTGGTGGACTTCGACGGCCGGGACATCGGCAAGTGGAAGAGCAAGGAGCTGGCCAAGCGGCTGGCCATCCTCACCCAGAGCAACAACATACAGATGAAGCTCACGGTTCGGGAGCTGGTGACCTTCGGCCGCTTCCCCTACTCAGGCAGCCATCTGAACGAGGAGGATCAGCGCATCATCGACAAGGCCATCGCCTACATGGAGCTGGAGCCCTTTCAGGACCGGTTCATTGACGAGCTCTCCGGCGGCCAGCGCCAGCGGGCCTATATCGCCATGGTCATCGCCCAGGACACCGAGTTTATCCTTCTGGACGAGCCCACCAACAACCTGGACATCTATCACGCCACCAACATGATGAAAATCGTCCGCCGCCTCTGCGATGAGCTGGGAAAGACGGTGATTCTGGTCCTCCATAAGATCAACTACGCGGCCTTCTATTCCGACTACATCTGCGCGTTCAAGGACGGAAGGATCGCCAAATTCGGAACCGTAGAGGAGGTGATGACCAAGGAAACGCTGTCGCAGATCTATCAGGTGGACTTTGAAATCATGGAGATCGAGGGTCGCCCCCTGTCCATCTACTATTGACCCTGCCGCTCAAACAACCGCGAACATTCGCTTAGAAATGGAGAACACACATGAAAAAAGGAATCTCTCTTGCACTCGCCCTGGCCCTCGCACTGGGCCTGACCGCCTGCTCCACCGGTGGAGACGACACCCGGTCCACCGGCAGCCCCTCCCCCGCCGTGGAGAGCCCTGCGGCCGGCACCGAGGCTCCCTCCGCCCCCGAAACCGTCACCATCACCTCCCTGAACGCCGACAAGGAGGCCGTGGAGCTGGAGGTCCCCTACGATCCTCAGCGCATCGCCATTCTGGACATGGCCTCCCTGGATATTCTGGATGCCCTGGGCGTGGCCGGGGGCCGCGTTGTCGGCTCCGCCGACACCTCCCTGGACTACCTCCAGAGCTATGTGACCGATGAGAACGTGGCCAATCTGGGCACCATCAAAACCGCCGATCTGGAGGCGGTCATGGCCGCCCAGCCCGATGTGATCTTCATCGGCGGCCGCCTGGCCAAGTCCTACGACGCCCTGAGCGAGATCGCCCCCGTGGTCTACCTCGCCACCGACAGCGAGCTGGGCGTGGTGGAGAGCGTCCGCCAAAACGCCGCTACCATCGCCTCCATGTTTGGTCTGGAAGACAAGGTGGACGAGCTGATGGCCGGCTTTGACGCCCGCATCCAGACCCTGGCCGACTTCGCCGCGGACAAGGCCGCCATTGTGGGCATGTGCACCAGCGGCGGCTTCAACGTGCTGGGCAACGACGGCCGCTGCTCCATCATCGGCCGGGAGATCGGCTTTGAGAACATCGGCGTGGATGCTGACATCGATACCTCCACCCACGGCAACGAGGCCTCCTTCGAGTTCGTTGTGGAGAAGAACCCCGACTACATCTTCGTCATGGACCGGGACGCCGCTATTCAGACCGACGGCGCCCAGCTCGCCCAGGAAATCATGGAGAACGAGCTGGTCATGGGAACCGATGCCTACAAGAACGGCAATATCGTCTATCTGGCCCACCCCGCCGTATGGTACACCGCCGAGGGCGGCATCACCGCTCTGGACATTATGCTCCAGGATCTGGAGAGCAAGCTGCTGGGCTGAGCCCGGCAAACAACAGGAAGGGGCGGGATACCCATGGGTATCCCGCCCTTTCCTCCTCTTCCCCTCCCCGCCGCCCCGTGCTATAATGGGTTATCATGACACAGGGAGGACATATCATGGCGGCCGTTCTGCTGATTCCATTTCTAAGCCTGCGCTTCGGAGTGCTCTCCATGCTGGACAGCAGCGCACTCCGGCGGGCCGCCCACTTCCCCCCGTTCCGCGGGCCCGAAAAGCCTGCCTACTGGCTCTATCAGCTCTCCAGCGCCGCCCTGCTGCTGGGCCCCTTCTTCGCGTCGGTCCATACTGCGCCCGCCCCCCTCTTCTGGAGCGGAGCGGCCCTCTACGCATTCGGCCTGCTCCTTCTCCTGCTCTCCGTCATCGGCTTCGCGGCCCCCTCGGAGAGCGGCGTGCGCCACAAGGGTGTCTACCGCATCTCCCGCAATCCCATGTATGTTTCCTATTTTTTCGTCTTTCTAGGCTGCGTCCTCCTCACGCAGTCGCTACCGCTTCTGGCCGCCCTCCTCGTCTTTCAGCTCACCGCCCACACCGTCATCCGGGCCGAGGAGCGCTGGTGCCGCCAGACCTTCGGCGCGGCCTACGAGCGCTACTGCGGCTCGGTCAGACGCTACCTATAAATAACAGAGGCGGCGGACAGGATGTCCGTCGCCTCTGTTATTTTTTATCTGCCCGCTTTTGGCTGGCGTACCTCGCTGAGATCCTCCCGGGCCTTGAGGGAGGCCACCAACTCCGCAGCCTCCTCAGCCGGGGTTCCCTTAGGCAGTGCATACTCCTCGGTCTTGGCAAACTCCTGCTCCAGGCTCTTCTTCTGGGCCTTGAGCCACTTCTCCGCCGCAGGCACTCCAGCCGGATACACCAGCGCCACCCGGCGGGCCCGCCGCTTCATCTGATTCACCCACAGCTTGGCCGGGTCATGGTTGCGGAAGCCCAGGTTGACCACCAGCAGCACGATGGCGACGGCCGCGGTGACAAATCCGAACAGTTGAGACACCCGGATGGAGGTGCCGAACAGGTACAGGCTGTCGGTGCGCAGGCCCTCGATAAAGCCCCGGCCCACGCCGTACCAGGCAAAATAGCTCAGGAACATCTGGCCGTCAAACTTCCGCCAGCGCCGTGCAATCTGCACCAGAAGGGCAAAGCCCAGTAGATTCCACAGAGACTCATAGAGGAAGGTGGGGTGCACCTCCATGTACTGCCGCACTCCGTCCACATAGGCATAGATGCCCATGCGCCAGGGCAGCTCTGTGGGGCCGCCGTAGGCTTCAATATTGACAAAGTTGCCCCACCGGCCGATCATCTGGCCGATGAGCATACCGAACACCCCCAGGTCTGCAAAGGCCAGAAATCGGATCTGCCGCACCTTGCAGAACACCAGCAGGACGACAACCGCCATGATGACGCCGCCGTAGATGGCAAGGCCCCCGTCCCAGATGCGGACCATGGCTCCAAAGTCCAGGGAACCGTCCTCCCGGCGGTAGAGGTCCAGGTAAAAGAGGATGTAGTACAGCCGCGCCCCTACGATGGACAGGGGCACGGCAAAAAAGAGCATGTCGATGATGTCGTCCTGCTTGATGCCGAAGCGCTTGGCCGCATGGCAGCAGTACAGGACGGCCAGCAGGAATCCGGCGGCAATGATGATGCCATACCAGTACACCGGCCAGCTCCCGATGTGGAAGGCCACCCGGTTCAGGTGGAATTCCAGACCCAGGCCGGGAAAGGAGACGGTTCCCATCATGCCTCCTCCCCCGGCCGGACCACGGCCAGACCGCACCGCTCCGGCGTTACCCAGCGGCGGATGCAGTCCTCCACATCGGCTTTGGAGATACCGTCGAACACCTCGGGGAAGGTCAGGTACTCCACACCGGCAAAGTGGGCCTGGGCCAGTTCGATGCACACGTTTTCAAAGGAGTTGAGGCCCCGCACCTTGGCGCCGTACACCCCCTTTTTCAGCCGGCGGAACAGGCCCTCGTCCACACCCTCCTGGGCGATGCGGGCCCCCTCGGCCAGCACGGCGTCCCGCACCGCACGGGGATCGCAGCTCTCGCCGCCCGCCGCCATCAGGGCACAGCCGGGATAGAGCTCAAAGCCGTAGCCAAAGTTCTTGTTGATGAGGCCCTCGCTGTAGAGCCTGGCATACAGGGGGCTGGAATTGCCCAGCAGCGCCTCGCAGGCCAGCTCGCCCATGAGCTGGCGGCGCAGGTGCTCCTCCCCGGCGGGGGCGGGCTCGGCCTTGAAGCCAAGCTGGAAGATGGGGGTGGACACCTCCATGCGCAGCTCCTTTTCCGGCTTGGCCGCCGCGCCGTCCTCCTCCCCGCCGTAATCCCGCTCAATGTGCCCGCCCGGCTCCTTCGGCAGGATTTCCCGGGCAATGCGCACCACCTCTTCCGGCTCCACGTCCCCCGCCACAGTGAGCACCATGTTGGAGGGGGTGTAGAACGCCTTGTGGCAGGCGTAGAGGGTGTCGGCGGTGATGTGGGAGATGGACTCCTGGGTGCCGGCGATGGGCACCCGGATGGGGTGGTGATCAAACAGGCACTCCATCAGGCCGTAAAACACCTGGTTGTCCGGATCGTCCTCCACCATGCGGATCTCCTGGCCGATGATCCCCTGCTCCTTGTCCACGCTCTCCTGGGTAAACCAGGGAATGGACACGAAGGAGAGGAGAATTTTCAGGTTGTCGCAGAATTTCTCCGTGCTTTCAAAATAGTAGCCGGTGAGGGCCGAGCTGGTGAAAGCGTTGGGGGAAGCCCCGTTGGCCGCCAGATCCTGGAGGGCGTTGCCGTCCTCGGTATCGAACATCTTGTGCTCCAGGAAGTGGGCCACCCCCGCCGGAGTGTCCCGCCACTGGCCATCCAGCCGGAACTTCATATCCATGCCGCCGTAGTTGGTGGCAAAAAAGGCGTAGCTCTTCTGAAACTCGGGCCGCCGGTCCACATAGATGTGCAGGCCGTTGGGCAGCTCCGCGTGATAGATTTTCTCCCCGATGCGGGGGTATTCTTTGCTTACCATGGGCTCACTCCTTGCCTTTCAGGAAATAGACCGTGTCCAGCGTCAGCTTCTGGGCCGCCGCCTGTACCTGCGCCCGGGTGGTGCGCTCCACCCGCTGGGCCAGCTCGTCGGGCGCCTCGGTGAGGCCGGCGGCCGCCTGACCCAGCCAGTAATCCTCCAGACGGCTCTGGGCGTCCAGGGTGGTCATCAGGGTGCTCACCACCGAGCGGCGGGCCCACTCCAGCTCGTCGTCTGTAAAGCCGCCGTCCTTGCAGGCCTGAAGCTGGGCAAGGATCTCGTCCTGCGCCTGGCCCACCTTGGAGAACTCCACGCCGGAGGAGACCAGCATCACGTCCTTGTACTTCATCAGGCCGGAGCTGGCATAGTAGCACAGGGAGAGCCTCTCCCGCACGTTGAGAAAGAGCTTGGAGGTGGTGGTTCCGCCGTAGACCGCATTGAGCAGCATCAGGGCCGGGTAATCCTCGTCCCAGGCGTCAATGCAGGTGCGGAACCCCATGGCCAGCTTGCCCTGGGTCACGTCCAGCGCCTCCTCCACCCGGCGGGGCTGGGCGGGAGCGTTCCCCTTTTCGGGGCGCGCGAGGGGCGCGCGCTCCCCTGCGGGCAGGCCGTCCACGATGGCCTGAACCGCCGCCCGCACCCGCTCCAGGGGGGCGGAACCGCAATAGTAGAACTCTATCGGGGCAGTGCGAAGCACCTGCTGGTAGCAGTCCCACAGCTTTTGGGGTGTGATGGCCGCCGCGGACGCCTCATCCCCCAACTTGTCCACCCCGAAGGGCTCTCCGGCGCACATCTCCGCCACCACACGCACCTGGGCATACTGGCGCTTGTCGTTGACCTGGGCGCGGATACGGGTGACCAGGTTCTCCCGCTCTTGGCGGGTATAGTCGGGGCAGAATACCTCGTCCCGGGTGTACGGGCGGAGCACCAGCTCCCCCAGCAGGGCGGCCGACGGCTCCAGCACGGCGGAACCGTCCAGAGTATAGGCGTCGTCCAAGAAGCTGCCCACAAAGCCCACGCACTGGGTCTCCCCCTTTTTGCGCACCGTAGGCTCCAGGGAACCGCCGTACAGCTCGTCCAGAACGGCGGAGAGGGATTCCATATCCGGGTGCTCCGCGGTGCCCCGGCGGAGCACCATGGGCAGCAGCGCGTGGAGCGCGGCCTGTTCACGGGCCAGGGGCAGCAGGAACTGCATCCCCAGCACGCTGGATTTGAATTTCTGCGTCTGCACCGCCGTCAGATGGACGCCGGGCAGAAGCTGTGTCCGGGTGACCTCAATCACAGCTTTACCATTCCTTTCCTTATGGGAACTGCCAAAGTATCAACATCGGATATTATACAACGTTTTGACGGTTTTGACACTAGGAAAACGAAAAAAGATTGGTGCCGCGGCAGCTTGCTCCCGCCCCCAACCTCCGGTAAAATGAAATTACCTATATTTTATAAGGAGGCCACACCATGACACGAACCGTTGTGGAACAGATCACGCAGGCCGGAGTGCAGAAGCTCCGCTTCTCCGGCACCGCGCCGGGCCGCTACCTGACCCGGGCCGCCCTGGCGGGGGCATTTATCTTTGTGGGCGCCCTGCTCTCCAGCCTCTGCGCCGCCTGGTTCTACGACACCAATCTCCCTCTGGCCAAGCTGCTGGGGGCCCTGGCCTTCTCTGCCGCTCTCACCCTCATTGTCCTGCTGGGTGGTGAGCTGTTCACCGGCTGTATCCTGGTCATGAGCGTATCCCTCTACGACGGCCGGGTCCGCCTGGCCGGAACCCTCCGTGTCTGGGCGCTGGCCTACCTGGGCAATCTCCTGGGCATTCTGGTGCTCTGCCTGCTGCTGGCCGGCTCCGGCTCCAGCGGGGAGCTGTTGGGGGCCTATCTGGCCCTGATCGTCCCGGGCAAGCTGTCCGCCCCCTGGTATCTGCTCCTCCTCCGGGGCGTGCTGTGCAATTTTCTGGTGTGCATCGGCGTGTTCGCCGGCTTCCGCCTCCAGAGCGAGACCGCCAAGGCCCTGGTGATCACCCTGGCCATCACCACCTTCGTCCTCACCGGACTGGAGCACTCCATCGCCAACATGGCCTATTTCGCACTCCATGCCCTGCTGAACGGCGGCGCGGACTGGGCCTCCATGGGCTGGAACCTGCTGTGGGTCACCTTGGGCAACCTGCTGGGCGGCGCGGTTTTGCTGGGCCTCCCCCTCTGGTACGCCGCAGAGCCGGAAAAGACGCAATCTTTCTCTTGACAATCCGGCCAATTTATAGTATCATCACTTCTGTTGTAAAGCTCCGCAGCTTTACCACCTTTACAGAAAACCGGCACACGGGAGGAGGCGGCAGCGATGAAAAACCAGGCATACCGCATGGCCCTGCTCTATGATTTCTACGGCGACATGCTCACCGACCGCCAGAAGGAGTTCTACGACCTCTACTACAATGAGGATCTCTCCCTGGCCGAGATCGCGGAGAACTACGGCATCACCCGCCAGGGCGTCCGGGATGTGATCGTCCGCGCCGAGGCCATCCTCACCGAGCTGGAGGACAAGACGGGCATCATCCGCCGCTTCCACAGAATGCAGGAGCAGTTCGGCCAGATGGAGACGGCGGTGGACGCCATCGCCCAACGCAACGAGGCCCATTGGCAGGACGACGAGCTGGAGTCCCTGTGCGGACAGCTCAAGGGCGTTCTGGCCCAGTTGAAACAGGAGTAACCCATGGCATTTGAAGGACTGACCGAAAAGCTCTCCGCCGCCTTCAAGAAGCTGCGCGGCAAGGGCCGCCTCTCCGAGGCCGACGTGAAGGAGGCCATGAAGGAGATCCGCATGGCCCTGCTGGAGGCCGACGTGAACTTCAAGGTGGTCAAGCAGTTTGTGGCCACCGTCACCGAGCGGGCCATCGGCTCCGACGTGCTGGAGAGCCTGACCCCCGCCCAGATGATTGTCAAAATCGTCAATGAGGAGCTGACCGCCCTGATGGGCGGCGAGAACACCAAGCTGACGATTTCCCCCAAGCCCCCCACGGTGGTGATGCTGGTCGGCCTCAACGGCGCCGGCAAGACCACCAACGGCGCCAAGCTGGCGGGCTTTATGAAGAAGCAGGGCAAGCGGCCCCTCCTGGTGGCCTGCGACACCTTCCGCCCCGCCGCCATCACCCAGTTAGAGGTGGTGGGCCAGCAGGTGGACGTTCCGGTGTTCCAGATGGGCCAGATTGACCCGGTGGACATTGCCAGGGCGGGCATCGAGCACGCCAAGAAGCACGGCAACGATATTGTGTTCATCGACACCGCCGGCCGACTCCACGTGGACGAGGAGCTGATGGAGCAGCTCAAGGTGATGAAGGCCGCCATTGACCCCACCGAAATCCTGCTGATTGTGGACGCCATGATCGGCCAGGATGCGGTGAATGCCGCAAAGACCTTCGACGAGGCGCTGGACATTACCGGCGTCATGCTCACCAAGCTGGACGGCGATGCCCGGGGCGGTGCGGCTCTCTCTATCAAGGCGGTCACCGGCAAGCCCATCAAATTTGTGGGTGTGGGCGAGAAGCTGGACCAGGTGGAGCTCTTCTACCCCGACCGCATGGCCTCCCGTATTCTGGGCATGGGCGACGTGCTCTCCCTCATCGAGAAGGCTCAGCAGACCTTTGACGCCAAGAAGGCCGCCGAGCTGGAGCAGAAGCTCCGCAAGAACAAGTTTACCCTGGCTGATTTTTACGATCAGCTGGTTCAGATCAAGGGCATGGGTTCCCTGTCCGACATCGCCGGGATGCTCCCCGGCATGAACGCCAAGGCACTGGAAGGGGCCAGCGTGGACGAGAACGCCCTGGCCCGCACCGAGGCCATTATCCTGTCCATGACCCCGGCGGAGCGGGAGAACCCCTCCCTGCTGAACAACAGCCGGAAAAAGCGCATCGCCGCCGGCTCCGGCACTCAGGTCGTGGACATCAACCGCCTGCTCAAGCAGTTCGATATGATGCAGCAGATGACCAAGCAGTTCTCCGGCAAGCAGATGAAGCGCATGGGCAAACTTGGAAAAATGGGAAAGCTCGGCAAGCTGCCGGGACTCCCCTTCTGACCGGTTGGTAAGCGCGCTGCGGCGCGTTTCCATAGATGTGCAACAATTACATGGAGGTGAAGATACAATGGTTAAGATCAGACTGCGCCGGATGGGCGCCAAGAAGGCTCCCTTCTACCGCATCGTGGTGGCGGACTCCCGCTATCCCCGCGACGGCCGTTTCATCGAGGAGATCGGCACTTACAATCCTCTGACCCAGCCCGCCGAGATCAAGGTGGACGCGGAGCGCGCCCAGGCTTGGATCAAGACTGGCGCCCAGCCCACTGAGACCGTGAAGGCTCTGCTGAAAAAAGCTGGCGCCATCTAATGGAGGTCACGGCTGGCATGAAGGAATTGCTGACCTATATCGCCCGGAACCTGGTGGATCACCCCGACGCGGTGTCGGTCACCGAGCACAAGGGCGAGAGTGAGACCGTTCTGGAGCTTCGGGTGGCCCCCGAGGACATGGGCAAGGTGATCGGCCGCCAGGGCCGCATCGCCAAGGAGATCCGCACGCTGATGCGCTCCGTGGCCCAGCGCCAGGGCACCAAGGTTTCCGTCGAAATCGTCGACTAAAAAGCGGCGGGGTAGCGAGCCCCGCCGCTTTTTCAATGTAGGGCGCGGCCTCCTGGACGCGCCGCCTGCGGGAGGTATTTCAAATGAAAAATCAGTTTCTGGAGGCCGGACAGATTGTCAACACCCACGGCATTCAGGGGGAGGTCAAAATCGTCCCCTGGTGCGACAGCCCCGAGTTTCTGCTCCAGTTCGATACCCTCTATCTGGACGGAGCGCCCGTAAAGGTGCGCGCCGCTCGGGTACACAAGGGCAATGTCCTCGCCGCGCTGGAGGGCGTCGCCGACGTGAACGCCGCCATGGCCCTCAAGGGCAAGACCGTCTCCATCGACCGTTCCGGCGTGGTGCTGCCTGAGGGGCGGCACTTCATCGCCGATCTGCTCGGCCTGGAGGTTCTGGACGCCGGCAGCGGAGAGAAGCTGGGGGTTGTGGCCGACGTGCTCACCCCGCCCGCCCACGAGGTCTATGTGGTGAAGGGCGAGCATGAATACATGATCCCCGCCGTGGACGAGTTCCTGGCGGAGACCAATGTGGAGGGCGGCTATATCAAGGTTCGTCTGATCGAGGGGATGCGCACCGATGTATAGGATCGATATTATGACCCTCTTTGATCTGACCGTGGGCGATATGATGAACGAGTCCATCCTGGGCCGCGCCCAGGAGCGGGACATCATTCGCATCGAGGCTCACCAGATCCGGGACTACACCCTCAACAAGCAGAAGCAGGTGGACGACTATCCCTACGGCGGCGGCCACGGCGCGGTCATGCAGGCCGACCCCCTATACCAGTGCTGGAAGCACATTGTAGACACCTTCGGCCCGGGACATACCATCTACATGTCCCCCGCCGGCAAAACCTTCGTGGAGGCCGACGCCCGCCGCCTGCGGGACGATTACGACCACCTGATTTTGGTGTGCGGCCACTATGAGGGCATCGACGAGCGGTTCATTGAGGAGTGTGTAGACGAGGAGATCTCCATCGGCGACTTTGTGCTCACCGGCGGCGAGCTGGCCGCCATGGTGGTGGCCGACGCGGTGGCACGGCTGGTACCCGGGGTGCTCTCCGACCCGGAGTGCTTCGAGGAGGAGAGCCACTGGAACGGCCTGCTGGAGTACCCCCAGTACTCCCGCCCCGAGGAGTGGCACGGCCGGAAGGTTCCCCCCATCCTCCGCTCCGGCGACCACAAAAACATCGCCCGGTGGCGGCGCAAGCAGTCCATCCTCCGCACCCGTCAGCGCCGCCCGGATCTCTATGCCAAGCTGGATCTGACCTCCAAAGAGGATCAGAAGCTGCTACGGGAGCTGGAAGAGGAAGCCGCTGAATCGTAACGCAATCATTTGTTTACAGGTTTTGTAGGTTTGTCAAACATATTGGACGGTGA
>NZ_JH417681.1 GCF_000239295.1 Flavonifractor plautii ATCC 29863
AGAGGGGGGCCGCCTGGGCGGCCCCCCTCTTCCCGCTCTTTATCCCCGGAAAAAGAGCTGGAGAATCACGCCGTAGAGCACGGAGGCGCTGATGCCGTAGGCCAGCACCGGCCCGGCGATCACAAACATCTTGGCGCCCACGCCCATGACCAGCCCCTCGCACTTGAATTCCAGCGCCGGGGAGACCACCGCGTTGGCAAATCCGGTGATGGGTACCAGCGTGCCCGCCCCTGCGTGCTTGGCCAGCTTGTCGAACAGACCGAGACCGGTAAAAAGGGCCGCCAGGAAGATGATGGTCACCGACACGGCGGTGCCTGCGGCGTTCTCGTTCAGCCCGCACCCGCGGAACAGATTCAGCAGGGCCTGCCCGCCGGTGCAGATCAGCCCGCCCGTCACAAAGGCCCACAGCAGGTTTTTCCACAGGGGCGAGGGCTTGGCCTTCTGGCTGACGTAGCGGCCATACTCTTGATTGGTCATATCCATGCGTCCGCAGCCTCCTTTTGTCCTTTGTAAGGTTTCCCTTGACAGCGAAGTTTATACGTGCTATCTTATTTTAGTCATTTACTAAATTACTAATTTACTGATTGGAGGCCGACCATATGCACATCCCCACCACCCTCAAGCACAAGCCCGTCCTGGTGGCCGAGGACTACGGACGCATCGACGGCCGCACCGCCTATGGCTCCGACGCCCAAGGCCTCTCCCTGGGCCTGGCCCAGTGGAACGACCGGGGCAAGGTGGACATCTCCGCCAAGGTGTGGCGGCACACCGGGGAGAAGTGGTCCCGCCAGTCGGAGGAGCTGCCCCTCCACCGGGTGCTGGATCTGGCGATTCTGGCCTGCCGGGCCCAGCTCTATTTCCAGGAGGAGGCCTACCGCTTCCCCAGGGGCTACGACCCGGAGCATCCCCAGGTGGACCGCATCGGCCTGCAGGGGGACGCCATGACGGTGGAGGTATGCACCTCCAGCGACCACATCGACGAGGATCTCCGTCTGTTCCAGGACGCCCTGGCCCGGGACGGCGAGCTGCTCGGGGAGCGCATGCGGGTGCTGGCCCGGCTCCTGGGGGAGCTGGGCTGCCGGGGCTGAGCGCGGAACAAGCGCGGGCCCCCGGTCTCAAAGAGACCGGGGGCCCGTGTTGTTTATCCGTCCCTCACAGCATGGCGTAGAGCAGCTTTGCCACCTCGCCGCGGGTGAGCAGATCGTTGGGGCGGATGCGGTTGTCGTTGCCGGTAATCACACCTTGCCCCACCAGGCTCCTGAGGTAGCCGGCCGCCCAGTCGGGCACCTGCCCCGCGTCGGAGAAGGTGAGCTCCGGCTCGGCATAGCCCCTGGCCTGGGTGCGGCCCAGAATGGTCATGGCCTCGGCCCGGCTGATGGTGGCCAGGGCGTTGACGGTGAGGCCGCTCTCGTTGGCCCCGCCCTTCAGGATGCCCAGGCTGTACATGGCCTTGACCTCATTCAGCGCCCAGTCCGGAATGGAGGCGGCATCCACGAAGGGCAGCTCCACATTGGCGTACTGGGTGAGATCCAGGTCCATCCACCGGGCCACCATGGCGAAGAACTCCGCGCGGGTGATGTTCTTTTCCGGCTGATAGACAGGGATCTCCACGCCGGTGCCCTTGGACACGCCGGTGTCATAGAGGTAGGTGGCGTAGGGCTCGGCCCAGTGACCCGCCATATCCCCAAAGGGGGAGGTACGTGTCCCGGCGGGCTTGACATCCGCGGAGGCGCGGGCCAGGTTGCCGCTGGCGTCGCAGACGGTGACGCTCACCCGATGATAGCCGCTGTCGGCGGCGGGCAGCGTAGCGGTCAGGGTTCCGGAGGCCTCGTTCCAGGTAAAGTTCAGAGCCGCCCCGTCATAGGTCAGGCTCACATTGGCCTGGGGAATCGTGCGGTCCACGTTGTCTGACACGGCGGCGGTGAGCTGAGTGCCGCTGACGGACAGGCGGACGGTGGGGGCAATGGTGTCGCTGACATTCTCATTGGAGGTGGTGAACTGGTCCAGCCAGATGGTCCCGGCCGGGCCGCCCGCGCCGCCGCCATAGATCACGTCCAGGCTGGTGAGGGTGGCCGCGCCCTCGGGCAGCTCGGCGCTGACGTACTTCCAGCCGGTGAAGTCCAGGGCGGTCAGTAGGAACTGCCGGCTCTGGAGGCTGGCGTCCGCCGCCGTGGCCATCAGGGTATTGCCCGAGCCGTCGCCGTACACCCACACGCCCAGCCAGCTCTCTCCGGCGGGGATGGGCAGCGCGCTGTTCAGGCTCGCCGTTCCGCCTGTGGAGGCGTCATAGGTCATCCTCAGGCTCTGGCGGCCGTTGTGGACGTAGTCCAGGCCGGTCTCGGCCCCGTAGGAGGCCGTGCTGGTGGCACCGAAGGAGGCCAGGTCGCCCTCACAGTCCTCCAGCGTCTTGACGTGGCCCGCGATACTCACCGGCACGGTGAGTGTCTTGCCCCCGGCGGAGACGGTGAGGTTACCGCTGGCGCTCTTTGTCCCGGCGGTAAAGACGCCGTTTGCGTCCACCGTGCCCACCTCTGGGTCCGCTGACCAGGTGAAGCAGGTATCCTGGGCGGTGAGGGCCAGCTTGCGGTAAGAGGCGGAGGCCTTCAGATCCACCTGGCCGCCGGGGTCCAGGTTCAGGCTGGCGACCGCCGCGCCGGTGGCTTCATTGGTCAGAGTGATCTCGTCCGGGGTGCGGACGGTGGTGATGTAGCCGGTGCCGGAGGCGGAGCCGTCGGTGGCGGTGACCTGGGCAAAGCCGCTCTCCGCCCCGGCGGTAAAGAGGCCGTTCTCGTCCACAGTGCCGCCGCCGCTGGACACCGACCAGCTCACGCCGCCGCCGCTGGTGGGGAAGTAGCTGGTGTCCAGCCCGGTAGCGGAGAGCTGCACCGTGGCCCCGGAGAGCAGGATGCTGTCGGAAGGGGTCACGTAGTAGGAGGCCAGCTCGCCGGTGGGCTGGAGCCCGGTGGTGAGGAAGATGGCGGTGCTGTTCTTCCGCTGGCTGCCGTCGGAGGGCTTGTTGACCACCTGCATGCCCTCCTGGTCGGGGTAGGTGACGCCGATGGTGGTGGAGCCGCCGCCGTCCATGCAGATGGCCTCCACGCATCCCAGCTCAATGAGGCGCTGGGCCACCTGGCCCTGGGTGGCGCCCACGCTGTAGCCGGGCTGCTTTCCATCCATGGCGTAGAAGATCACAGTGCCGTCAGCCTTGATGCCGATGGCGGGCCAGGCGGTGCGGGAGGCGTCCAGTCCGGAGTCCACCTGCCCGTTGGTGACCAGCTTGGACACGCCGCCCAGGGCCTGGACTGCCTGGCTCCAGCGCTGATCGCTGCTGGACACGGTAAGGGTGACGGTATCCCCCGGCTGAAGGGCCCGCAGGCGGGCCAGGGCCTCCTCGCTCTCCTTGGCGTTCAGGGTGAGCACGGCTTTGCCCTCGGGAATGGGGATACTTCCGGTGGACTCTAGAACCTGCTCCACCACATACTGGGTCTGCCGGCCGATGGTAGGCTTAACGGCGTAGGTGCCGGTGCCGTCATCCACCGGGGACAGAATCACATCTACCCCCGGCTCGGTGTTCTGGGTGGTAGTGGCGAAGTCGTCGGTCAGCAGGGTCAGGCCGCCCACAGCGGCACTGTCCGTCAGCTTTCGCACCTTATTGATGCCGCCGCCCAGCTTTACGGCCTGCCCTCCGAAGGACACGGAGACAGACAGCCCGTTGCGGGCGATGAAAGCGGTGCCGTCGGCGTTGAAGCCGATGGCCCAGGTGTCGTTGTAGTAGCCTGTGGCCCGCACAATCCCGTCGGTCACCACCAGTCCGGTGGGCGCGCCGGTGGAGAGCACATACCAGTCGCCGTTCAGGCCGGACACCACCCGTTTGCCCTGGCTCTCCAGGGTCTGGGCCATGCCGGACAGGGTTACCCGGTCGGTAACCTTGGAGCCGTAGGCCACCGTGGGCACTACGCTGGCGTTGGGGGAATACTCCACATAGTACTCGGTGCGCAGGTCGGAATAGGTATCGCTCCAGAACACGTTCTTTCCCAGGCTGGCCCCCTGGGAGAGGGGCGCCCGCCCGGTATGTACGTCCCAGCCCATGGCCTGGGACGCCGAGGCCGCGGTGACAGTCAGGGCCAGCGCCAGACCCAGGGCCGCCCCCCGCCGGATCCATTGTTTCATACTTGTCCTCCTAATATCGTCTGTGAAACGGGTCATACGAAAATTATGTTAACACAAAAGCCCCCGCTTGTAAACAAGCGGGGGCCAGGATTTGTCAATCCAATTCTTACAATTTTCTTCCACGGGCGGCGGGCGGTCTTAAAATCCCGCCCTTACCCCTCCTCCGGCCTTCCCTGCTTCAGCCGGGGCAGCGTCTTTTCCAGGGTGGCCTCCTCCTGAATGGACAGCAGCTCCCCAATGAGCTGGTTGGACACCAGGAAGCCCTTGGCCGTCAGATTCCAGCGGCGGTCGTGCCGCTCCGCCCAGCCCTGGCGCTCGTACTCCTCCAGCTTCTGCTCGATGGGATCGAAGTTCATGAAGAACTCCCGGCGGTACTCCCACTCCTCGATGCCCCGGGTGGTGCGCAGGCGGAGCATCAAATATTCGCCGCCCCGCTCCCGCTGGGGGATCAGGTCGGACTCGTCGATGACGGTGCCCCCCTCCAGCACGGCGGCAATATAGCCCTCCAGATCCCGGGTAAAGGAGTAGCGCCGCCCGCCGAAGTCGGAGTGGGCCCCCGGCCCGAAACCGATGTAGGGCCGGCCCATCCAGTATTTCAGATTGTGCCGGGACTGGAAGCCCGCCCGGGCGAAGTTGGAAATCTCATACTGGCGGTAGCCCGCCGCCGCCAGCCGCTCCACCGTCCAGAGGTACATGTCGGCCTGCTGGTCGTCGTCGGGGAGCTTCTCCCCCCGCACCACCCGGTCGTCCAGGGGAGTGCCCGGCTCCACCTTGAGGCCGTAGCAGCTCAGGTGCTCCGGCTCCAGCTCCAGCACCTGCTCCACGGTGTCCCGCCACCCCGCCATATCCTGGTTGGGCAGACCGTAGATCAGATCTAGGCTGATGTTTTTGATCTTGGCCTCTCGGGCTGCGGCCACCGCCCTCTGGGCCTGCTGGAAGGTATGGGGGCGGTGCAGGCAGTTCAGCTCACAGTCGTGGGCGGACTGGACGCCTAGGGAGATGCGGTTTACCCCCGCCCGCCGGAGGGCCTGAAACACCTTCTTATCCACACTGTCCGGGTTGCACTCCACGGTAATCTCCGCGTCCTTGGCCAGATCGAAGCGCTTGGCCACGGTTTTGAGCACCTCCCGCAGCCGCTTCTCCCCGTAAAAGCTGGGGGTGCCGCCGCCGAAGTAGACGGTGTCCACCTGCCAGCCCCGGGTGAGGGGCGCGGTCTCCTTCATATGGGCGAGCAGCGCCTTTTGGTAGTCGTCCATCCGGCCCTCCTTCCCCGCCAGGGAGTAGAAGTCGCAGTAGTCGCACTTGCTGCGGCAGAAGGGGATGTGGACATAAAGGCCCAGTTTTTCCGCCATTGGAGGCACCTCGTTTCCATTGCTTGGATTCTAATTGATTATTATACTACAAAATCCGCCGTTTGAAAAGCCGCCGCGCCCGTGCTATACTGGGAAAAAACGCAAGGAGGGCACAAACATGGTCCAGCAGTCCCCCCGCCGCCTGGAGCTGACCGTGACGGCGGACCAGGCGGGGGAAAAAATCGACACCCTGCTGCGGCGGGAGCTCCGCCTGTCGGGGACGGTGATCCGCCGCGTCAAGTGGCTGGACGACGGCATCCTGCTGGACGGGATGCGGGTCACCACCGCCTGCCGCCCGGCGGCGGGGCAGGTGCTCTCCGTCCGGGTAGCCGATCCCGACGGCCAGGGGGACATGGTGCCCACCCCCGGCCCCCTGGATATCGTGTACGAGGACGGGGATCTGCTGGTGCTCAACAAGGCCCCCGGCGTGCTGATCCACCCCGGCCCCGGCCACTACAGCGATACGCTCTGTAATTATATCGCCTGGTATTACAAAAAAGCGGGGATTGCCGCCGACGTCCACCCCGTCCAGCGGCTGGACAAGGGCACCTCCGGCCTGCTGGTGGTGGCCAAGCACCCCCACGCCCAGGAGCAGCTCAAGGGCCAGCTCCACACCCCCGCCTTCCGGCGGATCTACCTGGCGGTGTGCGAGGGAATCCCCCGGCCGCCGGAGGGGTGCATCGACGCCCCCATCGGCCGCGTCCCCGGCTCCCTCATGGCCCGCCAGGTGGACCCTGCGGGCCAGCCCGCCTCCACCCGCTACCGGGTGCTCCGCACCGGGCAGGGCCGCGCCCTGGTGGAGCTGGAGCTGGACACCGGCCGCACCCACCAGATCCGGGTACACATGGCCCACATCGGCCACCCCCTCACCGGCGACTTCCTCTACGGCACGGAGGATCACAGCCTCATCTCCCGCCCCGCCCTCCACTCCGCCCGGCTCTCCCTCCGCCACCCCGTCACCGGGGAACCCATGGCCTGGGAGCAGCCTCTGCCGGAGGACATGGCCCGGCTGGTATGAACGGGCGGCTTTCCCGCACGCGGGAAAGCC
>NZ_JH417682.1 GCF_000239295.1 Flavonifractor plautii ATCC 29863
ACCAGCCACCGGAAGGTGGCCATCCGTGCCTGCCTGGACGAGCTGTACGCCGCCGGGGTGGAGCAGAAGGACGTGCTGCTGCTGTTCTCCAACGGCCTGCACCCCCGTGCTACTGTGGCCGAGATGCAGACCATCCTGGGCCCCGAGCTGTTCGGCGAGTTCTACCCCACCGGCCAGATCACCAGCCACGACAGCGAGGACTACGACCACCTGGTGGACCTGGGCTACACCGCCCAGGGGGACCACGTGATCATGAACAAGTACGTCTACGACGCGGACGTGGCGGTGCTCATCGGGCACACCCAGGGCAACCCCTACGGCGGCTACTCCGGCGGCTACAAGCACTGCGCCACCGGCATCTCCCACTGGCGGAGCATCTCTGCCCACCACGTGCCCCAGGTGATGCACCGGCAGGACTTCGTGCCCGTGTCCACGAACAGCGAGATGCGGCACAAGTTCGACCAGCAGGGCATGCGGATGGAGGAGAAGATGGGCAAGAAATTCTTCTGCTGCGACGCCGTGCTGGACACCAAGAGCCGCCAGATCGAGATCAACTCCGGCTGGGCCAGGGAGATGCAGCCCGTGTCCTGGAAGACGGCGGACAAGCGCACCTACGTCCACTGGGCGGAGAAGAAGTACGACATCATCGTGTTCGGCATGCCCACCAACTTCCACTACGGCAACGGCATGGGCACCAACCCCATCCAGATGATGCAGGCCCTGTCCGCCCAGGTCATCCGCCACAGGCGCATCATGAGCGACCGGTGCGTGTTCATCGTGTCCTCCATCTGCGACGGCTACTTCCACGACGAGCGCTGGCCCTACCTGCGGGAGCTGTACGACCTGTTCCAGCACGACTACATGAACATCCTCCCCGACATGAACCGGTACGGCGAGTACTTCGCCACCAAGGAGGAGTACATCCGCAAGTACCGCTTCGCCAACGCCTTCCACCCCTTCCACGGCTTCTCCATGATGAGCTGCGGCCACCTGGCCGAGGAGCACACCAGCGCCATCTACATCGTGGGCGCCCGGGAGCCGGGCATCGCCCGCAGCATGGGCCTCAAGACCCGCGCCACCTTCGAGGAGGCCCTGGCCGACGCCATGCGCAAGTACACCGGCCCCAACCCCAACATCCTGGCCCTGCCCCGCACCTTCACCACCGC
>NZ_JH417683.1 GCF_000239295.1 Flavonifractor plautii ATCC 29863
GCCGGATGGCTCCGGCGCGGGACAGTTTTGTTATTCCACCCGCATTTGCAGCTCGGTGACGTACTCCTCCTCCCGGTTGGTGTCGTGGGCGTCCACCCGGTACAGCTCCAGGGGCGGCCCCGCCGGGCGGCGGCCCGCCGCCGCGATCCCCGCCAGCAGGACGCCGCAGTGCTCCTCCAGGCGGTCATAGGCCCCGCGGTAATAGAGGCAGGCGTACTCCCCCGCCGGGAGGGCGTCGTCATGGGGCAGGCCCGGCTCGGTGAGGAAGAACACCCGGGAGAAGTGGTTATACACCCCCCGGGACAGCCACTCCTCGTCCACCGCCGCCCCCATACACTGGCTGCCGATGATTTTGAGATAGTCCTGGTGGCGGTGCTCCAGCTTTTTCAGCAGGAAGTCGATCTCTTTTTCCAGGATGATGTCCTCCTCCAGGAACACATAGGGCCGCTCCGCCTCCCGGCGGAAGAAGACCCGTCCGTCCTCCGCGGCGCGGTACTGCTCCAGCCTGGCCCGGCGGGCCCGCGCCTCCTCCAGAGCCGCCTCCAGCTCCGCCATGCGGCGGCGGAGCAGCGCCTCCTCCCGGTCCAGCAGGGACAGCGTCTCCCCCACCGACCGGCGCTCCAGATAGGTGCGGATGGCCCGGGTTGGGATTTTCAGCTCCCGCAGGGCGCGGATGATGTTGAGGGTACACACGTCCTGAATGCCGTACATGCGGTAGCGGTTCTCCCCCCGCACCGGGTGGAGCAGCCCCTTCTCCTCATAGTAGCGCAGGGTGTCGGGGCAGAGATCAAAGAGCTTGGCCAGCTCGTGGATCTGATAAAATTGCTTCAACTTTTTTCCCTCCGGCTCTTGACTTTCGGATAGTACGAGGGTTTAACATGATCTTAACAAGAGGGGGTTATGAACTTGAACCTGGTACGCCGCTTTTTCAAATTCACCGTTCCGTCCATCGTGTCCATGTGGATCTTCTCGCTCTACTCCCTGGTGGACGGCATGTTCGTGGCCTGGGGCGTGGGAGAGCACGCCCTCACCGCCGTCAACCTGTCCCTGCCCTTCGTGTCGCTGGTGTTCACCCTGGGCATCCTGCTGGCCACCGGCACCTCCACCGTCCTGTCCATCGCCCTGGGACAGAAGGACGTGGAGCGGGCCCGCAACTACTTTAACCAGAACCTGTTCGTGGTCATCGCCGCCACCCTGCTCCTGGCGGTGCTGGTCCTGTTCAACCTGGACTGGGTGGCGGACTTCCTGGGGGCCACCGGGGAAAACCACCACCTGGTAAAAGAGTACGTGGGGGTCATCGCCTGCTTCTCCGTCTTTTTCACCGTGTCCTACAACCTGGAGGTCCAGGTCAAGGCCGACGGCGCGCCCCATGTCAGCATCATCGGCGTTATCTCCTGCGGCCTGATGAACGTGGTGCTGGACTACATCTTTGTCATGCATCTCCACTGGGGGGTGTGGGGGGCGGCCCTGGCCACCGGGCTGGCCCAGGCCACGTCCACGGCGGTGTTTGTCGTCTATTTTCTCACCCACCGCTATCCCCTGCGGTTCGGCCGGTTCAGGCCCGACCCCGGCGCCTACCGCCGCATTATCCCCCTGGGTACCGCCGACGGCCTCAGCGAGCTCTCCAACGGCATGGTCATCTTCCTGTTCAACCACATCATACAGCGTGTCATCGGCCCCGACGCCCTGGTGTCCTATACCATCATCAGCTATGTGAATACCATGGTGCTTAACAGTGTGATCGGCATCGCCCACGGCATCCAGCCCCTGTGCAGCTACCACCTGGGGGCGGAGGAGCGGCCGGTGTGCCACAAGTTCCTCACCTACGGCATCCGCCTGGCCGCCTGCTTCGCCGCCGGCTTCTTTGTCCTGTGCCAGGTGCTGGCCGGGGCGGTGGTGGGCCTGTTCCTCCAGCCGGACAGCGCCCTGTTCGCCTCCTCGGTGTCCGCTCTGCGGCTGTACTCCTTCGCCTTCCTCTTTGTGGGCTTCAATGTGGTGATCTCCGGCTTCTTCACCGCCATGGAGCACCCCATTCCCTCCCTGACCATCTCCTTCGGCCGAGGGCTGGTGCTGATCTCAGGCTGTCTGGTGGTGCTCGCCTTTCTCTTCGGTGCCAACGGCATCTGGCTCTCCCCCCTGGTGTCCGAGTCCCTCTGCCTGCTCATTACCCTGTTCTTCCTGATCCGCTACTTCCGCCGGGTTCGTCGGGAGGCCAGCGGGGAGAGGGATGGGATACCGGATGCCAGGCCGCTGGACTGAGCTTCCCCGCCACCTGGCAAAACGGCGCATGGCAAAAGGCCATGCGCCGTTTCTGATTTATTCCGCCAGGAGCCAGCGCTCCACCGCCATGCCGACGCCGCCCTCCGCGTTGGAGCCGGTCTCATAGCGGGCGGCCTTCTTGGCCTCCGCCGAGGCGTTAGCCATGGCAAAGGACCACCCCGCCCAGGCCAGCAGTTCCAGATCGTTGCCCGCGTCGCCGAAGGCCATCACCTGTTCCGGCCCCAGCCCCAACCGGGCGCTCAGGGCCTGCACGGCGGTCCCCTTGTTGACGCCGGCGGCGGTAAACTCCAGATTTTCTGCGAAAGAGGTGACCATCTCCAGCGCGCCGCAGGCCGCCGCCCGTTCCATCAGGGATTTCCGCCGCTGGGGCAGCACGTAGAATATATGGAACTTTTCCGCCATCCGCCCCCGCAGGGCGGCGTTCAGCTCCTCCGGAAGGCGGGCATGCTCCCGGAGCACCTGCCGGAACTCGGGGGAGAAGGTGTGGGCCAGCACGCCCTCCAGCCGGTCCCGCTGAATCCAGCTCTCCCCCTCGCAGTACACCTCAAAGGGTACGCCCTCCTCCAGCAGCAGCTCCGTCAGCGCCTGCCGGGTCTCCTCGGGAAGGCAGTTGCGGTACAGCCACTCCCCCGTGTGCACGTCCAGCACCGCGGCTCCGTTGGACAGCACCGCGTAGCGCAGTACGCCCAGCTGCTCCGCTACCTCGTGCAGGAATCCCCACGGCCGGCCGCTGGCGACGGCCACCGCCGCCCCCCGCTCCGACGCCGCCCGCAGGGCGCGGATATTCCGCGCCGGCACCGTGGCGTGGTCGGCCCCCAGGAGGGTGCCGTCCATGTCCAGGCAGATGAGCTTGATGTCCGTCATTTCTTCCGCTTCACCGCATGGCGCACCTTTTCCGCGATGCCCTCCGGGGTGAGGCCGTAGGCCTCCAGGACGGCCTCCGCCTTGCCGGAGCGGCCGAACACGTCGTTGACGCCGTGGCGCACCACCGGCACCGGGTAGTGCTCGGCCAGGAACTCCGCCACCGCCGAGCCCAGGCCGCCCACCACGTTGGCCTCCTCGGTGGTGACGATGGCCCCGGTCTCCAGCGCCGCCTTGAGCACCAGCTCCCCGTCCAGGGGCTTGATGGTGTGCATATCCAGCACCCGGACGGACAGGCCCTCTTCCGCCAGGCGCTCCGCCGCCTTCAGCGCCATCTGCACCATCATGCCGGTGGCGATTACCGTCGCGTCAGAGCCATCCCGCAGGGTGACGCCCTGGCCCAGGTGGAAGGTGTAGCCGGGGATGGCGTCGGTGACGCTCTCCACCGCCAGGCGGCCCAGCCGCAGATAGGCGGGGCCGTCATAGTCCAGCAGGGCGCGCACCGCCTGCCGCATCTCGGGGCCGTCGCAGGGGGAGACCACCATCATGTTGGGGATGGCCCGCATGATGGCGTAATCCTCGATGCACTGGTGGGTGGCGCCGTCCTCTCCCACGGACAGGCCGCCGTGGGAGCCCACCACCTTGACATTCAGCCGGGGATAGGCGATGGAGTTGCGCACCTGCTCCCACGCCCGCCCGGCGGCGAACATGGCAAAGGTGTTGGTGAAGGGCTTTTTGCCGCAGGCGGCCAGGCCGGCGGCCACGCCGGTCATGTTGGCCTCGGCGATGCCCATGTTGTAAAAGCGGTCGGGATGGGCCTTGGCAAAGCCCTTGGTCATGGTGGAGCCGGACAGGTCCGCGTCCAGCACCACCAACTCCGGGTACTCCTCCGCCAGGGCCACCAGGGCCTCGCCGTAGGCCGCGCGGGTTGCAATCTTCTCTGCCATGCTTACTTTCCCTCCAGTTCTGCCACGCGGGCGGACAGCTCCGCCCGGGCCTTCTCATACTGCTCGGCGTTGGGGGCCTTGCCATGCCAGCCGTAGTCCCCCTCCATAAAGGACACGCCCTTGCCCTTCACCGTCCTGGCCAGGAGCACCGTGGGCTTTCCCTTGCAGGCCGCGGCGGCGGCGAACGCCTCCGCCAGGGCGGCGTAGTCGTGGCCGTCCACACGGATGACGTTCCAGTTGAAGGCCTCAAACTTCTGATCCAGCGGCTCGGAGGGCATCACGTCCGCCGTGGCGCCGTCGATCTGCAGGCCGTTGACATCCACCACGGCGCACAGGTTGTCCAGGCGGTACTTGGCCGCCGCCATGGCGGCCTCCCACACCTGACCCTCCTCGATCTCGCCGTCTCCCAGCAGGGCATACACCCGGTAGTCCCGGCCGTCCGCCTTGCCCGCCAGAGCCATGCCCACGGCCACGGAAATTCCCTGCCCCAGGCTGCCCGTGGACATATCCACGCCCTTGACGTGGCGCATTTCGGCATGGCCCGACATGTGCCCGTCAATACGGCGGAACTGCTTCAGCTCCTCCAGTGGAAAAAAGCCCCGCTGGGCCAGAGTGGAGTAGAGCGCCGGCGTGCAGTGCCCCTTGGAGAGCACAAAGCGGTCCCGCTCCGGGGCCTGCGGAGCGTCGGGGCTCACCCGCATCACGTGGAAATACAGGGTCGTGAGGATATCCAGCGACGACAGGGAGCCGCCGATGTGTCCCGACGCCGCGCCGTACACCATATCCAGCGCCAGCAGCCGGGAACGCGCCGCCGTCAATGCCAGGTTTTGAACCTTTGCCTGTTCCATCCGATTCACCTTTCCCATTTCTCAGCCCGATGGCCGTATTTTGAACTGTCTGTATTAAGTATATCGTACCAGGCCCGCGCTTTCAACTGGCGAACTGTAAAAAACATTGGTTTCTCTGCGCGGCTTTGGGGAAAAAAGGGGGGCCGGCAGGGCGCGCAGGCGCCCCCGGCCCCTTATTTCTAGTGGATGTTCTTCATGGTCATCCATCGCTTTGAGCGGTAGAACCACCAGCCCACCGGCACCGAGCTGGCCACGGCGACGCCGCAGGCGATGTAGACGCCGTAGATGCCCAGGAAGTGCTCCAGGACGACAGCCAGGATCAGCCGCACCACGATGCAGTTGAGGAAGGAGTTCCACATGATGAACACTGTATGCCCTGAGCCGGTGGCCAGGGTGTTGTAGGTAAACATGCCGGCGTAGAAGAGCTGGCAGACAATCTCAATGCGCAGGTTGACCACCGCCCAGTGCTGCACCTCCGGATCGGGGGTAAAGATCATGGCAAACTGGGGGGCAAACACCTCGGCCACCACGATAATCACCGCCGCCATGGCCAGGGCCAGCTTCATGCAGGTCTTCATCACCTGCTCGGCCCGGTCATAGAGGCCCGCTCCCAGGCACTGGGCGCACATGGTGCCCGCGCCAGTGGTCAGGGCGGAGAGGAAGAGCTGGCAGAAGTCGCGGATTTTGTTGGACACGCCGTTGCCGGCGGAGACGGTGACGCCGTACTTGTTGATGAGGGTGAGCACCACCAGCCAGGAGATGGAGGCGATGGTCCACTGGAGGGCTACCGGAAAGCCCAGCTTTAGGGTGCGTTTGACCATCTCCGCCTCGGGGCGGAGATAGCGGGGCAGCAGGCCCAGATCCGCCCGGTGGCGCAGGGAGAACACCAGAGCGGTCAGGCAGGATATCGCCTGGCCGATCACGGTGGCCAGGGCCGCCCCCGCCACCCCCATGTGGAACCCTGCCACGAACAGGATATCCAGCACCACGTTGAGGCTCACCGACGCAATGATGCAGTACAGCGGGATGCGGGAGTTGCCCACCCCGCGCAGGATGGCGGAGAGGGAATTGTAGACAAAGATGAACAGCAGGCCCACGCCGCAGATGCTCAGATAGGCGGTGGCCTCCTCCAGGGTGGGGGACTGGAGCAAAATCAGCAGCGGCCGTCCCAGCAGCAGAATGCCCGCGGCAAAGAGCAGGCCGGCGATGAGGCCCACGGTGAGCATGTTGCCCGCGGACTTCCGACGGTTCTCGTGGTCGCCGCTGCCGAAATACTGGCCCACCAGCACATTCCCACCCACTGTCAGCCCAATGGCCAATTGGGTGAGCATATTCATAATGATGCTGGCGTTGTTGATGGCGGAAATTCCCACATCACCGATGTAGTGCCCGGCGATGATGATGTCCGTGATACTATAAATAGCCTGCAGCAGGCTGGACGCCACCAGTGGCAGGGCATACCGGACCAGCTTGCGCGTGACGCTGCCCTGGGTAAGATCCTGTTCTACAGCGGGCATAGCGTACCCCCTCCTTATATGCGTTCAATTCCCCGTTTCTTTACACGTTGTTAAAGTTTACTGCGGATTTCCTGGCAAGGCAATACTAACTTTTTTGTCACCACCACACAAAAACGGACGGCTTCCGCCGCCCGTTTCCTTATAATTCCCTATAATAACGCAATATACGTTTACTCCTCGCCCTGCTCCACGCCGCGCCGGCGCTCCCGCCCGGGCCAGAAGTTGTTCTCCCGCATGATGTCACCCAGTGCGTCCACATACTTCTCCGACTTGTGCACTACAAAGGCATCCGCATCGATGGGGATTCTGCGGTCGTGCATCTGGCGGATACTCCAGATATAGAGTATGTCCAGGGCAGGGATGAGCTGCTCCCCGCTGGGCGTGAGCACATACTCCACCTTGGGCGGCACCGTGTCGTAGGAGATGCGGCGGATCAGCCCCGCCTCCACCAGCTCCTTGAGCTGCTGGCTGAACACCTTTTCCGAGATGGGCAGGATTTTAAGCGTCTGGTTAAAGCGGATACTGCCGTACGTATAGATTTCATGGAGAATGGTCATCTTCCACTTTCCGCCGATGCAGTGCAACACATAGTGATAGGGATTAGTCGGTGTGTCAAAATTGTCCGCTTTCACAGGCGTTCACCTCATTTTCTTTTGTGATACAACTATATAAAGATAGACCTGCATTATCATATCACACCCCCACCACTCCCACAAGGAAAACTTTTTCCGCCCCACTGTAACGCGCCAAAATTTTTTGCTGAAATTTGTGCAACCTATCCAACTTCCACAGAGATACACTTTTGTACCGAATAGTTTACACAATATCCCTTTTTCTCTTTTATTCGAATTATACAATTTCGGAGCACTTACCTTTTGGTACGTGCAAACCTACAGGTTATCTACTTACATAATTGTGGGTATTGCACAAATTTTTATTTTCCGATACACTACGGCTCGAAAAGGAAAGCATAAGTTCCAATTCATCGCATTGGTTTCCTGAAAATGCTGACATAAGAAGGAGCGGATTTCAAATGATCAAGCGTACTTATGAAGAGCTGGAGCCCTATTTCCCCGCCGGTCATTTTGGCGTAACCTGCAAGCGCTACCACGGCAAGGACGAGACCGGCGCCCAGAAGTTCTGGATCGGTGTGTCCGAGTTCGAGCCCGACGGCGGCGCTGACTGGGCCTACGACGACAACCCCCTGGAGAAGGTCTACTTCGTCCTGGAGGGCGAGATGACCGTTACCGACAAAGACGGCAACAAGTACGTCATCCACAAGAACGAGTCCATCTCCTTCCCCCCCAACGAGGGCCGCGGCCTGAAGAATGAGAGCGGCAAGCCCGCCAAGATGCTGGTCATCATCAATTATCCCGACGCGCAGTAAGTAAGAGGAGGAAGCAGAAATGGTCAACGTGAAGAAAGAGTTCGTCGACAACATGTTCTCCGTGAAGGGCAAGGTCGCCCTGGTCACCGGCGCCACCGGCGCTCTGGGCTGCGTCCTCTCCAAGGCTTACGGCTATGCCGGCGCCAAGGTGTTCATGACCGGCCGCAACGAGAAGAAGCTCCAGGCTCTGGAGGCCGAGTTCAAGGCCGAGGGCATCGACTGCGCCTACGGCGTGGCCGATCCCGCCGACGAGGCCCAGGTGGACGCCATGATTAAGGCCTGTGTGGCCCAGTACGGCGAGGTCAACATCCTGGCCGTCACCCACGGCTTTAACAAGCCTCAGAACATTCTGGAGCAGTCCGTGGCCGACTGGCAGTATATCATGGATGCCGACTGCAAGAGCGTCTATGTGGTGTGCAAGTATGTTGCCCAGCAGATGGTCGACCAGGGCAAGGGCGGCAAGATCGTGGTGGTCACCTCCCAGCGCTCCAAGCGCGGCATGGCCGGCTACACCGGCTACTGCACCTCCAAGGGCGGCGCCGACCTGATGGTGTCCTCCATGGCCTGCGACCTGAGCGCCAAGTACGGCATCAACGTCAACTCCATCTGCCCCACCGTGTTCCGCAGTGATCTGACCGAGTGGATGTTCGATCCCGAGTCCGCCGTGTATCAGAACTTCCTGAAGCGCGAGCCCATCGGCCGTCTGGCCGAGCCTGAGGACTTCGTGGGCTACGCCCTGTTCCTCTCCTCCGACGCCTCCAACTACATCACGGGTGCCAACTGCGACTGCTCTGGCGGTTACCTGACCTGCTAAGCCTGGAAGGAAGTCGAGCAGCATGAAAGAAATCAAGAAC
>NZ_JH417684.1 GCF_000239295.1 Flavonifractor plautii ATCC 29863
AAGTCCGGCCCGTGCAAATGCACGGGCCGGACTTTTTGGGGAGAAGGGAAGGTTCCGCTTCCCCACGCAAACCGCTGACGCTGGGGTTGCGCGGGGGCCCCGGTTCAGTTGAAGGCGGTGTCGAGATCCTTGTCGCCGCCCCTCGTCGGCGCAAAGTCCACTCTGCTCGGGACACCCTTGCGGGCATCCCTCGCTGCGCTCCCTTGCGCCTCCGCTCCGGACGCGACCCGCTGCGCGGGGCTCGCGCCCGGTTCTGGGTCAGTTGGAGGCAGTGTCCAGATCTTTATCACCGCCCCAGATCATGTTGCGGCGCAGCTCATCGCCCACCAGCTCCATCTGGTGCTTCTTGAGCTGGGCGCGCTTGGAGTTGAAGAAGGTGCGGCCGTTCTTGTTCTCGGCGATCCACTTGCCGGCGAAGGTGCCGTCCTGAATGTCGGAGAGCACGGCGCGCATGCGGGCCTTGGTCTCCTCGTGGGGGATGACACGGGGGCCGGAGACGTACTCACCGAACTCAGCGGTGTCGGAGATGGAGTAGTTCATGGCCGCCACGCCGCCCTTGTTGATCAGGTCGATGATCAGCTTCATCTCGTGGATGCACTCGAAGTAAGCGTTCTCCGGCTCATAGCCGGCCTCCACCAGCACCTCAAAGCCGCAGCGCATCAGATCCACCACGCCGCCGCACAGCACGGTCTGCTCGCCGAACAGGTCGGTCTCGGTCTCGTCGTGGAAGGTGGTCTCCATCACGCCGGCCCGGGCGCCGCCGATGCCCGCGATGTAGGCCAGGGCGAGCTTATAGGCGTTGCCGGTGGCGTTCTGCTCCACCGCCACGAGGCAGGGCACGCCCTTGCCGTTGACGTAGGTGGAACGGACGGTGTGGCCGGGGCCCTTGGGGGCCGCCATGAACACGTCCACGCCGGCGGGGGGGACGATCTGCTGATAGCGGATGTTGAAGCCGTGGGCGAAGGCCAGGGCCTTGCCCTCGGTCAGGTAGGGGGCAATGTCATTCTTATAGACCTCTGCCTGGACCTCGTCGTTGATGAGCATCATTACAATGTCGCCCCACTGGGCGGCCTCGGCCACAGTCTTGACCGCCAGGCCGGCCTTCTCCGCCTCGGCCCAGTTCTTGGAGCCGGCCCGCAGGCCGACGCACACATCGCACCCGGAGTCCTTCAGGTTGAGGGCGTGGGCGTGGCCCTGGGAGCCGTAGCCGATGATGGCGATTTTCTTGCCGTTCAGGTAGGAGAGCTCGCAGTCCTTCTCGTAGTACATCTTAGCCATGGTGATACACTCCTTTTTCTTCTTGTTGGTGGGGGAATTTGAACTCATGATAGCATAGTTTTCGGGAAAAGAATGATAACTGTGATACAATCCGCAGAAGCGGAAGGCCGCCGCATGGGGCGGAGGTCAGTCAAGCACCCGCTCCAGCTCGATCTCATCCCCGTCCGCCCGGCCGGTGGGAGAGAAGCGCAGGGTCTGGTACAAATGGCAGGCGGCCGCGTTTTCCGGGCTGACGGTCAGCCGGACGAGGTTGGAAGCCCCGAAAGGCTTGGAACGGATATAGGCAAGCGCCGCCTCCATAGCCGCCCTCCCGCAGCCCCTGCCCTGGTGCTGGGCGTCGATCATCAGATGCCAGATGAAGTAAGCCTCTTCGTCATAGTCATAGATGACCATCAGATATCCGACCACCTGACCGGCGCGGCAGACCGCAAAGGGCGTACACTGACTGTAGTATACATACGCCTGGGCCAGACTCCGGATCGGGTGGGATACGAATTTCTCCTGCTGGGCCTCTAATCTCAGGGAAAAGCACGCAAGAAAGTTGGATTCATCCACTTTTTGCAGGGTAATATGGTTCATATTTCCTCCTTCATATCTGGAGGGCTAATAGAGGAACACCCTCCCTCTGGTTGACAGGAACATAGTTTCATACAGCTTCATACATGCTCTCCCCCTTTCTGTGGAAAATGAGACACTTCATTTTTAATATGAAAACACAGAGGCCTCTGTGGAATTTGACGGGGCCTATGTTCTGCGCGCCGGGCAACAGGAGCCTTACAGGAAGTTCTTGCCCAGATTAAACTCGGTCTGTTCCTTGGTCTCGTCGCCGATGGTATAGGCGCCCCGTTCGAGGGCCACCATGCCGGTGCGCACCAGCTCCAGGATGCCGAAGGCCTCCAGCAGCTTCTGCATGGCGTCGGCCTTGGTCTCGTCGCCGATGAGGGCCAGGGTGAGGGACTTGAGGGACACATCGATGATGGAGGCCCGGAAGATGTTGGCGATCTGGATGATCTCGTTGCGGATGTCGGGGGTCTCGGCCCGCACCTTGAACATGACCAGCTCCCGGCGGATGGACCGCTCGGGCAGCAGCTCCTGCACGGAGTAGACGGAGAACTGCTTGCGCAGCTGGTTCATGATCTGCTCAATCATGGGCTTGTCGGCCCACACCTCGATGGTGATGCGGGAGACGGCTGGGTCGTCGGTAGTGCCCACCGCCAGGGACTCAATGTTATAGCCCTTCCGGGAGAACAGCCGGGAGACTTGGGACAGGACACCGGCGGCATTTTCCACCAGCACCGAGAGGGTGCGGCGGGTCACATTGGCTTCATTCATATCCACGCCCTCCTTTAATCCAGGATGAAATCGGTGACCGGAGCGCCGGCGGAGACCATGGGGTGGACCATGGCGTCCTTGTCGATGGCGCACTCGATGAGATAGGGCCGGCCTGCGGCCACGGCCCGGCGGAAGGCCGCCTCGAACTCCGGCTGGGTGGCGGCCCGCTCCCCCTGGATGCCGTAGGCCTCCGCCAGCTTGACGAAGTCGGGGCCCCGGTCCAGATCGGTCTGGGAGAACCGCTTCTGGTAGATCAGGTTCTGCCACTGGCGCACCATACCCAGGGTGCGGTTGTTGAAGATGACGGTGATGACGGGGATGTTGTAGTGCTCGGCGGTGCAGAGCTCGTGGCAGTTCATGCGGAAGCAGCCGTCGCCGGTGCAGTGCACCACCACCTTGCCCGGATTGCCCACGGCGGCCCCCATGGCGGCCCCCAGGCCGAAGCCCATGGTGCCGAAGCCGCCGGAGGTGATGAACTGGCCGGGGCGGGAGAAGTGGTAGTACTGGGCGCACCACATCTGATGCTGGCCCACATCGGTGGCCACGATGGCGTCCCCGCCGGTGACGGCCTGGATGGTCTCCAGAATCTCGTGGGGGTGGAGAACATCGTCTTTCTTGAGGGGCACCTCCGGGTGGGAGAACACCCACGCCTTCCACTCCGGGTAGTCGTGCTGGGGGAGCTTCTCGTTGAGCAGCTCCAGCACCCGGCGGGCGTCGCCGATGATGTGGTGGTGGGTGAGCACGTTCTTGTCGATCTCCGCCCGGTCGATGTCGATGTGGACGATTTTGGCGTTGGGTGCGAAGGTGGCGGGGTCGGTGGCCACCCGGTCGGAGAAGCGGCAGCCGACGGCGATGAGCAGATCGCACTGGTCGGAGGCGAGATTGGAGGCGTGGGAGCCGTGCATACCGATCATGCCGGTGAACAGCCGGTGATTGCCGGGGCAGGCGCCGCCGCCCATGATGGTGGAGGCAACCGGGGCGTTGAGCCGCTCGATAAAGGTGCGGAACTGGGGCACAGCTCCCTTGGAGCGGATGACCCCGCCGCCCACCAGCACCAGGGGCTTCCGGGCCACCTCAATGAGATCCAGCAGGGTCTGAATGTCCCCCGCGTCGGGCTCGGGAGTCTTGAGATCGTGGCTGGCCCGGCGGAGCATGGCCCCCAGTCGGCCGTGGTTGGCGTGCTGGTCGAGGGGGAGGGGCTCGTAATCGGCCTCGGCGGCGGTGACGTTCTTGGCGATGTCCACCAGCACGGGGCCGGGGCGGCCGGAGCGGGCGATGGCGAAGGCCTCCCGCAGCACGTCGGCCAGGGCGCCGGGGTCTTTCACCAGATAGTTGCACTTGGTGATGGGCATGGAGATACCGGTGATGTCCACCTCCTGAAAGGAGTCCTTGCCGATGAGGTTCTCGCTGACGTTGCAGGTGATGAACACCACAGGGGAGGAGTCGTAGTAGGCCGTGGCGATGCCGGTGGTCAGGTTGGTGGCCCCGGGGCCGGAGGTGGCGAAGCACACCCCCACCTTTCCGGTGGCGCGGGCATAGCCGTCGGCGGCGTGGGAGGCGCCCTGCTCATGGGCGGTGAGGATATGGCGGATTTTGTCCTTGTAGCCGTGGAGCTCAAATTCGTCGTATACGTTCAGGATCGTGCCGCCGGGGTAGCCGAAGACCGTGTCCACCCCCTGCTCCAGCAGGCACTCCATCAAGATCTGGGCGGTTTTCATTCTCATGGGTCGTCCAACCTCCTTTAACGATAAAAACAAGCATGGCGGCCTCGTCCCATAGGACGAAGCCGCCATGACTCCGTGGTACCACCTAACTTCGCGGGGCGCGCCCGCGCACTCATTGCCCCGCTAACGGAGGGGAAACCGTCCCTGCCTAACCTGCGGTTCAGCAGGGCTGCTCCCGGGCGAGCGTTCGGGGCGGCCTCATGGGAGCTTACACCAGCCGCTCCCTCTCTGCGCTTATGTACCGCCCGTACTGTCCCGGTCATCGCCTTTGTACGCTCCGGGCAAGCCCGGAAAATGTAATTACCTGATATCATACCGTTCCGGACCGCATTTGTCAATCGGGTTAATTTCACTTTTTGAACTTCTCTATTTTAAACAACGAAAGTGGAGAACGGAGCGGAGCTCTGTTGTCATCCTGACGAAAAAGTAAACCGGATGGTTTTTGCAAAAATGGTACTGCGGATGTTACCATATTTCTGGAAAAAGAGAAAAAACTAATTGGTTTAAAAGAAAAAATGAAGGGAATTTGAGCGTTTTAACTGGACAAGATGCTTGGTTTGCGCTATGATAAATCTGTTTGAGATACCGGTCAAACGACTCAGAACAATGGCCCGTGTGTGGGTCAGATTTGCGAGGTGGACCTATGAAGCAAAGCTTTTACGGCGGCGTGCACCCCAATGACCGGAAAGAGTTGGCACGCCACAAGGAGGTTGCGCCCCTGAGCGCCGCTCCCAAGCAGGTCGTCATCGCCATGGCAATGCATGTCGGTGCGCCCTGTAAGCCCATTGTAGCCGTGGGCGATCAGGTCAAGGTGGGCCAGAAGATCGGCGAGATCGCCGGCCTGGGCGCCCCCATTCACGCGTCTGTGTCCGGTGTGGTCAAGGCGGTGGAGCCCCGTCCCTATGTGGGCGGCGGAAAGGTGATGTCGGTGGTCATCGAGAATGACTTCCAGGACACCTGGGGCTCCGTGCTCACCCCCCATCCCGACTACAGCAAGCTGAGCTGCGAGGAGATCGTGGAGATTGTCAAGGAGGCGGGCATCACCGGAATGGGCGGCGCCGGCTTCCCCACCCACGTGAAGATCAGCTCCGGCGTCGGCAAGGTGGATACCCTGATCCTGAACGGCGCCGAGTGTGAGCCCTACATAACCGCTGACCACCGGCTGATGCTGGAGCAGGGCGAGCGGGTCATCGGCGGCGTGCGCATTCTGATGCAGGCCTTCGGCCTGAAGAACGCCGTCATCGGTGTGGAGGCCAACAAGGAGGACGCCATCGAGCACCTGAAGGCGCTGGTGGGCGGCAAGAACGACGTGCAGGTGGAGTCTCTGCGCACCCGCTACCCCCAGGGCGCGGAAAAGCAGCTCATTCAGCGCGTCACCGGCCGCGAGGTGCCTCCCGGCGGGCTGCCCGCCCATGTGGGCTGCGCGGTGTTCAATGTGGGGACCGCCGCTGCCGTGTACGACGCCGTGGTGGAGGGCAAGCCCCTGACCCACCGCATCCTCACCGTCACCGGCGACGCCATCAAGGAGCCCAAAAACCTGCTGGTGCCCCTGGGCACCTCCTTCCAGCAGATCATCGACGAGGGCAAGGGCTTCAAGGAGGAGCCCGACCGCGTGCTCACCGGCGGCCCCATGATGGGCATCGCCCAGTATAACCTGGATGTCACCTGCATCAAGGGCACCAATGCCGTGCTCTGCCTGACCAAAAAGGAGGCCGCCCCCGTTGTGGAGGAGGAGGTCTGCCTGCGCTGCGGCCGCTGCGTCAACGTCTGCCCCATGCACCTGACTCCGGTCTACATGCACCTGTACGCCGAGAAGGGCATGTGGAAGGAGGCCGAGGCGCTTAACGTCATGGACTGCATTGAGTGCGGTTCCTGCAACTACATCTGCCCCGCCCGCCTCCACCTGGTCCAGTCCTTCCGTGTGACCAAGGGTGAGCTGCGGGCTCTGGCGGCCAAGGAAAAAGCGGCGAAGGAGGCGGCCAAAGCATGAACGAGGAAAAGAAGCTGAGACTCACGGTGGCGTCGTCCCCCCACGTGGCCTCTCCCATTGACACCACCAACCTGATGCGGGACGTGCTCATCGCCCTGGTACCTGCCATGGTCATGGGCGTGGTGTTCTTCGGCCCCCGTGCCTTGGTGGCCACCATCATCTCCGTGCTGGCCTGCGAGTTCTTCGAGTGGGGCTACCGCAAGCTGATGCACAAGTCCTGCGCCGTCAAGGACCTGTCCGCCGCCGTCACCGGCGTGCTGCTGGCCTTCGTGTGCGCCCCCACCCTGCCCTATTGGATGCTGATCATCGGCGACTTCTTCGCCATCGTGGTGGTCAAGCAGCTCTTCGGCGGCCTGGGTAAGAACTTCATGAACCCCGCCCTGGGCGGCCGCGCCTTCCTGATGCTGTGCTACCCCGTGGCCATGACCACCTGGGTGGCCCCCGGCATCGGCACCGGCGCCTGGGCCGACCTGCTGGGCGGCACCAAGACTATGGCCGGGGTGGATATCGTCAGCAGCGCAACCCCCTTGTCTGCTGACTTCATGCACGGCGGCCTGCTGCCCGATGCCACCATCCTCGACACATTTGTGGGCAATGTGGGCGGCTGTATCGGTGAGATCTCCGCCCTGGCCCTGCTGCTGGGCGGCGTGTATCTGATCGTCCGCGGCGTCATCCGCGCCCGCATCCCCGTGGCCTACATCGCCACCGTGGCGGTGCTCACCTTCCTGTTCCCCCTGGGCGGCAACGACCGGCTGGTGTGGATGACCTACCAGCTCTTCACCGGCGGCCTGTTCCTGGGTGCCTTCTTCATGGCCACCGACTATGTCACCAGCCCCGTCACCAAAAAGGGTGAGATCATCTTCGGCATCGGCTGCGGCCTGCTGACCGTGTTCATCCGCTATTTCGGCGGCTATCCCGAGGGCGTGAGCTACTCCATCCTGATCATGAACTGCTGCGTGTGGCTCATCGACAAGGTGGGCAAGCCCGGCCGCTACGGAGTGACCAAGGAAATGAAGGCTGCGGCCAAGGCGGCCAAAAAAGCCGGGAAGGAGGGCTAAGCCATGAGTGAGACTGCAACCAAGAAAAAGGAACCAGGCATGGCGACCCTGGTGATCGTCCTCTTTGCCATCTGTGCGGCCACCGCCCTTCTGCTGGGCCTGACCAACTATGTGACCGCCCCCTTTATCGCGGCTAACAACGAGAAGACCACCCAGGAGGCCATGGCTGCCGTGCTCCCCGCCAACAGCTATGACGAGGTGGAGTACACCGGCGGCGACGCTATGGTGCAGGCCGTCTACAAGGCCGGCGATGCCGGATACGTGGTGGAGGTTAAGCCCGCCACGTCCTTCAGCGGCAACCTGACTATCATGGTGGGTGTGGACAATACCGGGGCCTGCTCCGGCATCTCCATTACCAGCACCGGCGAGACCTCCGGCCTGGGCTCCAACGCCAGCAAGCCGGACTTCCAGGCCCAGTTCGTGGGCAAGACCGGCGAGGTCAAGGTCACCAAGGACGGCGGCGACATCGACGCCCTGACCGGCGCTACCATCACCTCCCGCGGCGTTTGCGAGGCCGTCACCAGCGCCATCGCCGCCGCCGCGAGCATGGGCTAAGGAGGGTAATCGAATATGAACGTGATGAAACAATTTAGGGACGGCTTGTTCTTCCAGAACCCCGTCACCGTCCAACTGCTGGGCATGTGCTCGGTGATGGCCATTACCACCACCCTGTTCAACGGCCTGGGCATGGGCCTGTCCGTGTTGGTGATTCTGACCCTGTCCAACATCATCATCGCGGCCCTGCGTAAGATCATCCCCAACAACATCCGCATCGCCTGCTTCATCGTGGTCATCGCCGGCTTTGTTACCATCGTTGACCTGTGCCTGCAGGCATTTATCCCGGCCCTGTCCAAGAGCTTGGGCCTGTTTATCCCCCTGATCGTGGTGAACTGTATCATTCTGGGCCGCGCCGAGTCCTTTGCCTACAAGAATGGTATCGGCGCTTCTGCGCTGGACGGTATCTTCCAGGGCCTGGGTTACACCATGGTGCTGGTCATCATGTGTGTGGTTCGCGAGTTCCTTGGAAATGGCACCATTATGGGCGGCCTGCTGGAGATCGGCGCAGAAGGACAGTTGGTCTTCGGCCTGGGCACTGCCGCAGGCATCCGCATCCTGCCCGAGGGCATTCCCGCTCTGGGCATGATTCTCCCGGTGGGCGGCTTCCTGACCCTGGCCTGCGTGATCGCGGCCATGCAGTACATTCTGAACAAGCCCAAGAAGGGCGACAAAAAGACTGAGGAGGTGGCCAAGTAATGGAGTGGACTCAGCTCTTTACCATCGCCTTGGGCGCCATCCTGGTCAATAACTTTATTGTGGCCCAGTTCCTGGGCATCTGCCCCTTCATGGGTGTTTCCAAAAAGATCGAGACTGCCTCCGGCATGGGGCTGGCGGTTATCTTCGTCATGGGCCTGGCCTCCGCCATCTGTTGGCCCATCAATGAGCTCATTCTGGTTCCCATGGGCCTGACCTTCATGCAGACCGTGACCTACATCCTGGTCATCGCCTCTCTGGTGCAGTTCATCGAGATGTTCCTCAAGAAGGCCATGCCCTCCCTCTATGAGGCCCTGGGTGTGTACCTGCCCCTGATCACCACCAACTGCGCTGTGCTGGGCGTGGTGCTGCAGAACACCCAGAACGGCTACGGCTTTATTGAGAGCGTCGTGTACGGCGTTACCGGCGGCATCGGCTTCCTGCTGGTCATCGTGATCTTCGCCAGCATCCGGGAGCGGATGGAGTTCTCCGAGTGGCCCAAGGCTTTCGAGGGCTTCCCGATCGCCCTGGTGGCCGCCGGCCTCATCGCTCTGGCTTTCATGGGCTTCTCCGGCCTGAAGGTCTTCGGTTAAGGAGGGCGGAAGAATATGACGACTGTTATAATTGCCGTTGTGGTCCTGGCTGTGCTGGGCGCCATCTTCGGCCTGGTCCTGGCGATCGCCTCCAAGGTGTTCGCTGTTGAGGTGGATCCCCGTGAAGAGGCCATCCTGGGCTGTCTGCCCGGCGCCAACTGCGGCGGCTGCGGCTATCCCGGCTGCTCCGGCTATGCCTCCGCTGTGGTCAAGGGAGTGGCCCCAGTCAATGCCTGCGCCGCCGGCGGCGAGGCGGTGGCCGCCCAGATCGGCGAGATTATGGGCGTGTCCGCTGGCGCCGCAGTGAAGCAGATTGCCCAGGTGCACTGCACCGGCTGCGGCCAGAACTACAAGCAGTACACTTACGTGGGCATCCACGACTGCGTGGCGGCCTCCAAGCTGCCCGGCGGCGGCGACCTGGGCTGCGCCTATGGCTGCCTGGGCCTGGGCTCCTGTGAGAAGGCATGTCCCTTTGACGCTATCCACGTCATCGACGGCGTGGCCAGGGTCGATGAGGAGAAGTGCAAGGCGTGCAATAAGTGCGTGGACATCTGCCCCCGACACATCATCGCCCTGGAGCCCTACAAGACCAAGCGCCACGTCACCATTCCCTGTTCCTCCCACGACAAGGGCGTGGACGCCCGCAAGGTATGCGACAATGGCTGTATCGGTTGCTCCCTGTGTGCTAAGAGCTGCCCCAAGGAAGCCATCACCATGGTCAACAACTTGGCGGTGATCGACTACGAGAAGTGCATCGGCTGCGGTATCTGCGCACAGAAGTGCCCCCGCAAGCTGATCACCGTGGACGGCAAGGTGCCCGAGGTGAAGCCTGCGGCCCCCAAGGCCGCCCCGGCTGCCGCTGTCAAGCCCGCGGCTCCAACTGCGGAGAAGCCTGCAGCGGAGGCCGCTGCCGCCCCCAAGGCCGAGGCGCCTGCCGAGCCCAAGGAGTAAATACCATAAAAATCGCGCGTTCCCGATCGGGAACGCGC
>NZ_JH417685.1 GCF_000239295.1 Flavonifractor plautii ATCC 29863
TTCAATTTGCGAAAATTATTGTACCTTATCAAATTCTTTGAACAGCCTAAAAAGAAAAGGAACCGGCGTGCCATTTCATTGCGAAATAACACGCCGGTTTTTTAGCAACCCTGTTTGTCAGCCGTTAAGTTAGTATGATTTTGATACTTCCTTATCGGTGTTCACCAAAGCGCGCAGGCCGCTTTTTGCGGGGGAATTCAGCCGATGCCGCCGTAGGCGATGCCCAGAATCCATACCGCCACGGTGAGGAATACATAGAACCGGGCGGTGATGCCGAAAAGGCGGCCGGGGGCCCGGGCCCGGCCCAGAGCCAGCTCGGCCCGGATGTCCTTCATACCCAGCACAAAGTAGATGCACACCGCCACCAGCAGCGCACCGAAGGGAGAGACGTAGATGGTGATGAGATCCATCCAGCCCCCCATGCCCGCCAGGGACTCCAGGAACAGGCCGGGGAGGAAGGCGGCCGCGCCCACCAGGAGGGTGGAAACGGTGCGGGACAGGCGGAAGGTGGAGGTGAGGGCCTCGCCGCAGGCCTCCAGCATGTTCATCAGGGAGGTGATGCCCGCGAAGAACACGGAGACGAAGAAGAGCAGGGCGAAGATGCGCCCGCCGGGCATCTGCTGGAAGATCTGGGGGAGGGTGACGAACATGAGCTGCGGCCCGCTGGTGGGGTCGATGCCGAAGGCAAACACCGCGGGCAGGATGGCGAAGCCCGCCAGCAGGGCGGCCAGGGTGTCCAGTACGGCGGTCATGCCCGCGTGGCGGAGGATGTTCTCGCCCTTTTTCATATAGCTGCCGTAGATGAGCATGCCCGCGCCGTTGATGGACAGGGAGAAGAAGGCCTGTCCCATGGCCATCACCCAGGTCTCCGGGTTGAGCAGATAGCTCCAGTCGGGCCGGAGCAGGTAGAGGTAGCCCTCCATGGCGCCGGGCAGGAAGGCCACCCGGACGGCGATGATGAGGAACAGGATGAAGAAGGCGGGCATCATGACCTTGCTGAGCTTCTCAATGCCGGAGGCCACGCCGAAGATCAGGATGGCGGCCGTCACCGCCACCGCCGCGAAGTGCCAGGGGATGGAGCCGAAGTCCACCGCCAGGGCGGAGAAGAAGCCCTGAGCGTCCCCGGCCAGGACGGAGCCGGTGAGGGAGCCTGCGGCGTACCGCAGCACCCAGCCCACCACCACCGAGTAGCCGATGGCGATGCCCAGCACCCCCAGCAGGGGGATGGCGCCCAGCACCCGGCCGCCCCGGCGGCCCCGCTGCCGGAGCACGTAGTCCAGCGAGCCCATGGCGCCGGTACCGGTGAGGCGGCCCAGGGCGAACTCCCCCGACAGGCCCACATAGCTGAACAGGGCGACGAACAGGAAATAGGGGATCAGGAAGGCGCCGCCGCCGTACTGCCCCACCCGGTAGGGAAAGAGCCAGATGTTGGCCATGCCCACCGCGGAGCCCACCGCGGCCAGCACAAAGCCGATGGAGCTGGTAAACTTGCCGTCGGAACCGGATTTATGCATGATATTCCTCCTCATTGAGCTTGACCATGTGGATGTGGTCCTCCCACACGCCGTTGATGTTGAGATAGCGCCGGGCCAGCCCCTCCGGCCGGTAGCCCGCCTTCTCCGCCGCCCGCAGGGAGGCGGCGTTGCGGGGCATGACGTTGGCCTCCGCCCGGTGGAGCCCCAGCACCCGGAAGGCCCAGCCGGTGCCGTACCGGATGGCCTCGGAGCCGTAGCCCCGCCCCCAGAGGGCGGCGTCGATTTTGTAGGACACGAAGCAGGACTGGAAGGCTCCCCGGACGATCTCGTTGAAGCCCAGCGCCCCGATGATTTTGCCCGGGTGCCGGGGCTGTACCAGCAGGAAGCGGAAGCTCCGCCCCACCTCCGCCCAGCCCAGCTCCTCTGCCAGGCGCTCGGCCTGCCCCTCCTCGGTGAAGAAGTCCTCCGGCTGCACCGGGTCAAAGGGGGCGAAGGCCGCCCGGTTGCGGCGGTAAAAGGCGGCGGCCGGCCGGGCCAGGGCGGGGCCCACCGCCAGAAAGCCCAGCCGGGGGGAGCGGAACACAAAGCGGCGCATGGGATACCTCCTTCCAATCTGCCTAGAGAGGTATTATACCATACCGGAGACGCTTTTGCACTATAAAGTCAAAAAGATTTTGACCGGGGGCAATGCGGTTTTCACATGCAAAAGATTCCATTTCGGAAGGTTGACCTGGGGGGCAGTTTTCGTTACAATAGAGGTATTGAGACAAGAGCCGTCCACCCAGGGGCGGCTCCGCCATTGCCAAGGAGAAAACCATGCTGAACAGAGAAGAGGAACTGCGCTTCTGCAAAGCGCGGCGGGCGGCCATCGCCCTGGACTACCAGAACCTGAACCCGGAGCAGAGGAGGGCTGCCCTGGCCACCGAGGGGCCGCTGCTGCTGCTGGCGGGGGCGGGCAGCGGCAAGACCACCGTGCTCATTCACCGCATCGCCAACCTGATGAAGTATGGCCGGGGATCGGACTGCGATGAGGCGCCCGCCTGGGCCGCCCCCGCAGACCTGGCCTTTCTGGAGGGCTACGTCCAGAACCCCGATCCCGCCCAAAAGGCGGAGCAGGAGCGGCTGTGCCGGGTAGACCCGGCGGTCCCCTGGTCCATCATCGCCATCACCTTCACCAACAAGGCCGCCGGCGAGCTGAAGGAGCGGCTGGAGCGGATGCTGGGGCCGTCGGCCAACGACATCTGGGCCTCCACCTTCCACTCCGCCTGCGTGCGCATCCTGCGGCGGGACATCGACCGGCTGGGCTTCACCAGCTCCTTCACCATCTACGACACCGCCGACTCCGAGCGGGTGATCAAGGACATTGTGAAGGACTTCAACCTGGACGAGAAGGCCTTCGCCCCCCGCTCCATCCTGGGCTATATTTCCCGGGCCAAGGACGCCATGAAGCTGGGGAAGGACTACCTCCAGGAGTGCGAGAAGGCGGGGGACTACCGGCTGGTGAAAATCGCCAAGGTCTACGCCGAGTACGAGCGCCGCCTCCGGGAGGCCAACGCCCTGGATTTCGACGACATCATCCTGGACACCGTCCGCCTGCTCCAGAATTTTAATGACGTTCGGGAGTATTACCAGAAAAAATTCCGCTATGTACTTATTGACGAGTACCAGGACACCAACAACCTCCAGTATCTGCTGGCCTCCACCCTGGCGGGGGGGTACGAGAACATCTGCGTGGTGGGCGACGACGACCAGTCCATCTACCGCTTCCGGGGGGCCACCATCGAGAACATCCTCTCCTTCGAGTCCCAGTACAAGGGGGCGCGGGTGATCCGGCTGGAGCAGAACTACCGCTCCACCAAGAACATCCTGGAGGCGTCCAACGCGGTCATCCGCAACAACGAGGGCCGCAAGGGCAAGGAGCTGTGGACGGAGCACGAGGCGGGGGACAAGGTCCACTGCTACACCGCCATGAACGAGCACGACGAGGCCCAGTTCGTGGCCGCCCAGATCCTCGCCGGCTTCTCCGCGGGCCGGGGCTGGCGGGAGCACGCGGTGCTCTACCGCATGAACGCCCAGTCCAACCAGCTTGAGCAGGCCTTCAAGCGCAACGGCATCCCCTACCGCATCATCGGGGGCATCCGCTTCTTCGACCGGGCGGAGGTCAAGGACATGATGGCCTACCTCTGCGCCGTCAACAACCCCAACGACGATCTGCGCCTGTCCCGCATCATCAACAACCCGCCCCGGGGCATCGGGGCCACCACCGTGGAGCGGGCCCAGGCCATCGCCCAGGCGGAGGGCCGCTCCCTGTGGGACGTGGTGAGCCACGCCAAGGACTTCCCGGAGCTTCAGAAGGCCGCCCCCCGCCTGTCCCAGTTCGCCGAGCTGATGGCGGAGCTGCGGAAGCTCTCCGGCGAGATGGAGCTGCCCGACTTTTACGAGGAGCTGGTGCAGCGCACCGGCTACGCCGTCATGCTGGAGCAGAAGAACACTGTGGAGGACCGTACCCGGCTGGAGAACGTCCACGAGGTGCTCTCCTCCATCCAGAACTACCTGGAGAATGCGGTGGATGAGCCCTCCCTGGCGGGCTTCCTGGACGAGATCGCCCTCTATACCGACCTGGACAGCCACGATCCCAGCGAGGACTGCGTGGTGATGATGACCATGCACTCGGCCAAGGGCCTGGAGTTCCCGGTGGTATTTGTGGTGGGCGTGGAGGAGGGCATCTTCCCCGGCATCCGCGCCATCGGCGAGGCCGAGGAGATGGAGGAGGAGCGCCGCCTGTGCTACGTGGCCATGACCCGGGCCAAGGAGAAGCTCTATATGACCTGCGCCTCCCAGCGCATGCTCTTCGGCCGCACCAACTCCAACCGGCCCTCCCGCTTTTTGGGGGAGATCCCGCCGGAGTATGTGGAGAAGTCGGGCCGCCTGCCCTACGCCGAGCGGGCCGAGCGGGAGGCCGAGCGCCCCGCCCGACGCCCGCCGTTGCGCCGCACCTTCGACCGGGGCTTCTCCATGGGCTCCGCCGCCGCCCCGGCCTCTGCCGGCGCGCCCGCCCCCGACTGGAAGAGCCCCGCGGCTGGGCGGGCCCCCGCCGGTGGGGCCCTGCCCGGCTTCAAGATGGGGGACAGCGTCCAGCACAAGGCCTTCGGCCGGGGCCTCATCACCAAGGTTACCCCCATGGGGGGCGACGCCCTGGTGGAGATCGCCTTCGACAGCGTGGGCACCAAGAAGCTGATGCTCAAGTCCGCCTCCCAGTACATGAAGAAGGTCTGAGCCGCAGCCCCAGACCTATAAGGGCGGCCCTTGCGGCCGCCCGCCCCCTACAGCAGCTCGGTGAAGCTGGTGATGTACCGGTCACAGAACCCTCGCATCTCCGCCTCGTAGGAGGCGTAGAAGGGGTCAAACACCCCCACGGCCCGGATGCCCACAGCCTGGGCCGCCCGGCAGGCGCCGGGGGAGTCCTCGAAGAGGGTGCAGTCCCCGGCCTCGGCCCCCAGCAGGGCCAGGGAGCGGGTGAAGGCCTCCGGGTTGCGCTTCTCCAGGCCCAGCTCCTGGACAAAGATAATCTGCCGAAAGTATCCCTCCAGCCCGTGGCGGGTCAGGGCGGCCCGGCACAGCTCGGGCACGCAGGCGGTGAGGAGGGCCATGGGCTCCCCGGCCGCGGCGCACTGGGCCAGGAACGCCTCCGCCCCCGGCTTCATGGGCACCTCACGGGCGTAGGCGTCCCGGGCCATGTCCAGCCACTCGGCCATGATGGCCTCCGGCGTCATGTCCAGGCAGTAGTAGTCCTTGGTGAACTGGGCGGCGATGGGGAAGATGGAGTGGCCCACGGTGTCGCTGTATTCGCGGGTGGGGGTGAGCCCCCGGCGGGCCAGAAAGCCGTTGTCAATCTCCACCCAAACGCCGTTGGAGTCCACCAGCGTGCCGTCAAAGTCGAATAAATGCATGCTCAAACCCTCGTTTCCCGGTGAATGTGTGTAAACCTGATTTTATCATAGTCAAAGGAGAGGTACAACCATGACCGAACACAAAGAGAGCAGCGTCCTGGCCCGCTTCGCCAGCCCGCTACTGATCCTGGCCACCATCATCTGGGGCAGCTCCTTCGTGGTGATGAAGTCCAGCGTGGACGTGCTGCCCACCTTCTGGCTGCTGGCCATCCGCTTCTCCTTCGCGGCCCTGGTTCTGGCGGTGGTGTTCATCCGGCGGTGGAAGGTGCTGGATAAGCAGTACCTGATCGGCGGCACGGTGATGGGCTTCTGCCTGTTTCTGGCCTACACCTTCCAGACCTTCGGCCTGGAGCAGACCACCTCCGGCAAGAACGCCTTCTTTACCGCCGTCTACTGCGTCATCGTCCCCTTCCTGTACTGGTTCATCGCCAAGCGCCGCCCCGACCGGTTCAACCTGATTGCCGCCTTCCTGTGCATCGGGGGGATCGCCCTGGTGTCCATCACCGGGGACAACGCCTCCGCCTTCAACATGGGCGATGTGCTCACCCTCATCGGCGGCTTCTTCTTCGCCGCCCACATCGTGGCCGTGTCCAGGTACTCCGAGGGACGGGACATCTTCATCCTCACCACCCTCCAGTTTGCCTCCTTCGCCCTCTTTTCCTGGCTGGGGGTACTGATCACCCGCCCGGCGCTGACGCCCGGGGTATTTGACAGCAGCCTGATCATGGGCCTGGCGTACCTGGTCATCTGCGCCTCCTGCGGCGCCCTCCTGTTCCAGAACATCGGTCAGAAGTACACCGCCCCCTCCACCGCCGCCGTGCTCCTCTCCCTGGAGGCCCCCTTCGGCGTGTTCTTCTCCATCCTCTTCGCCAATGAGCGGCCCACCCCCCTCATGTTCGTGGGCTTTGCGCTGATCTTCATCGCCGTGGTGTGCTCCGAGACCAAATTCTCCTTCCTGCGCAAAAAAAAGAGTTGACAAAGCCGGAACAGGTGCGTATAATACGGTACAACAACCACACATGGTAAACCAGTGAGGAAGAGAAGTACCCGGCGTTTCCGATGCAAAGAGAGTCCCGGAGGGTGGAATCGGGATCAGAGGAGACCGGCGAATGGCCTTCCGAGGGCGGCTTGAACGGGCAACCTAGTAGATGCCGACGGGACCCCACCCGTTATCCATCGGGCACGCATGATGGTGCGTGAAGCGAGTGGACGTCATTGACGTCAATTTGGGTGGTATCGCAGAAGTGTTGAAACGCTTTTGTCCCAGCAATGGGGCAGAAGCGTTTTTTTTACATCCTGCACCATCTGCCGCCCCAATTTTTGATTGGGAGGAACCAAACATGAAAAAGCTGAATCGGATCCTGTCTCTCTCCGCCGCGGCCGCGCTGGCCCTGTCCCTCTCTGCCTGCGGTGCGCAGGGGGAGCCGGTGGAGTCCGGCACTGCCGCTCCCGCCACCGGTGAAACCTATAAGGTGGCCGTGATCAAGCAGATGGATCACGCCTCCCTGGACGAGATCGCCAACGCGATTACCGCCCGGCTGGACGCCATCGCGGAGGAAAACGGCATCACGATCGAGTATGAGGTGACCTCAGGCCAGGGCGATCAGACTGTCCTGCGCCAATTGTCCGACCAGGCCATTGCCGACGGTGTGGACGCCATTATCCCCATCGCCACCACCGCCGCCCAGGTGGCCGCCGTCTCCGCTGAGGAGAGCAAGACCCCGGTGATCTTCGCCGCCATCTCCTATCCGGAGACCGTGGAGCTCACCGGCATGGACTACGTCACCGGCACCAGCGATGCCCTGGACACCAATCAGATTCTGGACATGATGTTTACCCAGAATCCGGACATTGGGTCTGTGGGCCTGCTCTACTCCCTGTCCGAGCCCAATTCCGAGGTGCCCATCGCGGATGCCAAGGCTTATCTGGACGCCAAGGGCGTGGCCTACACCGAGGCCACCGCTAACACCAACGACGAGGTCATCGCCGCCGCCAGCTCCCTGATTGCCGACGGAGTGGACGCCGTCTTCACCCCCACCGACAACATCATCATGGCCGCCGAGCTGGCCATCTATGAGGACTTCATCGCCGCCGGCATCCCCCACTACACCGGGGCCGACTCCTTCGTGCGCAACGGCGCCTTTGCCACCTGCGGCGTCAACTACACCGACCTGGGTGCCGAAACGGCCGATCTGGCCTACCAGGCCATGACCGGGGGCATGGACGGCCTGGAGGACTATTACCAGGTGGCGGGCGGCCTGATCACCGTCAACTCCGAGACCGCCGCCGCCCTGGCCATCGACCCCGCCGTCTTTGAAAGCCTGGGACAGGTCACCACCGTCACCACCACTGAGGACTGAGATCAAACCAAAGCCAGCCCCCCGGCTCCCGCCGGGGGCGCTGGCCTGTGAAAGGAGCGTTTTTCCGTGCTCTACGTCGCCCAAACCGCCCTGGAGCTGGGCTTCCAGTACGCTCTGGTGGCCATGGCCCTGTTCCTAAGCTACCGGGTGCTGGACATCGCCGACCTGACCACCGACGGCTGTTTCGTCCTGGGCTGCGCCGTGTCGGTGACCCTCACCGCCGCGGGACACCCCTTCCTGGCCATCCCCGCCGCCATGCTGGCCGGGGCCTGCGCCGGGTTTGTCACCGCCTTCCTCCAGACCAAGCTGGGAGTGCCCTCCATCCTGGCGGGCATCGTCACCAACACGGGGCTGTATACCGTAAACCTCATGGCCATGGGCTGGAAGGCCAACCAGTCCCTGCTCAAGCAGGATACCATCTTCACCCTCTTCCGCGCCACCGGCATCGGCGGCGACTGGAACCCCATCCTCCTCTCCGGGGGGATCACCGTGCTGGCGGGTGTGCTGCTGGTGGCCTTCCTGGGCACCCGGCTGGGCCTCAGCATCCGCGCCACCGGCGACAACCGGGACATGGTGCGCTCCTCCTCCATCAACCCCAATTTCACCATCACCATCGGCCTGTGCGTGGCCAACGCCCTCACCGGCCTGTCCGGCGCAGTAGTGGGCCAGGCCCAGAAGACAGCTGACATCAACAGCGGCACCGGAATCGTGGTCATCGGCCTGGCCTGCCTGATTATCGGTGAGACCATCGTGGGCCGGGGCGCCATGTTCCGGGGAGCCATTGCGGTAGTGGCGGGCAGCATCCTCTACCGTCTCGTTTACGCTCTGGTGCTTTACACCAAGGTGGTGCCAGTGGACTGCCTCAAGCTGGTGACCGCCTTGGTGGTGGCCCTGGCCATCGCGGCCCCCTCCATCCGGCAGTGGTGGGCTTTCCAGACCAGAAAGCGCCGCGCCCTGGCCGGGCGAAAGGGGGAGAAGTAAATGCTGGAACTGAACAAGGTCTCCAAGACCTTCAACCCCGGCACCGTCAACGAGAAGAAGGCCCTGGACGGCTTGTCCGTGACTCTGGCCGAGGGAGACTTCGTGACCATCGTGGGCTCCAACGGCGCGGGCAAGTCCACCTTCTTCAACGCCGTGGCGGGGGACTTCTTTGTGGACGAGGGCTCCATCCGCCTGGACGGGGCGGACATCACCTATCTGCCCGCCTACCGCCGCAGCCGCCAGATCGGCCGTCTGTTCCAGGACCCCATGCGGGGCACCGCCCCCCACATGACCATCGAGGAGAACCTGGCCCTGGCCTATCTCCGCACCGCCAAGCACCAGCGTGCCTTCTTCAGCCGGGTCTCCAAGGCCGACAAGGCGTTCTTCCGGGAGCAGCTCGCCCGGCTGGACATGGGCCTGGAGGACCGGATGCGCCAGCCGGTGGGCCTCCTCTCCGGCGGTCAGCGGCAGGCCCTGACATTGCTCATGGCCACCATGGTGCCCCCCAAGCTGCTCCTGCTGGACGAGCACACCGCCGCACTGGACCCTGCCACGGCGGAGAAGGTGCTCCGCCTCACCCGGGAAATCGTGGAGGGGGAGCGCATTACCTGCCTCATGATCACCCACAACATGAAAAACGCCCTGGAGCTGGGCAGCCGAACCTTCATGATGGATGCCGGACGGGTGGTGCTGGACATCGGCGGAGAGGAGCGTAAGGGCCTCACCGTGGACGATCTGCTGGAGCGCTTCCGTGCCGGCGCGGGGAAGAACCTGGACAACGACCGCATTTTGCTCTCCAACGACTAGAAAAATGCCGCCCAAAGGCGGCATTTTTTCCGTGTCTGCGGCAGCGGGGCCATGTATCCCCGGCTGCGACGGGAGTAGGCCGATGGCGGTGGAAAAAGTGCGAGATCTTTCGAAAAAAGCATTGACAAGAATGCGGAGATATGCTATTATTTTCTGGCTGACATGCCAAAGAGATCAGCGCCCATGCGGGTGTAGTTCAATGGTAGAATCCCAGCCTTCCAAGCTGGTCGCGTGGGTTCGATTCCCATCACCCGCTCCATAAGCGCCTGTAGCTCAGGTGGATAGAGCAACTGCCTTCTAAGCAGTGGGTCAGGGGTTCGAGTCCCTTCAGGCGTGCCATCGTTTTCTAAAGCCATTCGATATGGTGGGTGTAGTTCAGTTGGTAGAGCATCGGATTGTGGTTCCGAGTGTCGCGGGTTCGAGTCCCGTCACCCACCCCATAAGCCCTTAAGGCGGAAGGGCCGGAGCGTCCGCTCCGGTCCTTTGCTTTTAGAACCAGCCAGATTGGGGTGTAGCCAAGTGGTAAGGCACGGGACTTTGACTCCCGCATTCGCTGGTTCGAGCCCAGCCATCCCAGCCAAATGACTCGTTAGCTCAGTCGGCAGAGCAACTGCCTTTTAAGCAGTGGGTCCGGGGTTCGAATCCCCGACGGGTCACCAAAATGTGTAGACAAAAAAGATACACGTCAGAAACACCGCACGGAAGTGCGGTGTTTCTGCCATTTTAGAAGGTTTTAGAGGAAACTAGCACAAAAAAGTTTAATTTTAGAAGTCAGAGCAAACTTTTTCAAAGAAGGGCCCTGGGGGTGATGCAAAATCCAGTTTTTAGGGAAGTGAGTGTTTCGAACTCCTCCGCATTTTCTTATGTGTGATAAAGAAGTAATAGAAGTGTAAAAAATTTTGCCGTTCCTATCCGGCACTTAGCTATTGTGTCGGATAGGTCGGGCAGTTATTGGGGCAAGCCCACCTTGCCAACAAAAGTCTCAATATCTTGTCTGCGGGGCTTGTTTTCGTCATAGCCCGTCCAGGATGGGGCGGGTCTTGGAATAGGCAAGCACCTGCCGTTGCAGCCCCTTTTCCCGTTCAGCCTCTTTTCCACATTTTTCAGCTCTGTAATGCTTTTCTGCATGGCGGTATAGGCTGCGGAACAGGCTTCGTCCAATTTCTCCGGGGAAGAAAAGCCGGACTGCTGGTAGGCAGTAACGGTAGCCGCCATCTGCTTTAGGTTGTGCTTTGCCGCCCAGCGGTCATAGCCCATGCCTTTGCCCTCGGCTCGCTTGGCTTCCAGATCAACCATGCGCTGCAAGGTGTTGGCTACTGGGGTGGTTTTGAAGCTTTCTCCCTCTGTAACGGCTCTTTGACAGCGGCAGGGTATTCGGGTAATAGCAGAAAAACAGGGTGTGGAGCGGAACTATTTTTGAAAAATCCGAAAAAATATTTTGAGGGATTTTCAGCAACACAAGCCGCATGGCAGGGTTTGGGGAAGTCACTCCCCAACAAGATTCCCGCAGGGGCAAAAATGAGCAGAAAGTGAATTTTGGCACCTCGGTAGAATCTTGCTCTAAGAAACTGCCGGACTGCCGCTCACTTCCTACTGCCACTTTTTCGGGCTTCACTCCTTACTACTGGGCATTTGGAAATTTGCCAAACAGACAACAAAAAAGCAGCAAATCGGTTTCAGATTTACTGCTTCATGTGCCACTGTGGGGCGGCGGATATTCAGTTGTAAATAACAAAAGAGGGCGGTAGCATTTTGGGCTACCCTCCTACAAATGGATAGTTGTAATATTACTATTCCAACCACATCATATTAGTATATTCATGCCTGATTTGTAGTCATCCAAGATATCGGGCTTGACTGGCTTTCCCCAATTCCATGAGGGGTCTCGCTGATGTACATACTCTCCCAACCGGTCAGCCTCTTGCAGACTAATCTGATTTAATGTCCACCCAGCGGCAGCTCGTTCTTCGGGTGGCAATGACATAACGTAATCCTTTATAATTTCGCTCTCAATCTCTCCACCACTCATGCCGCCGTTCTTTTCCATTCTCTCAAACACCAAAGATTTTATCTTATTTGCAACGCCCTCGTCAACAGGGACAATGCGGCGAAAATCCGTTCGACCTGTAATATCCATTCCCTCCGGACAATATGGGTTAACATGACCCTTTGGCGGCAAAGAGCCATTTGGAAGTTTAGGGGTTAAGTGCGAATTTTGAACCTTATAATTTTGTTGCACAAATCGTGTCATTCCTGTAATCGTCATAAGAACACCTCCAAATAATAATAAACCCTGTTTTAAGAATAACTGTCATAACCATAGTTTACAGTTATACGAGCCGTTGCTGCAGAAACATCCCCTACAGATATAATCGGCACTTTTGTCAAAAATATAATATCCGCACAAGATTTTATCGTTACAAAAACACAAATTTATTCTGCTTGTTTAACAAAGAATTTTATCTGCTTTATTATATTTATCGCATGATTTTTAAAAAATGAAACACATAACAAAAAATGTAACCCGGAATAGTGGGCTGCTATCTATCAAATTTTTGTTTGTTACTTTATGACATATGAGCATTCGGCCAGGGCATGCAAGAAGAAAAATCAAGCCGCCTGTTGGCCTCAGAATACCTGAAGCCCACAGGCAGCTTTTTTCATTCCCCGCAGCACTGTTCCTTTTAGTGCTTATGCTTCGTCTGTTCGCCATTCCTTGATGGTGTTGGTAATAGCTTTTCCCTGGCTTTCCGGCTATACTTGCGTTGCAAACGACAAGAAGGAGGCCGACAGACTATGGCAGAGACGAAAAATTTATGCGCCCAGATTCCTCTGGAGCTCCACGCCAAAGTATGCGGTGAGCGGGAGCAGCGGGAACAGACCACCAGCCAGTACATCACAGAGTTACTCATGGAATACTACAAGATGAAAGAAAATGGAGGTAAGACGACTATGGCGAACAATGGCAGCAGGACGATGGCCTTCCAAATCCCGGAGGAACTGTTCCAGCGGATCAAGCAGCACCTGGAGCGCGAGAGCGCCCGCAGTGGCCGCAAGGTGACCCAACGGGAGTTCGTCCTGAGTCTGATCGAGGAGGCCCTGGAACAGGCTGAGGAGGAAGCCGCAGAGGAGGAGGCCACGCAGGAAAAGTGTGGTGAGGACGCATAGCAGCCGGAGTGCGCCCCCAAACAACCCTATAACATAAGTCAGAGAAAGCCCCCCAGGGTGCCCGAACGTAGAATCGGGTACCCTGGGGGGCTTTTTGCGCTTCTGTGGAAGGAGGGAAAAACCATCGAGCAACAGAAGAACCGCTTTACAGACGCAGAAATGGAGATCGCCAAAGAGACCGATCTCCCAGACCTGCTGGAGTCCCTGGGCTACCAGGTCAGGCGGGTCGGCCGCTACCATACCACCAAAGAGATGGACAGCCTGCGTATCAAGAACCGCCGCACCTGGTTTCGTTACTCAGAGGGCGTCGGTGGAGACGCCATCACCTTCCTCCAGCGGTTCTGCGGCAAGAGCTTCCCGGAGGCGGTGGAATATCTGCTTGACTACCATGGCTGGGCGCGGGATTCCCCCGCCCCTCAAAAGTCGGTGCCGTCCAAAGGCCAGGACAGACAGAAGGATGAGCCCCCGCCTCCCTTTGCCCTGCCACTCCCCAACACGGATCAGCGGCGCGTGTTTGCCTATCTTCAAAAAAGGGGCATCGCGCCCCAGGTGATCCGGGGATTTATCCAGGCAGGACTGCTGTACGAGGACGCCGAACACCACAACTGCGTGTTTGTGGGGCGGAACAGGTCTGGAACTCCGGTGTTCGCCAGCAAGCGCGGCACCTATGACCGGAGCGGCCCCGGCTTCAAAGGCGACGTAACTGGCAGCGACAAGAATACGGCCTTCCGCCTCCCCTGCCGTCCGGAGTTGAATGCGGTTCTTGTCTTTGAAGCCCCCATTGACCTCATGAGCTATTGTACCCTGCACCGGCAGGTCACCAGCAACGCGGTGGCCCTGTGCGGACTCCATGAGGGGGCGCTGGATACATACCTGCGGGAGAATCCGCAGCTCAGGCACATTGTCCTGTGCCTGGACGCAGATGAGCCGGGCCAGTCTGCAGTGGAACGCCTGCGGGCCAAGTACGAGGCCGCAGGTTACATGGTGCAGTCCCGGACGCCTCCTTGCGGCAAGGACTGGAATGAGTATTTACAGCAGCGAGGCCCCATCCGGGAAAGGGGGGATCTGCGACAGACTGTAACCAGATGATCATTCAGGCTGAAAAGAACAAAACATGGAGGAACGATCATGATCAAACACCTTTTGACGACCCTGTGCGCCCTGGCCCTGGTCACAACTGGGAGCATCCCCGCCCTGGCCGCCGAGGCGGATACCGGCGAGAGCGCCCGCTATTACCCCATCTCAGTGGAGGAGTACACCTACGGGGAACAGAATGAGCCCCGCATCAACAAGGTGTATCAGCTCTCCCTCTCAGACGATCCCTCCGGTATCCCCAGGTCGGACTTTGTGCGGAATGGGCGGCTGTATTACCTGCTGGATATGACCCGGAAGGATGAGGTGGGGGTGGACACCAAGCCCCATACTGAGACCGTCACCCGCCCCAGCGATACCGACAACATGGAGGAGATCCTCCAGGGGCTGGAGGCCGAGTTGGAGGTCACCACCGAGGAAGGGTACATCGGGGTGCTCCGCCTGGACCACACCAGCGTCCAGGTGACCACAGACGGCTACGCCACCAAGACCCGCAATCTCTCCGCCACCCGCACTTACCCCAATCTGTCCGACGCGGATCTGGCCCTGATCCCCAAGTCCATCGAGGACAACGGGAAGGAGCTGACCCTGGCGGATGTCCAGTGGAGCAGCTCCGAGCAGACGGACGGCGCGGGCGGCACAGTTACCCGCTACACCGCTACAGCCAGCTACACCGGCACCAGCAGCTACCAATACGCCACCGGCTACACAGTCACTGCCAACTACACCGGCGAGGTGGCCAAGACCGGCTGCAGCGTAGTGACCTATACCGCCATCTTCGGCAGTATGGAGGCCCCGGAGGAGTCCACAGAGCCTGAGTCGGGCAGCAGTACAGCGTCCGCAGGCGTGGATCTGTCCACCCTGAAGCTGCCGCTGTTGATCGGCGGCGGGATCGCCGTACTGGCGGCCAGCGGTGCGTTCGTATTCAAGAAGCTCAAGGAACGGAGGTGAGTTTCAATTGAAACTGCGCGTCTTTCTGCTGACGGCAATGATATGCACCCTGTGCGTTGGTCAGGCCAGCGCGCTGGAATACACGATGGACGCCCCAGAGGATCACCTGTTCGGCAGGCCCACCAGCGATGATACGATCTATGAGTGGGAAGATCCCAATGTGGACCGGAGCAAGAACACAGCCCTGATCCCGCCCGGCTTCGGCAGCCCAACCAGCTATCTCCCCGGCTCCGGCACAGCCCTGACCCCCAACCTGGTTCCCGGTGCGTTGGAGGGCGGCGGCCTGGTATCTCAGACAGGGAGCATCACTTATCCGACTGTGGACAGCGGCGGCAACTGGAGCGGCCCATCGTTTACCGCCGTCACAAGCGATCTCTACTACTCCGGCGGATACCTGGGGACGCTCAAGATCCCGGCCATTGGCCTGTCTGTCAGGGTCTATGAAGGAACGGACAGCGGAACCCTGGCCAAAGGGGCCGGTCACTTCCCCGGCACCAGCATCTGGGATGGGAATGTTTGTGTTGCAGGCCACAACCGGGGTGTACGGGATGACTTTGGAGACCTGCACACCCTGAAGCCAGGTGATACCGTTACCTGGACCACCAAGCTGGGGACAAGGACCTACGAAGTTGTTTCGGTGGAAAAGGTGCTCGAGACCGACACCAGCGGCACCACATCCACCAGCGACAACCGACTCACCCTTTATACCTGTGTCAAAAACCAGCGGGCTTACCGCTGGTGTGTCACCGCTGTGGCCAAGTAATGCTGTCTGCCGATTTCGCTCGACTTTCCACCAAAACAGTGGTATGGTTCGGAGTGTAGACCCCCACTACACAGGAAATGGAGGAAGCGAGTATGAAACATAGGAAATCGGTATCCCTGCTCCTGGCTGGCGTCACCACCGTGGCCATGCTGACCGGCCCTGTCCAGGCGGCAGAAGCCCCCAGTCCCCAGGAGCTGGCCGCCGCCCGGCTGCAGTCCGAGGGGCTCATGAAGGGAGATGAAAACGGCGAACTGCACCTGGAGGACGACCTGACGCGGGCGGAACTGGCCTGTCTGATCAGCCCCATCATCCTGAACCCGGAGCACGTGGCCTGGGAAACGGAGTGGTACACCCGGATGTGTACCACCAATTTCAACGATGTTCCTGAATGGGCACAGGTCGCTGTGGGCGTGTGCGCCTCCATGGGTACAATGGCCGGATACGGAGACGGCCTGTTTGGCCCCTCAGATCCGGTCAGCCCGCAAATGGCCTGCACGGTTATGCTTCGCTACCTGGAACAGGATGGCTGGACCTACGATACCGCCTGTGAAAAGGCAGCGGAACTGGGGCTTGCCCCAGCGGGATCGCTGGAAGGAGACGCCATCACCCGTGGGGATATGGCTATCCTGCTGACCGGCTCCCTGGACTACCTGGCATATCTGCAAACCCTGTAAGAAAATACTGCGTTTTTCCAAAACGGCCCCTGGTGCGCACCAGGGGCCGTTATTCTGCGTTTTAAGGAGGAGATCTCAACCATGAAAAGGCGATTACTGTCCCTGTTCCTGGCTTTTGTGACCATACTCAGTCTCCTGCCCACGGCGGCCTTTGCGGCCAGCTCTGAGGAGGATGCCTTGGGCGAAGTGGACATCTATAACGGCGACTATGAGCTGGGCTACCTCGCCATCAACGGCGCGGTCAAAAAGCAGAAATATACCTACTTTTTATACGAATCCAATGATGGGAGCACCAAGGAATCTCCTGCGTACTGCGTTAACCCGGTGCGCCTTGTTCCTTGACAATCTGCGTAGAAAT
>NZ_JH417686.1 GCF_000239295.1 Flavonifractor plautii ATCC 29863
TGTTCAATGACGATCTGAGCATGTGGGGCACCTGCGATCTGGAGGACTTCGACCAGGCCTACAACGATATGCTCAACGCCCAGGGGGATGAGGACTATGTGGCCAAGGTAAAAGAGCTGCAGAGGATTGCCTCGGAGGAGGTCATCGGCATTGCCCTGTGCTGGGATACCGCCTACTACCCCTACCGCACCGACAAATACGAGGGATGGACGAACTTCCCCGGCTGGGGCGTCATCAACTGCGAGACCTGGTACAATCTGCATCCGATCGGCTGAGCAAGGGCCGGGAGCAGGGGCGGCGGAGACGTGCGCCCCTGCTCTGTATATAAAAAGGAAGGGGGTACGCTATTTGTGCTTTGCGAGTCTGGGAAAACGCCTGGTGGAGGCTGTTTTTATCATCTTCTGTATCATAACCATCAATTTCATCCTCATCCGGTTTATGCCTGGCGACCCGGTGGTACACATTATCGGTGAGGACGAGTATCTCCGTCTGGAGGCGGAGGCGCCGGAGGTGATTGAGGAGGTTCGGCGGGAGTATGGATTGGACAAGCCCCTGCCGGTCCAGTACATAACCTATCTCAACAAGACGCTGCACCTGGACTTCGGGAATTCTTACCGTACCAAGCTGCCGGTGCTGGAGACGGTTTTGTTCCGCATGCGCTGGACGCTGCTGCTCACCATACCCGCCATTGTGCTCTCCTCCGTACTGGGCGGAGGGCTGGGCCTGCGGGCGGGGTGGAAAAAGGGCGGCCTGCTGGACACCATCGCCTCACCCATTATGCTCTTTCTGAATACCATTCCAACCAACTGCATGGCGATTCTGTTTCTGATGGTATTTGCGTTCCAGATGGGGCTGTTTCCCATCAGCGGCATTACCTCCGGCGGCCTGTCGGGGCTGGAAAAGGCAGTGGATATCCTGTGGCACATGGCCCTGCCCCTGATGATCCTGGTGATCCTGCGCACGGCCTCCTATTACATGCTGATGAAGAGTAC
>NZ_JH417687.1 GCF_000239295.1 Flavonifractor plautii ATCC 29863
CAGGGCGGCGGAGCGGCCCGAAGCGCCCCCCGGAGGGGCCGACGGGGCCGAGCACACCGCAGAAGCCCCGGCCCGCAGGACGGGGCGACCGCACCGGGGGGGCCCAGAGGGCCGCCCCCGACACGCGGCCCGACGGGCCCGGGGCCCCGGGGCGGCTCCATGCCAGCCCGGGCCACTGCCGGACTCCCGTCAACCGGGAGGGGGCCGGAGGCCCTACTTGATATTAGGACATTATTCCGTCAGGGGGGGAGGGGCTGAACCATGGCAAAGCTTACGGGCACAGGGGTTTCCGGCTCCGATATCTTCTGTACGGCCCGCGTCAAATCCTATCCGGGGGGTCGCTGTGAGGCCCTGGTCTGCGATAAGGCCATCTTTGGCGGCTCCGGCTGGGAGGCCCGCCAGGGTGCCCGGGTCAAGGCGTCCAGGGCCAAGGACGGCGGCCACGACGTGGCCCGGGCCGTCCGCCGCGCCCGGGCCCAGGTGCGGGATATCGCCCTGTGCACCCCCTTCCGGTGGTTCGTCACCCTCACCCTCGACCCGGCCCGGGTGAACCGCTACGACGTCCGGGAGGTCACCCGGCACCTCAACCACTGGCTGGACAACCAGGTCAGGCGGAAGGGCCTGGCTTACGTCCTGGTGCCGGAGCGGCACAAGGACGGGGCTATTCACTTCCACGGTTTCTTCAACGACGCGCTGGAGGCCAGGGACAGCGGAACTGTCTCTCTGCCCGGCCAGAAAGCCCCCAGGAGGCCCAGGAGCGCCCGCCAGAGGGCCAAATGGCTGGAGGACGGGGGGAAACCCGTCTACAACCTTCCCGGCTGGTCTTGGGGCTTCACGACGGCCATAGAGCTGTACGGCGAGTACGACCGGGCCGTCAGCTACGTCTGCAAGTACATCGGCAAGGAGCTGGCCCCGTCACCAAATGGTGACGGCCTGGAGCCCCAGAAGATTGGGGGCCGCTGGTACTACTCCGGCGGGGCCCTGGGGCGGCCCCAGGTCACCTACGCCGAGCTGGACTTCCGCCAGGCCGAGCAGGAACCGGGGGCCTACCGCTTCGATCTGCCCCAGGCGGGTATCAGCTTCGTCCAGTTCCAATTCCAGGCGAAAGGGGGTGAAAACAGTGGAGAACCAGTCGAAAAAGTTGCTGGAGGTCAATCTGAGGTGCCCCTGGTGGGAGCTGTGCGACAGCCGCCGCTGCTGGGCCTGCGTCCAGGCCTGCGCGGAGCGCAGGGCGGCGGCCCGTGAGACGGCGCTCGAACGTCTGTTCGATGCCATGGAAGAACAGTGGGAGCAGGAGGCCCTGGACTCCTGGCTGTAAAGGAAAGGAGTTTTACAGGATGAAGTGGGAAGAGTTGGCATACAGCTTGCTAGAGGCCAGGCCCAACGATGCGGTCAAACTGGCCCTAGCCGTGGCGGAGGGGAAGCCCTCCAACCTGAAGGGGGCCGATCTCCGCGCCCTGGTGGAGCTGGAGGTCAAGCCCGGCGGCGGAGTCCGGGTAGAGCTCATGGACAAGGGCGCGGCCCTCGGGGCCATCCTCAAGGCGGGCCTCCCGCAGGACGGCGACCCGGAGGCCGTGGCAAGCTTCTTCGCCGCCCTCCAGGGGGCCGCCAGGGAGGAGCCTGTATCCGGGTGTGATGGAAAAAACTAGCGCCCTCAAACAGATGAACTAATTTCTGGAAATATCCAACCGTTTGGTTGGATTTCGGGCGCATTTTACAGATTCAGGAAAGTTCAATGGGCCCCCGGGGGCCCGCTCCGGCGGGCCTCCGGGGGCAGGCGGGGGGCCTTTACCCCCGCACAATCATAGGGGGTTGATTTTACATTGTGAAAACAGATTACCTACTGCACCGGGAGGTGGGGCACGTCCTGGCCGCACTCATGCCGCAAAACAGGCTTATCGCCCGGGTCTGTTTACACACCGGACTGCGGGTGGGGGATGTCGTATCCCTTCGGACACAAGATATTGGGCTCCAAATGATGGTCACCGAAGCCAAGACGAAGAAGCGCCGGAGGGTGGGCCTCACGGCCTCGCTCCTGGCCGCCATCCGGGCCCAGGCCGGGCCCGAATGGGCGTTCCCGGGCAAGCGCCCGGGCACCCACAAGACCCGGCAGGCCGTCTGGGCCGACGTGAAGCGCGCCGCCAGGGCGTTCCGGCTCCCGCAGAACGTCGCGCCGCACAGCCTCCGCAAGGTCTACGCCGTCGAACTCCTGGAGCGCTACGGCGACATCCAGCGCGTCCAGCGGGCCCTGAACCACAGCTCGATCGAAACCACCCTTATCTACGCCATGGCTGACAAGCTTCTCGACGCCAAGCTCAAGCAGGCCAAGCGCCGCAAACGGCCCGCTTGACCAGCTACCACAGGCGTGGTAAACTGGGGGGAGTTCTTCGAGAGGGGGGTATACCTCCAACTCAACAAAATAAAAATTTTGTTGAGTTGGAGGGAGGATTTGAATACAAATGACTACCGTCTGACTGCTCCGCCGGTTCTGCGGGACTTTCTGGTGTATCATGAGACCATTCAGGGTCACTCCAGAAAAACGGTGGATGAATACTACCTGGATCTGCGCAACTTCTTCCGCTATGTGAAAATCGAAAAAGGCAAAGCACCACGTACCGCCGAGCTGGATGAAATTCCGATTGACGACGTGGATCTGGACCTGGCCAGGTCTGTCACGCTGAGCGATGTCTACTCCTACATGAATTACCTGAGCCGTGACCGGGCCAAGCACGCCAACAGCCCCTCCACCGGCTATGGTTTGGAGGCCACCGCCCGGGCCCGAAAAATCGCCGCCATCCGCTCGTTCTATAAGTATCTCACCAGCAAGGCAAAATTAATCAGCGAAAATCCCATGCAGGACCTGGATTCCCCCCGGCTGAAAAAATCGCTGCCCCGCTACCTCAGCCTGGATGAGAGCATCCAGCTTCTGGAGGCCGTGGACGAGCCCAATCAGGCGCGGGACTACTGCATTTTGACGCTGTTTCTCAACTGCGGGTTGCGAATTTCAGAGTTAGTCTCCCTTAACACGACAGATGTTCGAGAGGAACAGCTCCGTGTTCTGGGCAAGGGCAACAAGGAGCGCATGATCTTCCTCAACGAGGCCTGCCGCGCGGCGCTGGATGACTGGCTGGAGGAGCGCAGCCGTCAGGCTGCGGCCGACCCGAACGCCCTGTTCCTGACCCGCACCCATACCCGTATGACCAAGGATGCGGTGCACTATATGGTCAAACAGCGCCTCAAAAAAGCCGGGTTGGATGCCTCTCTCTATTCCAGCCATAAGCTGCGGCACACCGCGGCCACTCTTATGCTGCAGAACGGGGTGGATGTGCGCACGCTTCAGGAGGTGTTGGGACACGAAAACCTGAACACAACCCAGATCTATACTCATGTGGACAACGAAAATCTGCGCTCGGCGGCGAAGGCAAACCCGCTGGGACGAATGAAAAAGAAATCCATCCCCATTCCCCCTGGAAAATAGAAATAGGAGGCCGCTCTCTTTGAGAGCGGCCTCCTATTTCTATTCCTCACCTGTCCTCTTCCATGTCCCCTGTCCAAGCAGTAAAAGCATGGGTATCATCGAGTAGTGGTAGCGCCCCGCCACCTCGACCAGCATCTGTGCCAGGGTCAGCCCTAAGATATAGAGTGGTGCCAGCAATAGCAATCCTCTCTCTCTACTCCGCCACACCTGGACAGCACCCCCGGTTGCCAGGAGAAATGCCGCATAATAGAAGCCATTACAGAGCAGGGAGAAAAACTCCGTATGCCGCAGAACCGAGGCCGAATATCCCACGCAGGCATCGTCTGATCCCAGAAACGTGCGCAGTTTTTGCTTTAGGAGCTTTGAAAAGTCAATTTCTCCAGATAAAATTCGGGCCTCTGCATCGGTCAGAAGCTGTTCCTGTGTCCATTGAGCCGTTGCCCCAGGCTGGTCGCTGTATCCATACAGGCGGTCGCTGTCCTCCTGATTCCAGCGTCCTCCGGAGTTGGGATTGAAGCCAACCAATAGGCTGTACCCCGGCGTATGGGATGGCTCCTCCCCTATCCGTACCGAGAGCCGGGCATTCCAGACCGGCCCCAGAAGGACATATGCCCCCAGCACACCGGCCATGCAGAGCCCCCACCATCTTCTCCAGTTCCGGGCAGCCAGCCGGTTCAGGTTCAACAGAGAGAGCCACAGAAGGAGCGCGATCAGCAGTATGGCCGCAATGGGACGCACCCCGTTGACCCATCGCAGAAGAACGCCGCCCGCCGTGCCGGAGAGAACCCCCATCCAAAGCGGATACCCCTTTAGGGCGGCAGACCGCTCCGTCTCCGTCAAAAAGGACAGCACACCGAGAATAAGGGCAGTATAGAGAGGTTCCGATAGCACAAGGCTGTTATAGATGGTCTGAGATGGACACAGAGTCCAGAGCAGATAGGCCAGCGTAGCGGCCGGCAAGTGGAACCAGCGCAGGCACAGATGATACAAAAAACTGCCGGAGCAGACCGTCAGCAGTACATTGAGCACCGGAGCAAGCATGGGCTGTGGCCCCGACAGGCGAATAAACCAGCTCAGAAAATCGGCATATCCGAAAATATGGGGAAACAGGGCCATATACCGCCCGCCGTATACCGTTGTGCGCTCCGCAAGCGCATTGGCATATCCCCAAAAGACCGAGTAATCTCCCGCCAGGGGAACCCGTACCCTCCAGATCCAAAATACTTTGATTGCGGTGCAAAGTATGGTGAGAAGCAGCCAAAGCCGCAACGGCCCCAAATGTTCCAATCGTTTCGCGGCAGGTACACACAAGGCAGTATACAGAAAAAGCCCCAGCAGCGCCAGGGTAAATGCCTGGAGATACCGTTCCCCCTGAGATATGCCAACTGCCAGCGCCGAGACTGCCAGCGCAAAAAAGGCAGCCAGCATCAGCCTCTGCATGAGGCACGCGGTGCGGTTCAAGCGCAGGTCTTTTTGTCCCATTCCGACCACACCCCCTTCTGCACGGTTATGCTTCCTCATAGCGGTTTGAAATAGTACAGGTTTATAAATGTCATTTTTCATTGCTTTTTCCAGGAAATATGATAAAATAGAGGGCGAAATTTCCCGGATTCCGGTTGTTCAAAAACCTGTACTTTTTCAAACACGCCTGAAAAACTCCCCTGTCCAAAGGTGGACAGGGGAGCGGTTTTTACATGCTGGGAAGAAGCGGTTCCTCACCGAGTTCCCGGTAGGCGCCCTGTATGTGTAGGAAGCGGATCTCCTGAAAATAATAGGTGCTCAGCGGCCGCCAGTCGGCGTCATAGGAGTGGGCGGCAATCAGGGTGTTCTGCAAAGTGGCTGGACGCCCGATCTCCACCACCACCGGAGTATGTCCAAATACATCCTTATTGAAGCGGAACTGGACAAAGTCTCCCGGTTCCAGCTCACTCAGCGTGGTAGAAATCCCAAAGGGTCCCGGGCTCGGCGTCTGACGGGTGATAAAGTCAAAAAAATACTCCACACCGGTCCAGGCCGGGGCCTTGTCGTTGGGATCCCGGTAAAACCAGCCATAGATTGGGTCGAAGTTCATCACACCCGTTCCGGCGTACAGGCACTGGGAGGCAAAATTGGTACAGTCGCCGCCGATCTCCTCGTAGTCATAGAAATCCGGATTTCGTCCGTAGGCCCACTGATGGGCATAGGCCACAGCGGCACGGCGGTCATAGGGTATCCGTTCCAGCATAGCGCTCTCCCCTTTCCACGCATCCTATGCAGCAGAACACAAAAAGGGCACCGGCTCTCCTTGAGGACCGGTGCCCCTTTTTATAATTGATCCGAATCGGGCCTGCTGCCAAGCATGGTAAGGAATTCCTCCTCGGTGAGCACCGGGATGCCCAGCTCCTGGGCCTTGCGCAGCTTGGAGCCCGCCGCCTCTCCGGCCACCACATAGGAGGTCTTCTTGGAAACAGATCCGGACACTTTGCCGCCCTGAGCCTCGATCATCGCTCCGGCCTCGTCCCGGGTAAATCGCTCCAGCGTACCTGTCAACACAAAGATCTTCCCCGCCAGTTGGTCGCCCACCGGCTCCTCATGGCTTTCCAGATTCACCCCTGCTTCCCGCAGCGTGTCAATGAGGTGAATGCTCTGGGGGCTCTGGAACCACTGGAGCAGGCTTCGGGCCGTGATTCCGCCGATGTCGGGTACCGCAGTCAGTTCCTCTTCCGAGGCCGCCATCAGCGCATCCAGTGTGCCAAAGCGGGCGGCCAGCACCTTCCCCGCCTTCTGCCCCACCTGGCGGATGCCGAAGGCAAACAGCAGCCGGGACAGGTCATTGCCCTTGGACCGTTCAATGGCTGCAACGAGGTTTTCCGCGCTCTTTTTGCCCATGCGCTCTAACTGGGCCACATCCTCCGCATTGAGGTGGTACAGGTCGCCGGGCCCCTTGACCAGACCGGCGCCCACCAGATTCTCCACCACCGCGGGGCCCAAGCCCTCGATGTCCATGGCGTCCCGACTGGCGAAGTGGACCAAATGGCGCAGGCGCTGGGCAGGGCACTCTGCGCCGGTGCAGCGGATGTGGGCCCCATCCTCGTCGCGGGCTACTGGCGCGCCGCACACCGGGCACTGCTCCGGCAGGTGGTAGGGCTGCGTCCCCTCCGGGCGTTTCTCCTTCAGCACCTCCACAATCTCCGGAATGATCTCTCCCGCCTTCTGTACCAGCACAGTATCTCCGATGCGGATGTCCTTTTCCGTGATGAAATCCTGATTGTGAAGGGTGGCGCTTGTGACGGTAGTGCCGGCCAGACGCACCGGCTCCACTACGGCCTTCGGCGTCAGCACGCCGGTACGCCCCACTTGAACCACAATGTCCACCACCCGGGACGGCTTCTGTTCCGGCGGATATTTGTAGGCCGCCGCCCAGCGGGGAAATTTCGCCGTGCTGCCCAGGGTTTCACGTTCTGCAAGGCTATTTACCTTTACAACCGCGCCATCAATGTCAAAGGGGTAAGCCTCTCTGCCCTCCCCCATGGCCTGGATACGCTCCGCCGCCTCGGCGATCGTCTTGCAGGTGTCATGTGGAATTACTTTAAAGTGCTGTCCCCGCAGGTATTCCAGGGTTTCTGAATGGGTCTGAAAGGTCTTTCCCTCTGCCCACTGGATGTTAAAAACCCGGATATCCAGCCCTCGGGAGGCCGCGATTTTAGGGTCTAGCTGCCGCAGGGAGCCGGCCGCGGCATTCCTAGGATTGGCGAACAGGCTCTCCCCTCTCAGTTCCCGCTCCTCGTTGAGCCGTTCAAAGCTCTTTTTGGGCATAAACACCTCGCCCCGCACAATCAGGGCGGGCAGGGCCTCCGGCAGGCGCAGAGGGATGGAAGGGATGGTCCTCAGATTCTCTGTCACATCCTCTCCCACCTGGCCATCGCCGCGGGTGGCGCCGCGCACAAAGAGGCCGTTTTCATACTCCAGCGCCACAGATAGGCCGTCCACCTTGGGCTCCACGTCGTATTCAACGCCCTCCGGCAGAGCCTCCTGCATCCGCTGATCGAACTCCTCCAGCTCCTCCACGGAGAACACGTCCTGAAGGCTCTCCAGCGGTATCCGGTGGCGCACCTCCTGGAAGCCGTCGGCCACCTTGCCCCCCACCCGCTGAGTGGGAGAATCGGGGGTAACCAGCTCCGGGTGGGCCGCCTCCAGCTCCTCCAGGCGGCGGAGTTTGTGGTCAAAATCGTAGTCGGACATGCTGGGGTTGTCCAGCACATAGTATTCATAGTTCGCCTGCTCCAGCTCCCGGCGCAGGCTCTGTATCTCCTGTTTCTCGTCCATATCGGACCTCCACTTGGAATCGTCGGGTGAATTTGGGGGCTAAATGGGCGAAAATCAGGCACAAAAGCCCGCCCAAACATCCTCCCAAGGTATTAAGAATCAAATCATCGATGTCAGTGGCCCGCCCCACAAACAGCTGTAGGAACTCCACGCAGAAGGAAGTACAAAAGCCAGTCAGAAGTCCCAGCATACAGCGATTTCCCCGCCACAGTAGCGCTGGAAAAAAGCCCACCGGACAAAAGATAAGCAGATTGGCGATGGCCATGTATCCCGCCCAGCCGCCTTCCCGCAGATTTTGAAGGACCATAGGGGTCCACTGAATCTCCTGTATCGACTCAGAGAGCGGAGTCAGCGGAAAAAATACCTCATGCCCGGCCAGCGCTTCCTGCCAGTGGTACGCCGTCCAGAAATAAGCGGGAAAGACAGTCAGCGCGGCCAATCCGGCACAGAACATCACAAAGAACAGCAGTGCGGCCTCGCGGAGTCTCCCACTGGCCATGCCCTGCCGGGCTAAGCGTTTTTTCCGCCAGGGCCGCAGAAGAAAAGATACAAGGGCGGCCAGCAGCATGCAGGGCAGCATCTGGGCCACATAGTCCCAGGAGACCGCCAAGTACCACAGCAGTGTATCCATTTTGGCTCCCTCCTACTGGTATCGTCCCGATTCTACCACAGAGGGAATGCCAGTTTCGTTACAAATTCCTTACGGATTTCTTACAAACCTCCGGGCAACTCCAGATAGGTATCTGGCACCTGCCCCACCAGCAGCGTCTCAGCCGCACACACTTGTGCCTCCACGACCGTGTCCACCGTGCCGCCGGGGATCAGCAGGGTACACTCTACCTGAACATTCAGCATGACCTGATGAAGGGTCTGGTTGATCCCGGATGAGGTAAATACATGTTCAAATGCAGCGGTCGGTGTGGCCGCAGTCAACACCCGTACCGGCAGTACCGGACCCAAGTCCGACGCGGTGGCAAAGCCGGTCAGGTTTCCCAGAGGGATCCCCAGCTCCTGACTGTCAAGCTGTTCCACCTGCTCCAATATCCGGCCCAAGATCTCCGTGCGAAGTGTGTTCAACTGGGCTGTATTGGCGGCCAGCACTGTCACCTGTCCGGCGGTGTCCTTCTCCAACGTCACCAGATCGCCGTAGGATATGGCTTCGCTGGACAGAGTCTCATTGACTGCGTCGTTTATGATGCTGGTTACGGCATTTTTTACCTTGGCCTTTGCCAGCTCTGTAACTGTGGGCCGGAGTGCGGCGTCGATCAAAACAATGACCGCCACCGCCAGACCGATCCCGATCAGCACGGGGAGCAGAATCCCACCTTTTGGCCGCGCAGCGGCGGGCCGCCGCCGGCGAGGCACCCTCAGCCAGGGGCGTATCGGTCTGCGCACGGGCCTCACCTCCCGGATCAGCCTATGCGCGGACCGGCTTGCCCTATTCGCCCCGCAGCAACTCTTCCACTGCCAGCAGGACACCGGCCTTGCCGCTCTCATAGGTCAGGCCGCCCTGGAGATAGGCCGTATAGGGCTCACGCATGGGGGCGTCGCAGGACAGTTCGATGGACGCGCCTTGAATAAAGGCCCCGGCGGCCATGATCACCGGGCAGTCATAACCCGGCATGTCCCAGGGCTCCGGTGTCACGAAGGAGTCCACCGGAGCGCCGAACTGGATGCCTTTGCAGAATTTTTTGAGGGGCTCCGGCGCGCCAAAATGAATCATCTGAATGATGTCGTGGCGTACCGTATCGGAGGTGGGCTCCGTCCGGTAGCCCAGCAGCTCCATCATCCGGGCGGCAAACACCGCCGTCTTGACTGCCTGGGCCGTGGTATGGGGGGCAAGGAAAAGCCCTTGATAGAGGCTGCGGTTGGCCCCAAAGGTGGAGCCGCACTCCTTTCCGATACCGGGGGTGGACAGCCGCATGGCGGCCCCCTCCACCAAATTCCGCCGTCCGGCAATATAGCCGCCAGTGGGAGCCAGCCCGCCGCCGGGGTTTTTGATCAGGGAACCCACCACCAAGTCGGCCCCGGCCTGGGTGGGCTCCAATGTCTCCACAAACTCGCCGTAGCAGTTGTCCACCAGAATGGCGGCCTCCGGGTTGTTGGCCCGCACCACCTGGCACAGCGCCCCGATCTCCGCCACAGAGAGAGAGGAACGGGTGGAATAGCCCTTGGAGCGTTGGATCAGCACCGCCTTGACGCGGGGGTCCCGCACCGCCCAGGCCAGTCCCTCCGGGTCCGGCGCATCGTCAAGCAAATCTACTTGCCGATATTCGATTCCGTAACTTTTCAGGGAACCGGGGCCCTTGTCCACCACGCCGATCACCCCCAGCATAGTGTCGTAGGGGGCGCCCACGGCGGACACCAGAATGTCGCCGGGCTTCAACGCGCCAAAGAGGGCACAGGAGATGGCATGGGTGCCGTTGACGAACTGCACCCGCACCAGGGCATCTTCGGTGCCGAACAGCTCCGCGAAGATCTCATCCAGCTTGTCCCGGCCGAGATCGTCATAGCCGTAGCCGGTGGTTCCGGCAAAATAGGCCTCCGCCACCCGGTGCTTCTGAAAAGCGGCCAGGACCTTGCGGGTATTCTCCTCCGCGATGGAATCAATGCGGTCGAATTGGTCCCGCAGCCCGGCCTGCGCCTGGGCTGCCAGGGCCATTACTTTTTCACTAATCTGTAAAGGCATTTCTTTTTACACATTCCGTTCTTTCTGTATTTGAGGACTCAGCAGGTCAGCTTCGCCTGGGCGAAGGCTGCCACCAGGGCTGCGCAGGCCTCCACGTCTCCCAGATCCGCCACCTCCAGCGGCGTGTGGACATAGCGGGTGGGAATGGAGATGCCGCCGGTATACACCCCGGCCCGGCTCTGGTGGATGGCCCCGGCGTCGGTGCCTCCAAAGCGCAGGATATCCTTCTGACAAGGGATGTTACCTGTCAGTGCAAGTTTCTCCAGCTTGGCCACCACAGAAGGGTGGCAGATCACCGAACTGTCCATCACCTTGATGGCGGCCCCCTTTCCGGCCACACTGCTGCACGCATGGGGGGCCGAAGGGATGTCGTCTGAGTCCGTCACGTCCACGGCAATGCCGTAGTCCGGCGCCACCCCGTAAGCGGCGGTGCGGGCTCCGCGGAGTCCCACCTCCTCCTGTACCGTAAAGACGAAGTACAGGTCATTTTCCGTGTTCTTCAGGCGCTCCATCGCCATCAGCAGCACCGCGCAGGCGATCCGGTCGTCCAGATAGGGAGAGAAGATGCGCCCTCCGGAGCAGAAGGCGTGGGTGTCATAGACCGCAATGTCCCCCACCTGTACCATGGCCTTTGCCTCCGCCTCGTTTCGGGCCCCAATGTCCAGGTACAGGTGCTCCAGCTTCATGTCCTTGGGCTCCACCTTGCCCTCCAGGGCCAACACGCCGCGGGTACCGTTGGCGAAGCGGACGGGGGTGCCCAGCACCTCGTGGGCGGAGAGCCCGCCCACCGGGCCGAAGCGGAGGAAGCCCTTCTCGTCAATATAGGTGACCATTAGACCGATGGAGTCCATATGGGCGGCAAACAGGACCTTGGGCCCACTCCCCTTTTTATGGCAGATCAGGTTGCCCAGGGCGTCTGTGGTACAGGAATCCACGTAGGGGGCGGCCAGGGTGCGGAGCACCCCGGCGACAGCCCCCTCACTTCCGGAGGGGCCGTGGCAGGCGTTCAGGGCCTGCAAAATCTCAATCAGTTCCATGTCGGTTCACTCCTTTTCTGCCAAATGTCCAACAAAGGCCCGGATCAGGGCCAGGGCCGCCTCCGCGTCCCGCAGGCAGGTCACGCCGGACGGGGTGCGGGGGTAGCGCACGGGGATGGACACCGCCGCCGTCCGTACCCCCTCTTTGGTCCGCTGGATGGCGGCCGTATCGGTGCGTCCGGCCACCGAGCGCATGGTCTGCCAGGGGATGCCGCCGGCCTCCGCCAGGAAGCGCAACGCCTCAAAGAGCCCCCGGTCTGCAATAGCGCCCTGATCCATATAGGGCAGCACCACACCGCCGCCCAAGCTGCATCCCTGCTTGTGGGCGGGCACTCCGGCCAGATCCGCAGCATCCGCGCCGTCCACCACCAGCGCCACCTCCGGGGTGACGGAGAAGGCCGCGCCGAAGGCCCCGCGGGCCCCCACCTCCTTCTGGGCGGTAAAGACAAAGGTACAGTCCATGGGCAGTTCATCCCGCAGGAGGGTGAGCAGCACGGCGCAGCCCAACCGGCTCCCCAGCGCCTTTCCCTGGAACAGGCCCGCCCCGAAGTCTCCGGCGTCACTGTCAAAGGCCGCCGTATCTCCCAGAGCGACCTGCGCCTCCGCCCCGGCCCGGTCCCTGGCTCCGATGTCGATATAGAACTCGTCCAGCTTGGGGACGGACTTCTCCTCCTCCCGGCTGACCAGATGGTAGGCCTTGAGTCCCACCACCCCCGGCACCCGCTTGGGCCCTACCAGCACTGGCTTGCCCAGGAGCACCCGGCGGTCGATGGCGCCCACAGTGTCGAATTTCAGATAGCCGTCGTCGGTGATCTGGCGGATCATGAGCCCAACCTCGTCCATGTGGGCGGTGAGGAGAAGCTTGCTGCCGGTATGTTTCCGGCCCTTTTTCCAGGCAATCAGGTTGCCCAGAGCGTCCACCCGCAGCCTGTCTGCGTGTGGCTCCACCTCCGCCAGGAGGAAGGCGCGCACCTCGTCCTCCCAGCTGGACACGGCGTTAAGCGCACACAGGCGCTCCAGCAGTTCTCTCATCGCCGTGCCGCCTCCTTTCCCAGTCCCTCCGTGAAGGCGACCAGCAGGGCCGCCACCTGTTCCATGTCCGCCAGGGAGAGCACCTCAATGGGGGAATGCATATACTTCAGCGGTAGGGACAGCACCGAGGTGGCTACCCCTTCCCGGCTGATCTGCATCTCCCAGCCGTTGGTGCCGGTGTGGCCGGACATGACCTCCAGTTGGTAGGGAATCTGCCTCTCCTTCGCCTTGGCGAGCATCCGGTTGGTCATCCAGCGGGTCATGTTGGGGCCCACGCCGATGGCGGGACCTCCGCCAATGGCGAAGGCCTTGTCCGCCGGGCCGTCGGGGGTTTTGCCGTGGGTCACGTCCACCGCCACGCAGAAGTCGGGCTGAACCGCCCAGGTGCCTACCGTGGCGCCCGCCCCGGAAACCTCCTCCCGTGTGGAGCCCAGGAGATAGAGGTCTACGTCCAGCTCCCTGTCCCGCAGCAGCTCCGCCGCCCGCAGCAGGGTGACGAAGCAGGAGCGGTCGTCCATGGACTTGCCGCACATCTGATCCTCTCCCAAGGCAAAGCAACCGCCCCGATAGACCATGGGCGTCCCCACCGGTACGGCCCGCTCCGCCTCCGTCTGGGACAGGCCCACGTCCACGAACAGCTCGGACAGGGGTATGCTCTTGTCCGCTTCCCCCCCAGCCGGACAGGTCACGATGCCCCGCCGGGGCGGGTCGGTCAGCACCACCAGCTCCCGGCCGGGCAGCATCCTGGGATCCACGCCGCCGATGCTGCGGAAGCGCAGGAAGCCGTCCTCCACGCCGGTGACCAGCAGGCCGATCTCATCCAGATGGGCGTCCAGCAGGAGCCGGGGCGCTCCCTCCTTCCCGCAGCGGCGCACCCCCAGCACATTGCCCATGCGGTCCACGGACACCTCGTCCACCAGCGGCCGGAGCAGCTCCGCCGCTACCGCTGCCGCAGGGGCTTCAAAGCCGGAGGGCGCGGTGCAGGCGCACAGCCGCTCCAGGGCTTGTCTCATATCCAAATTGGGTTCACTCCTTTCCACGGATACCGAAGCAGGGCGCCGGAGGCCGTGTCCTCCGGCGTCCGCAGCCTTACTCCAGGCCGTAGATAATCCTCTTAAAAGCTGCGCCCCGCTCCATAAAATTCTTGAAGCGGTCGAAGGAGGCGCAAGCGGGCGACAGGAGCACCACGTCCCCCGGCTGGGCCAGCCCGCAGGCGGCCAGCACCGCCGCCTCAAAATCCTTGTATTCCACAATGGGCAAGGCCGCCGGATCGTAACCGGGTGCCCGCTCCACCGCCTGGCGCAGCTTGGGCGCGGTATCGCCGGTGAGCACCAATGCCTTGACGTGCTCCACCACTTCGGGGCCGAGCACATCAAAGGGAATGTGCTTGTCGTAACCGCCGGCAATCAGAACCACCTTTTGATGGAAGGAGCGCAGACCGGCGATGGTGCGGGAGGGGCTGGAGGCGATGGAGTCGTTGTAGTAGCGCACCCCGTTCCTCGTCCGCACCAGCTCAATGCGGTGCTCTACCCCCGCAAATTTGGCGGCGAAGTCCCGCACCACCTGGTCGGGCACCAGCCCGTCCAGAGCGCCGATGGCCGCCATGTAATTCTCGATGTTGTGCTCGCCGGGCAGGAGGATGTTTTCCAGGTAGAGCACCGGGCGCTCGTGCATGGCGTTGCGCACCCAGATGGCCCCGTCTCTGACGAAGACGCCCTGCTCCAGCTCCTCCCGGCGGCTGAACCGGGTCACGCGGCCGCGGGCACTGACCGCAAAGCCGCGGGTAATCTCGTTATCCTGGTTCAGCACCAGCAGGCCGTCCGCTCCCTGGTGGGTGAAGATGTTCTCCTTGGCGGCGATGTACTCCTCCATAGATTTGTGTACGTCCAGGTGGTTAGGGGCCAGATTGGTGACCACCGCGATATCCGGGCTCTGCTCCATGGTCATCAACTGAAACGAAGACAGTTCCAGCACGGCCACGTCCTCTGGCACCATCCCGTCCACGTCGGGCAGCAGCGGTTTGCCGATGTTGCCTCCCACATAGACGCTCTGCCCCGCCGCTTTCAGCAGCTCGGCAATGATCGTAGTGGTGGTGGTCTTTCCGTCGCTGCCAGTCACCGCGATGGTTTTGCAGGGGCAGACCTGGAAAAAAACCTCCATCTCCGAGGTGATGGTACTCCCCCGTTCCCGGGCCGCCAGCAGTTGGGGCACGTCCGGACGCAGGCCGGGGGTACGGAAGATCACATCGTGGTCCAGCCCGTCCAGATAGTCCGGGCCCAGGCGCAGCTCGGCCCCCAGGCTCTCCAACTTCTCCGCCTGGCCGCCGAAGTCCTCCCTCTGCCTCTTGTCGCAGGCGGTCACCTCAACATCCGCCCGCAGCAGCATTTTGATGAGCGGTGTGTTGGACACGCCGATGCCCAGCACCGCCACCCGCTTGCCCCGCAGGGACGCCAAATACTCCTGTATGGTGGAACCCATGGCTCGTTCCTCCCTTTTTGTTTCGTCTATAACTAAAATATTATATCCCATTGAGGAGAAAATTTCAATCGAAAGGAGGGCGTTTCCTCGGGCGAGATTGACTTGCCCCGGCCATTTTGATAAAATGTGGGAAAAAAGTCGGACTGGAGGGATTTTCTTGTCAAATGAGGCACGAAAAGACTTCAACGCCATGCTGAACGCCCGCAGGGACATGCCGAAGATACAGATAATTACCGATCCAAAGGCGATTGCAGCCTATGGAGGCGACCGCATGTACTTTGTCCCGCCCATCGATTACGACCGCGCGATGCGGAGAGTGCCCTTCGGGAAGCTCCTGACTGTTGGCGACATCCGGAGCTATCTCGCCCGGCGGAGCGGCGCCGACTTTACCGAACCCCTGACGGCCGGGCTTTTTGTGTCCATCGCCGCCTGGGCCAGCCATCAGCGCGCCGAAGACAAGATCCCTTACTGGCGGACGCTGAAAACCGGCGGAGAGCTGAATGAAAAGTATCCGGGGGGCGTGGAGGCTCAGAAGGCGCTTCTGGAAGCTGAGGGACATACCGTGCTCTCCAGAGGGCGGAAGCACCTGCGGTATTATGTCCAGGACTATGAAAAGGCCCTGTTTTCGCTGGAGGAGTGCGATTCCCATTTGACAAGCGGCCCACAATACGGTACAATGTCCTTCGCAAGCAAGCTGGACAGCCGCGCGGACGGGGCGAAAGGCCTGTCTGTGAGGAAAGTCCGGGCTCCGCAGGGCAAGGATAACGGGTAACACCCGCCGGGGGCGACCCTAGGAAAAGTGCAACAGAAATAGTCTGCCGGCCTCTGGCCGGTCAAGGTGGAAAGGTGAGGTAAGAGCTCACCCGACGGCGTGCCAAGCGTCCGTCGCTGTAAACTCTATCCGGAGCAACGCCGTGGAGGGACATATGGTCGGCCCGACCGTCCCGGGGAGGCGGCTGGAGCGTACTGGCAACGGTGCGTCGAGATAGATGGCTGTCTTAAAGGACAGAACCCGGCTTACAGGCTTACTTGCAGATACGGCCGCCCGGAGCACAGCGCTCCGG
>NZ_JH417688.1 GCF_000239295.1 Flavonifractor plautii ATCC 29863
CTGGCCTCCTGTGCGACGGCGCGGGCCACGGTGTCGGCCACGGACTTGTCCAGGGCGGAGGGCAGGATGTAGTCGGCGCTGAGCTGCTCGTCGGTCACCAGGGCGGCCAGGGCTCTGGCCGCGCGGATTTTCATCCCCTCGGTGATCTCCCGGGCCCGCACGGCCAGCGCACCCTTGAAGATGCCGGGGAAGACCATGACGTTGTTGATCTGGTTGGGAAAATCGCTGCGCCCGGTGCCCACCACCGCCGCGCCGCCCCGCTTCGCCTCGTCCGGCATGATCTCCGGGGTGGGGTTGGCCATGGCGAACACGATGCCGTCCTTCATGGTGGACACCATCTCCGCCGTCACCAGGTTGGGCCGGGACACGCCCACGAAGGCGTCCGCCCCCCGCAGGGCGTCGGCCAGAGCGCCGTGCTCGTGATTCCGGTTGGAGATGTGGGAGATCTCCTCCTGTCCGGCGTTGAGCCCCTCATCCCCCTCGCAGATGATGCCGTTGATGTCGCACATGACGATATTGCCGAAGCCCATGGAGATGAGCAGCTTGCCGATGGCGATGCCGGCGGCGCCGGCCCCGTTGATGACGATCTTCATCTGCCCCATCTGCTTGCCGGTCACCCGCATGGCGTTGAGCAGGGCGGCGGCCACCACGATGGCGGTGCCGTGCTGGTCGTCGTGGAACACGGGGATGTCGCACACCTCCTTCAGGCGGCGCTCCACCTCGAAGCAGCGGGGGGCGGCGATGTCCTCCAGGTTGATGCCGCCGAAGCTCTTGGAGATCAGGGCGATGGTCTCCACCAGCTTGTCCACGTCCTTGGTGTCCACACAGATGGGGAAGGCGTCCACCCCGCCGAACTCCTTGAAGAGGGCGCACTTGCCCTCCATCACCGGCATACCGGCGGCCGGGCCGATGTCCCCCAGGCCCAGCACCGCGGAGCCGTCGGTGATCACCGCCACCAGATTGCTCCGGCGGGTGAGGGTAAAGGACTTCTCATAGTCCTTTGCAATTTCCCGGCAGGGCTCGGCCACGCCGGGGGTATACAGAAGGGACAGGTCGTCCCGGGTCTCGATGTGCCTGCGGGCCACCACTTCGATCTTCCCCCGCAGTTCCTCGTGCAGCTTGAGGGATTCCTGATTGACGTCCATAGTACGTTTTTCTTCCTTTCTGCGGCCCGCTCAGACCATCTCTTCGGGGTGGAACACCTCGTCGAACCGCTCGGCGGTGAGGAAGCCCAGGCTGACGCAGGCCTCCTTGAGAGAGATGTGCTCGGCGTGGGCCTTCTTGGCGGTCTTGGCCGCGTTGTCATAGCCAATGTAGGGGTTGAGGGCGGTGACCAGCATGAGGGAGTTGTGCAGGTTGTGGCGGCATTTCTCCCGGTTGGCCGTGATGCCCACGGCGCAGTGGTCGTTAAAGGAGCGGATGCAGTCGGTGAGCAGCCGCGCGGACTGGAGGAAGTTGTAGATGCACACCGGCATGAACACGTTCAGCTCGAAGTTGCCCTGGGAGGCCGCCAGGCCCACCGCCACGTCGTTGGCCATCACCTGTACCGCCACCATGGTCACCGCCTCGCACTGGGTGGGGTTGACCTTGCCGGGCATGATGGAGGAGCCGGGCTCGTTCTCCGGGATCTGGATCTCCCCCAGGCCGCACCGGGGGCCGGAGGCCAGCCAGCGCACGTCGTTGGCGATTTTCATCAGATCCGCCGCCAGGGCCTTGAGCGCCCCGTGGGCGAACACCAGCTCGTCCTTACTGGTGAGGGCGTGGAACTTGTTGGGGGCCGTGACAAAGGGCTTACCCGTCAGCTCCGATACCGCCTCGGCCACGGCCGTGTCAAAGCCCTTGGGGGCGTTGAGCCCGGTGCCCACGGCGGTCCCGCCCAGGGCCAGCTCCCGCAGGCCGGGCAGCGCCAGCTCCACCATCGCCCTGTCCTTCTCCAGGCTGGTCCGCCAGCCGCTGATCTCCTGGGCCAGGGTGATGGGCACCGCGTCCTGCAGGTGGGTGCGCCCGCTCTTCACCACGTCCCCGTTCTCCCCCTCCAGCCGTCGGAAGGTCTCCACCAGCCCGTCAATGGCCGGCAGCAGCTTGTCCTCCAGCGCCACCGCCGCCGCAATGTGCATGGCCGTGGGGAAGGTGTCGTTGGAGCTCTGGGACATGTTCACGTGGTCGTTGGGGTGGAGCAGCTTCTTCCCCGCCAGCTCGTTGCCCCGGTTGGCCACCACCTCGTTCACGTTCATGTTGGACTGGGTGCCGCTGCCCGTCTGCCACACCACCAGCGGGAAGTGCCCGTCCAGCTTCCCCGCCACCACCTCGTCGCAGGCCCGGCTGATCAGGCCCAGCCTTTCATCGTCCAGCTTCCCCAGCCTGTGGTTGGCCAGCGCCGCCGCCTTCTTCAGAATCCCGAAGGCCCGCACAATCTCCTCCGGCATCTTCTCCGTGCCGATCTGGAAGTTCTGATAGCTCCGCTGGGTCTGCGCACCCCAGTAGCGGTCCGCAGGGACCTCCATCTCCCCCATTGAGTCCCGTTC
>NZ_JH417689.1 GCF_000239295.1 Flavonifractor plautii ATCC 29863
TTTGTCTTTTTGCGAAACTTATTCTACCTGACCCAGCAAAAGATGTACTAAAGGTTTATCTAAAAGTAAATACTTCAACTATAAGAGAATACTATTTTATTGAATTCTTTGATTTTCTATTAGAGGATTTTGACTCTATTATAAGCAATGCCCCCTACTGTGACATAGACTACTGGAGTATGCGTGAATTTAAACCAATCAATAGTGGTATTATAGAAAAAGATATCATAACAAGGGGCACTGGAGTAGTTGGAAGTTACATTATTTATGACTACTATGATATTTTGAATGTTGAATACATGGCAAAAATGGATGTCGAAGTCTATGACAGCACAGGAAATATCCCCCTAAATGGGGAACTTTCATGGTCACATAGACTATCTATAACAGATAAATCAACCGTTTGTCCTTCCGTAAGTGATTATGAGTCTGACGATTGCTATCTATTAATTGACTCTGCAACCCTAAAAGTTGGTGCCCCTAAGGGCACCGCATATGTGAGTTCAACTGTGGATGGATCCGTTACTGAAGATAATGGAGCAGAAAAATATACTTCTGTGTCAATTGGTACTGGGGTTGGTCCTTTGTCCGTTTCGTTTGATTTAAGTGGGGTATTCCAGCATAAAGGAAGTGTCGATTTAAACGAAAGCTTTACGGGGTATAAGAATATAGCTCCAAATAACTATACAACAGCTATTCAACTTAGTTACGGTGAAGAGGACTGTCTACAGACTGTAGGGGACTATTATGAAAGTGTAAGTCTGCTTCAGGACTATGGCCATAGCACGACTTCCCCCAGTCCAGTATCTAGAATTTGGGAAATCACTGTTTCAAACACGTTAATGAACGAGGACCATAACCGAACTTTTTCAAAAAGTTTTGATCGAGGGGTATCTAAATGACACACAGGACGTCAAAAGCAGTATTGACGTTTATATGTATTTTGCTCATCTTTGGAGGTAGCATATATATTTTAGGAAGAAATCATAACAATTCTGTAGAAAAAATACTTGCAGATAATTTAGATCGTGAAATTGAGGTTTTTGAAGAATTCACATTTGAAACAAACGAAGCAAGTTCCTATATCGCTGTAGGATTTGAAGACGAAAATGGCGTTATAGGATATGGCATCTTTGAGAATAGAGAACATAAATTCTTTCTGTTAAGTCTAAAGCAGTGCAATAAAATGGCGAAAGTGGGTTCACAAATCTATACCGATTATTTTTTTGATAGAAACGCTGGAAGATATACTATCTTTTTGATCAATCATTCTTTGGTAAGTAAACTTGTATGGAGCTATGGCAACAACAGCGGTGAAATAAATGTGAATGAGTTACCTTCCATATATGTATTAGAAGGCCCAGAGCCAGGGGTGGCAACACTTCAATATAAATTTGTTGATGAGGCTGGAGAAGAAGTTCACTGATCCATAAGAGTGCTAATGTTGTTATTCCAGATTAAGACGAACAGGGTTTTTAAGACCCCCTCGCCAAATACACTGTTCTCAGTCAAGATGTAGTGAAAATGTAAGGTTTTGTGGCCAGCAGCCCATAGCTGTTGGCCACTTTTTGTCAAAGTATATGGTTTGGGAATATTAACATACTGATTTGGCACTTACAGTCGTTCTGCGCTTTGACACTTTGCATGTGGGCCTGCCTCTCCGCCGCTCTCCCCCCTTCTCCAGAGCACCAGCCCGGCCAGATCGGCCAGTACCCAGCCGATGGGCACGGCCCACCAGATGCCCTTCAGGCCCACGGCGGGGATGGGGGCCAGCAGGTAGGCCAGGGCCACCCGCGTCCCCAGGGAGACCACGGTGAGCACCACCGACACGCCGGGCCGCCCCAGGCCGCGGAACAGGCCGTAGAGCAGAAACAGGATGCCGATGCCGCAGTAGCACATGCCCTCAATGCGCAGGTACTCCACCCCCACGGCGATAATCTCCGTCTCGCCGGGCTCCACAAACAGGCCCATGAGGGGGGCGGCGAAGAGGCACACCAGCAGGGAGCTGACCAGGCAGAAGCCGATGGACACCCCCACGGCGGAGCGGATGCCCCTCCGGATGCGCTCCGTCTTCTGCGCGCCGGTGTTCTGGGCCACGAAGGTGGAGAAGGCGTTGCCGAAGTCCTGGACGGGCAGGTAGGCGAAGGCGTCGATCTTGACGGCGGCGGCAAAGGCAGCCATCACGTTCACCCCGAAGGAGTTCACCAGCCCCTGCACCATCAGGATGCCGAAGTTCATCACCGACTGCTGCACGCAGGTGAGCAGGGAGTAGTTCATGATGCGCCCCAGCTCCCCCCGGGACACCTTGCAGTGCCGCCGCTCCAGCCGGAGCAGGGGCACCCGCCGCCAGCCGTAGAGGGCGATACCGGCGGCGGACACCCCCTGGGCGAGCACCGTGGCCCCCGCGGCCCCGGCCACCCCCCAGCCCAGTCCCAGGACAAACCAGAGATCCAGCCCGATGTTGAGGACGGTGGACACGGCCAGAAAGGCCATCGGGGCCACGGAGTTGCCCACCGAGCGCAGCAGGCAGGCGAAGTAGTTATAGAGGAAGGTGAAGCAGACGCCCAGCAGCACCGAGGTGAGGAAGGTCATCAGGGTAAAGGAGAACCCCACCGACGCCAGGGCCGACGCCCCCAGCGCCCGGCCCACAATGAGGGTGTCGGCGATGTTGTAGCACTGCTGGAGCAGGTTGCCCGCGATCATGGGACCGGCGAACAGCAGCATAGGGCGGGTGATTCCACCCCGGGTCAAATCCATCTGCATTGGCTCACGCACTTTCGTTTTGAATGTTTTATCTTTCTTTTCGTAAGAATCATAGCAAATCCAGAGGAAAAATACAAGGCTATACTTGCCTTTTTTCTTCAGCCGGGATAAGATAACAAACACAGCTTGACAGATAGAGGGGGCGGAGGCGTTGTTTTTAAGTGGTCTGGACGACATCGACCGGCGGCTGGTGGAGCTGCTCATCCACAACGCCCGTATGTCCTACTCAGATCTGGGCCAGGCGGTTGGGCTGTCCCGTGTGGCGGTGAAGGCCCGCGTCCGCGCCCTGGAGGAGCGGGGCGTGATCGAGGAGTACACCACCATTGTCAATCCCCAGAAGATCAGCGGTGCTGTGTCCTGCTACTTTGAGCTTGAGGTAGAGCCCGCCCAATTCAGCGCGGTGGTGGATACCCTGCGCGCCAGCGATACCGTGACCCAGATCTACCAGGTGTCCGGCCGCAACAAGCTCCACGTCCACGCCGTGGCGGCTGGCCAGGGGGAACTGGAGGACTTTCTGGACCGGGTCATCCACCGTCTGCCCGGCGTTGCCAGCCTGAGCTGCAACATCATCCTCTCCCGCATCAAGGACATCAAGGGCCTGCGCCTGTAAGAAAAATCGTGCACTTTCCGCCAAAGTGTGCTATACTATGGATTTGAACTCATTTCATCCGGAAAGGGTGGTTTTCATGCGAAAAGAAATTCTGCTGCCCGCCGTGGCGGTGGCTGGCGGCGGGGCCGGCTTTGTCCTGCGCCGCTGGGAGCTGGCCACGGCCTTTGAGGCGGACACCGGCTTACCCATTCCCGGCGCCCCGGCCACTCTCGCCCTCATCGCCCTTTCGGTTGCCATGGCGGCGGTTCTGGCCCTGCTCTGCCGGGGCAAATACCCCTCCTTCACCGGCTACGACGAGGCCTTTCAGGCCAAGGGAAACACCCTGTACGCCACCGCTATGGTGCTCTCCGCCTTCCTGCTCTTGGGGGCGGCGGTGCTGATGGTGCTCTCCTTTGTCCAGGGGACCAACACCGTCTACACCCGCCTGCTGCTGGCCGCCCTGGCGGCGGTCTCTTTCTTCTGCGTAATGCAGACGGCGCAGAACAGCTTCAAGGGCCTGGACAGGGGCAAGTACAGCTTCACCCTGCTGATGCCCGCCTACACCTGCTGCGTGTGGCTGATCGCCGCCTACCAGGTGCGGGCCGGAGATCCGGTGCAGTTGGACTATGTGTATGAGCTTTTCGCCATCATCGCCTCCCTGCTGGGGCTCTACTTCCACGCCGGCTTCTCCTTTGAGCGGGGCCGGGTGTTCTGGGCTGGGCTGTTCTCCCTGCTGGGGATCTACTTCTGCCTGACCACCCTGGCCGACCAGCACGATCTGGCCACGACGCTGCTCTATGGCTTCGCCATCCTCTATTTGCTCTCGTCCACGGTGACGCTTCTGTACAATGCCGGCCGGCCGGAGCTCCTGGCCCGGGCCGAAAACGATACAACGGAGGGAACGCCCGATGAATCCTGAGAAATTCTATATCACCACCCCGATCTACTACCCCTCGGACAAGCTGCACATCGGCCACACCTACTGCACCGTGGCCACCGACGCCATGGCCCGCTACAAGCGCCTGCGGGGCTGTGAGGTCATGTTCCTCACCGGCACCGACGAGCACGGCCAGAAGATCGAGGACAAGGCCAAGGAGGCCGGCGTATCCCCCAAGGAGTTTGTCGACCACATCGTGGAGGGCCCCCGGGGCGTGCTCGACCTGTGGAAGCTGATGAACATCTCCAACGACCGGTTCATCCGCACCACCGACGATTACCACGTGGAGTCCGTGCAGAAGATCTTCAAGCAGCTCTATGAGCAGGGGGACATCTACAAGGGCAAATACGTGGGCAAGTATTGCAAGCCCTGCGAATCCTTCTGGACGGAGACCCAGCTCAAGGACGGCAAGTGCCCCGACTGCGGTCGGGACGTGGTGGATGCCGAGGAGGAGGCCTACTTCTTCCGCCTGTCCAAGTACGCCGACCGCATCCGGCATCTGCTGGAGGACACCGACTTCCTGGAGCCCCGCAGCCGGGTCAATGAGATGGTGAACAACTTTATCAAGCCCGGCCTGGAGGATCTGTGCGTCTCCCGCACCTCCTTCTCCTGGGGCGTGCCGGTGGACTTCGACCCCGGCCACGTGGTGTATGTGTGGATCGACGCCCTGTCCAACTACATCAACGCCCTGGGCTACGGCAACGGCCGCTACCACGACTTTGAGAAGTTCTGGCCCGCCGACGTGCACTTTGTGGGCAAGGAGATCGTGCGCTTCCACGCCATCATCTGGCCCGCCATCCTCATGGCCCTGGGCCTGCCCCTGCCCAAGAAGGTGTACGGCCACGGCTGGCTGCTGCTGGACGGCGGCAAGATGAGCAAGTCCAAGGGTAACGTGGTGGACCCCTACCTGCTGGCCGAGCGCTACGGGGTGGACGCCCTGCGCTATTTCCTGCTGCGGGAGTTCCCCTTCGGCACCGACGGCAACTTCTCCAACGAGGCCCTCATCGGCCGCATCAACACCGACCTGGCCAACGACCTGGGCAACCTGGTCAGCCGCACCACCGCCATGGTGGGCAAGTACTTCGGCGAGCGCCTGCCGGAGGGCTGCGGCGCCACCGGGGACGAGGCGGAGCTGGCCGCCATGCTGACCCAGGCCCAGGGCGAGGTGAACCTCTCCATGGACTTCCCGGAGGACGACCCCCGGAAGTACGACGTGGAGCTCATCGCCCTGGCCGCCGGCCTGCGGGGCCGCTACGAGGCGCAGATGGAGCACTACGCCTTCCAGGACGCCCTGGTGGAGGTGTTCAAGCTCATCGGCCGGGCCAACAAGTATATCGACGAGAACAAGCCCTGGGCACTGGCCAAGGACGAGGCCCAGAAGCCCCGCCTGGCCCACGTGCTCTACAATCTGCTGGAGTGCGTGCGCCTTTCCGCCGTACTGCTCACCCCCTTTATGCCCGAGACCTGCGGAAAGATCTTCGCCCAGCTCGGCGTAGACGAAGGCGCGCGCACCTGGGAGTCCGCCGGAGCGTGGGGCCTGCTCCCCGCCGGCGCGGCGGTGAGCAAGGGGGAGAACCTGTTCCCCCGCATCGACGTGGAGAAGGAGCTGGCCGCCCTGGACGAGCTGCAGGCCGAGGCCCGCAGGGCCGCCCTCCCCGCCGTGGAGGTGGAGCCCTTCGCCCAGGAGAGCGTGGACTTCGACACCTTCTGCAAGAGCGACTTCCGGGCCGTGAAGGTCAAGGCGTGTGAGAGCGTGAAAAAGAGCGCCAAGCTCCTCAGGTTCATCCTGGACGACGGTTCCGGGACTGACCGCCAGATCCTCTCCGGCATCGCCATGTACTACAAGCCGGAGGAACTGGTGGGCAAGACCCTGGTAGCCATTATCAACCTTCCCCCCCGCAAGATGATGGGGCAGGAGAGCTGCGGCATGCTGCTCTCCGCCGTCCACACCGAGCACGGGGAGGAGAAGCTCCACCTGGTTATGGTGGACGACGCTATCCCCGCCGGCGCCAAGCTGTGCTGAGCGCATCCTGTATAAACAGAGGGGGCGCGCCTGCGTTTGCAGGCGC
>NZ_JH417690.1:0-229 GCF_000239295.1 Flavonifractor plautii ATCC 29863
CCGTCTCCGCACACTCCCGGTCAAAGCGGTACAGTGCCTCGGTGGTGACAGGGTCCGGCCTGGGAACCAGCTCATTGATCTGCCGGATAAATTCTGTTTTCTGCATATTCTCTCCCCTCGGTTCACATGGATAGCCCGCCCAGGGATGGCCCCTGGCTAGGCTGATTTTTGTCGGTCAGCAGTTGTACCAGGGTCTTCAAATCCTCCGGTGCAATCCGCTCCGCCGCCC
>NZ_JH417690.1:239-731 GCF_000239295.1 Flavonifractor plautii ATCC 29863
CCCGGCACAGCCGGTTGAGGCCATTGATGGACAGGCGCTCCGCCGGAATGCTGCGGATGACCTCGTCGGGCAGGGTGCTGTCCGCTACCCTGGAGTGTACCTGGGGGCTGTCCCGTATACCGGTGCGGCACAGGAGACGTTCCAGCCTGGCCGGGCTGTCCGGCAGGATCAGCAGAGTGCTCTGCCCCTCGCCGGAGGATGCCTCCAGGAGTATGACGAACTCCCGGTCAAGATAGTCCGGGAAGGGACCGCCCTCCGTGTAGAGCTGTTCCAGCTCCATACCGTTATCATAGACCACCCCATAGGGGGTTACGGTACCGTGCTCGTTGAGGATCAACTTCAGGGCCTCTGCCCTGCCGTCTACCTGTTCCAACTCGTCCACGGGCATGTGGCCACCATGGAGCGTTAGGATGTGCGCCTTTCCGATGTCCTCTAGATCTGAGAAGCTTGTAATTACCGTGGCCTGCTGGCAGCAGAAGGTAAGATTGATAA
>NZ_JH417690.1:896-1673 GCF_000239295.1 Flavonifractor plautii ATCC 29863
TCAAAGCTGTCCAGCCGCCGGGCCAGGTAGTCCAGCTCGTCCAGATTGGCGCCCACCTTCTCCAGGCGTTTAAGGATGGGGAAGCCGCTCTCCAGCTCGTCCACCCGGCAGTCCCGTTTCAGGCGGGCTCCCAGCTCCATAGCGGCTAGAAGTTCCAGGGTGCGCTCATATTCCATGACGGGGATGGGGAAGGGGATGGTCACTTGGCCATACTCCGGGTGCGCCGCGTTGCTCAGGACACAGCGCAGCACCGGCTGTCTGTTCTGTGTGGTCACATCTGCTGCCCTCCCATCTCCGGCCCCTGGCGAGACACGTAATCCTCCAGCGGCCTGGGGTTCTCCTCCCCATACAGGTCATAGACCATATCGTCCACCGCCTTGCGCACCGCCGGGGCATCCGTCAGGGTCTCAAAGAGGAAGCCGGTCCCATCCTTTGTGGGCAGCTCCTCCCGGATGGTCCGGAGGTAATCCTGCGGGGCTGTAAACTCCATGTGTTCGCCGTTGGCAAAGGACACCCGGCCCACCGGCCTGTCCAGTGTCTGCTGGCGCAGGTCATAGCAGTAAAGATAGCACTGGTATTCCCCGGGGCTGGTGGTACAGCGAAGGCAGAAGCGGTAGCTGCCCATCTCTGCCAGATACCCATAGCTCAGGCCGTCCTCCGTGATAGCCCCGCCGTTCTGGCGGCAGAATCTGTCCATAGAGGGCAGGTCCCTCAGCGGCCCGTCCGTCCGCATAGCGTCCACGAACTGCTGCAGGGCCTCCTTGAACTCCGGCGTGT
>NZ_JH417690.1:1683-2076 GCF_000239295.1 Flavonifractor plautii ATCC 29863
CAGTAAAGATAGCACTGGTATTCCCCGGGGCTGGGGGTACACCGGAGGCAGAAGCGGTAGTCGCCCATCTCCGCCAGATACCCATAGCTCCGACCGTCCTCCGTGATGGCCCCGCCGTTCTGCCGGCAGAATTGGCCCATAGAGGGCAGATCCTTCAACGGCCCATCCTCCCGCACGGCGTCCACAAACTGCTGCAGGGCCTCCTTGAACTCCGGCGTGTTGAACCGGTCCCCATTGTGAGGCCACCAGGTATGGTAAAACCCCTTGCCGCTGGAGCCAAAGTCCATCCGGACATGGCCCACTGTACCCAATGATCTGTCCGCCTGGTCATCTAAGTAGAATAAGCTGGCCTCCTTACAGGTGGCCGGCCGCAGGGAAAAGCAGTTGCTATTT
>NZ_JH417690.1:2086-3504 GCF_000239295.1 Flavonifractor plautii ATCC 29863
TCCGGACATGGCCCACTGTACCCAATGATCTGTCTGTCTGGTCATCTGAGTAGAATAAGCTGGCCTCCTCACGGGTGGCCGGCCGCAGGGAAAAGCAGTTGCTATTTGGTTTCACCGCGAAATCACTCCTCCTTCACTTCTTGTGCCACCTGCCTGTCCGGGGCATTGAGCCGCCGCATCTCCGAGCGCAGGCACTTCCCATCCTTCCCCCAGCAGAGGAAGCCGTTGGCGGGGTAGGGGCAGCCCTCGCAGAGGGGGGAGCGGGTGCATACCGGCCTGGGCGGCGGTTCCGCCGGGTGCTCCGGGGCGTACGACTTGTGGGCGCAGAAATGAAATAAAATCTGGGCATAGAAAAAGGCGGCGCCTGATTTGGCGCTGCCCTCACATGGACGGTTCAAGATTTGCTCCCTACTTTCTATTAGATATTGCGCTGCCGCCGGCAGTTAGCCTCGCCCTGGGTCAGAGCGGCCTTTCCACTCCAGCGGAAGTAAACGGTCCTTCTCTGTCGCAAGGGCGAGGGGCTGTCCAAGGACAGCCCCTCCTGTATGCTTCCGTCTTAGGGCTTGGATAGCCCGCACTCTGCGATCCAACTATCCAGGTTCAGGCTTTCCGCCATGAGAAGGGCCAGCTTGTGCATCGCCGCCCGGTCTTGGGCCTCCTCCAGCCTGGCCGTCGTCTCAAACAGGCCCCAGAGCAGTTCGGCAATCATCTTGCCGTCGTAAGGCTTCAGCAGTTCGCTGTTGGGCAGAGCGTCCTCGCTGCTCCCGCTGCGCAGAAGCTGCCGTTCTCTTTCAATCAGCTCCAGGCTGGCCTGCAGGCTCTCCCGGGGCACTCCCCAGGCTTTGGCAATCAGCTTCACGCCTGCCTCCATGGGAGCCTCATCCCCGATCTTGTCCGGCCCGCCCAGCGCCAGGGCATTGATTGCCTCCTCAGTTATCTGCTGAAGCAGCTTCTCCGGCGCGGGATGCTTCTCAATCTGTTTCATACGTGTGTCCTCCTCGTTATTTTTTGGTGGGCTTCTGACCACAACAATACCCGCTTTTGCGGGATAAAGCTATCACCATACGTAACGAAAAAAATGCCGCAAACCAAGCGATACCAACAATTTCTGTATAGAAAAAAGCGGCGCCTGATTTGGCGCCGCCCTCATATGGACTGTCCAAGCTTCTGACTTTCGCTCTGCATCTGATCCTGGGTTCTTTCCGGCAGCTGGGCTGTGATCTGATCCAGGAGGCGCCGGCATTGGAACTCCTGCTGGTAGGAGGCGGGGCCCTCTCCATAGAGGAAGCCCTGCACCGCCTGGCGCAGCCCCTCCAGCTGCTCCTGGTCAAAGACCCGCTCCCTGGCCACCAGGCCGGAGCGGAGGGCGAAGTCCTCCTTGGCTCCCTGATAGTCCTCCATGTAGTAGTGGCCGTTGT
>NZ_JH417690.1:3514-4033 GCF_000239295.1 Flavonifractor plautii ATCC 29863
CTGCACCGCCTGGCGCAGCCCCTCCAGCTGCTCCCGGTCAAAGACCCGTTCCCTGGCCACCAGCCCGGAGCGGAGAGCGAAGTCCTCCCTGGCGCCCTGATAGTCCTCCATGTAGTAGTGGCCGTTGTTGACCCCGCTCCGGTCATAGTCCCGGGCCCACGTGACGAACTGGGCCCCCAGCCGCGTCTCTGTCCCGGCTAGCACTGTGCCGTTGAACTCTGCCAGCACCCGGTAACCGTCCGCCAGGCCATCCGCCTTCAGAGGTGCGGCATTCTCCAGAATCGTCATGTACTCCATCACTGTCCCCGCCGCCTCCGTGACCTGGGCCAGGGCGGCCTTTGCCCTGCTGGTGTCCACCCAGGTGGGGTCATACCGGACGGCGCCGCTCTCCGTGACCCGGCACAGGATGCAGCCGTTCCACTCCACCGGGAGCAGGCCGTCCTCCTCCACCGGCCGGGGCAGCAGCTCCCGCCGCCGCAGGGCGTAGGACAGTTCCTCGAAATAGGTTTCTTTGGTCAT
>NZ_JH417691.1 GCF_000239295.1 Flavonifractor plautii ATCC 29863
CAGATGTCCAATATGTATTGTAGTCCTACAATGCTGGAGATCAAAGAAAATTGGTATCAGTTGACCGCGACCTATTGGCTTGATCCATAGGCGCGTCAACAATGCATGGGCATTTGTTATGAAGTGGAATGAAGCAGAAAACAATGGACAAGAGACAGATGTGGAGAAGAGGATCATGTCAGAGTTCAATCAGCCATCCCCAAAGCGGAAGCTCACAGTGTATATGAAGCAGGCAATGGCCCTGCTGGTCTCGGTGCTCCTTTATATCGGGCTGTTTCAAGTATGCTTTTCCATTTTGGACAGCAGGATCGACACCGACGCCATCATACGCGGCTTTGCGCTGGCCGTCATCGGGTACTTCTGGATCGCCGGGAGCCTGTTTCAGCGCCGGCTGGGCCTGGAGCGGTGGCAGCTGTGGATTGCCATGAATCTCGTGGGCCTTCTCCTCAGTTTTCCGGTCTATTGCCGCCTGGAGCCGTGGCAGGAGGAGCTGGACCTCATCATCCTGGCGTTTGGAGTGGTATCCTATCTGGTCCTGGCCTGGGGGATCACGGGGATCGGATACCTTTGCGTCCGGTTTGTCCAATTCGTGATTTCCTGTTTTTCAAAACGTCAATAAAGCGGAGTTTTGGAAGGTGATAAAATGAAGAAATTTCCTGATTATAAAACCGCTAAATGGGATAAGCGGAGGGATATGATCCTCCAAGGAATGCACTATGATTATGAAGAACTTGAATCCCTGAACAACGATTATTTGAATGGGAAAATCAATGAAGTAAAATACCACTTGTTGCTTTCATTATGCTTCTCAAGGATTGCCAGAAATGAATTCATACAGGGCAGGCAGCAGGAATGCTATATATGCGTGTCAAAACAACTTGACGAATTTGCACTTGCTGTTCAGCGATTACAAGAAGGAAAAGATGCACCGGCAGCTACAAAAAGGTATATTGAAGGCCATCTTAAATCCATATATTATGGCTGTGCAGCACTTTTTGTTTCCAACTATGATGTGATTCCTAAAGTGACCAGCCCTGATTCAAATCTGGTTCAAATGCTGTTACATAAACCAGTTGAGCAAGCGGCTGATGATCCGATTGACGAAATGCTAAACGCAATCAGTCTGAAAAATTCCGAACAATTTGAAAACGCATTGATAAAAAGAATCAAAGAAATCAGGCGGTTTGATGTAGATCATTTTCTCTGCATGGATATTTGGTCAATGGGACTGATCAAGGAAGCGAAAAAGAATGGACTGTGCTTTTATTCTGATTACATAGAGGTCGATTGTAAGGATTGTTAATACCTCTTATGATTCAGTGGCTTTCCATTGATCGCAACACAGAACAGGACGAAAAGGGAGATAGAACGATGAGCGACACCTATCATTTTCAAGTAAATTTGGGCGGGATGCTGGACGTGCTGTCCAACCACCTGTACAAAAGCCCGGATGTGTTCCTCCGGGAGCTGCTGCAAAACGGCGTGGACGCCGTCACCCTGCGGCAGAAGTCACAGCCAGATTGGAACAGAGGGAAACTTACCATCACCGTGGAGCCGGGCCGCCGCCTGATCTTCCGGGACAACGGCGCGGGGCTCAGCGAGGAGGGCATCCACCGCTTTCTGGCGGTGATCGGTCAGTCCTCCAAGACGGAGCTGGTCAACGGCCAGATCCCCGAGGACTACATCGGCCGGTTCGGCATCGGCCTGCTCTCCTGCTTCATGGTGTCGGACTCCATCGTGGTCCACACCCGGCCGGCGGCGGGCGGCGAGGCCCATGTGTGGACAGGTCTGCCGGATGGCACCTATACCCTGGAGCCGCTGGAGGAGTGTCCGGTGGGCACGGCGGTGATCCTGACCGCCAAGCACGGCATGGAGCACTACTTCCAGCCCCGGAAGGTGGCCGAACTGGTGCGCTATTACGGGCTGGCCCTGCCTGTCCCGGTCTATCTGTCCGGCGACCCGGAGCGGCTCAACAGCATCCCCGCCGACTTTTCCGGCGTCAGCCGCAGCCAGCTGCTCTCCTTTGGCGAGTGGCTCTTTGAGGAGGATTTTCTGGAGGCCATCCCCATCCAGACGCCCCACATCAGCGGCGTAGCCTACGTCCTCCCCTACCGCACCGCCCCCTCCGCCAAGGGCAGGCACCGCATCTACCTCAAGCAGATGCTCCTGACCGAGCGGGGGGATACCCTGCTGCCACCCTGGGCCTTCTTTTTGCAGTGCTTTCTCAACACCCGGGGCCTGCGGCCCACCGCCTCCCGGGAGGATTTTTATGAGGACAGGGCGCTGTCCGAGGCCCGGGAGGAGTTTGCCGCCGCGGTGCGCCGCCACCTGGCCCAGCTGGCGGAGGAGGACCCGGACCGGCTGAGGGGCATCGTGTCCGTCCACGCGGAGGCCATCAAGGCCATGGCGGTCTGGGACGAGGAGCTGTTCCGGCTGTTCATCGACTACCTCAACTTTGAGACCAGCGAGGGTGTCATGACCGGCGCGGCCCTGAAACGGGCGGGCGAGGCTGTCTGGGTCCACAGCGTCCCCAAGTTCAAGCAGCTCAAGCCCATCTTCATGGCCCAGGGGCGGCTGCTCATCTGCACCGGCTATGCCAGCGATCAGGAGCTGATCCAGGCTATGGCGGAGCGCTTCGGCCTGCCCTTCCAGCCCCTCCATGAGGAGGAGATGTTCGACACCCTGGAGGACGTCACCGCCGCCGAACGTCAGCGGGGGGAGCGGCTGCTCCGGGCGGCAGATGAGGCCCTGTTCCCCTTTGAGTGTCAGGCCAAGCTCCGCCGCTTCCTGCCCGCCGATCTGCCTGTGCTGTATGCCATGAGCGACGAGGTGCAGTTCCTGCGCCAGCTCCAGACCGCCCAGGAGAACAGCAGCGGTATCTTCTCCGGGGCGCTGGCCTCCATGCTCTCCGGCGTGGAGGAGCGGCCCCTGGCCACCCTCTATCTCAACCTGAACAGCCCCATCGTCCGCCGGCTGGTCACAACGGCTGATCCGGAACTGCTGGAAAGCATGGCGCGGGTGCTGTATGTGCAGGCCCTGCTGGCGGGGGGCCACCCCCTCCGGGGCGGCGAGCTCAAGACCATGAACCAGGCCTTGCTGGCCCTGTTGGAGCATACAGCGGGAATTTGATAGCCGGAAAAGGAAGATACCATAAATCGTGCGATAGAGTCGGCTGCGATAAATCGGAAATTGGAGGAAGTAAATAGATGAAAGTGAGCAAGTATGTCTGCGGAGCCGTTAGGCAATTTTCGTACTGGTTTGCACATGGAACGATAGGATACCCTTTGTTGGAGGGAATCGATTACGTTGGAGAAATTTTGAAAGAGGAAAGCAGTTTTGCGGAACAGGCATTTGCTATATTTATGAACACTCTGGAAATAGATAAAAACGGAAATGTTACAAACTACAAGCAAGCGGAATTTCGTGCAGCACAATACATAAGAGCCTATTTCGATCAAGATTATGTTGTTGTTCCGGCATTTGCGTATTGGGAAACTGAATTATATCCGGTAAGCAAAAACTCGTATGTAAAATAAAAATTCCAGTTTGCCGAGAAGTTAAGCAGAGCAAGGACTCGGAATACCCTTTGGAGCGTAAAATAATTATGGAAAATAAATTTGAAATAGTTAAACATATAGGTAAACTGTCTGATATAAATAACGGATATACAAAAGAACTTAATTTTATAGCTTGGAATCATAGAGAACCTGTTTATGATATTAGGACTTGGAATCAAGAACACACGAAGTACGGAAAAGGCGTTACCCTGACATTACGTGAAATGGCGTTATTGCAAGACTTAATGAAAGAGGGAGAATGATGGTGAACAGATGAGGACAAAGGAAGGCTTCTATTATTATAGAAGAAAACTCTACTATGGTACTTATGACGAGGACCAGACTGCCGGGAGCGGGTATGTCCGGCCTGAAGATCTGACGCCGGAGCTGGCAGAGCATTTCAGCGGGAAAGACAGGGCTGTCTGCCGGTTCTGGGAAAACCACAGCCTGCTTGAACCGGAATACGCGGATTTACAGGCTATACTTTCCAAAATGAGCCTGTTTATGGATCTGAACACCGAGCAGGAGGTCGATTTTTCCCCTGCTGAAAAAAGACTTCGGACGAAGCTCCCACGGGAATTCAAGCTGATCTATACCGCGCTCCATAACCAGGCAGAATATTTTTCAAGCGCGGAGCGCTTTTTGACCCTGGACGAGCTCTACATAGCGGAAGGACAGCTTGTTTTCTTTCAAAAGAAACGGACCCCCATTGCCGGTTACGACATCGCCAGCGGCCGTTTGGCTCAGTACTATAAAAAGGAATGGAGCATCGAAAAAGGCGACGTCAGCTTTTATCAATTTTGCGTTGGGCGGATGATCACCATTGCGCTGGAGGCTAAGCCGGCAGTAAAAAAGGGGCGATGCAAGGGCGAGTTCGTGACAGCGCTTAACATCGCAAAGGAACTGGAAGCGTTTTGCAACGACAAGTACCATCTCTTGTCAGAGTTTGAGGTGTACGGCATCGCGGTGATGTACTCAGAGGACAAGCTGATCGCATGGATTCGAAGCAACGGCTTTTATGGGGACGTCCATGCGGGCGCGCCGGACAAGCGGCATCTGGAAGAATTCAGGGAACATCTGGGAAACATCGTGTGGCACTGAAAAAGGTTCTCCTCTGCCGGATCCGCCAAACCAGAGAAGGGAGAAAATGAGATGTACCGAAATACAACGAAAAAGCGGCTGCTTTTGTTTGCTGCTCCGGCGTGGGCAGTGGGACTGGCCTGCCTGCTGTCTGGCTGCATTGCGCTGCCAGGACAGGAGCCGTTTGGGGAAAAGACTTACCCCGCCGAACAGGCCCAGGCAGTCTATGAGAAGCTCTCCGCTGATATGGCACAGCAGGAATTTATGGATCAGAGCGGATACATTATCCAGATTCGGCCGTTTATCCTCAGCGAAGATGTGAGCGATTTCGATTATGATGTCTATAAGACAGAGGAATACATGGTGTTTGCGGCAGAAGGATCTGGTGAAGATTATCTCTGGCACAAAGGCCGCCTTTATTGCAGCTACTATGACAACGACCACATTACTTACCGGGATATGGCGTGGGAGGATCTTGGGTTTGAAGCATATGCGGAAGAACGATGGAGTATCGTCCGACAACTGTTGGAACGAGATGACCCAGAGCTGACCTACCAATACATCCCCATGTCCTCGCCGCCTTATTTGCTGAAAGCGGCATACCCTGACATAGAGCTGGCGGATGGACGGGAGATCCGGTTCGCTGAGTTATACTTCTATATGGACGAGGACGGAAGCTACGACGGATTCGGCATGAGTTGGCAGGAGGACCGCAGGCATAATGTGTCCATCTCCTATTTCTCTTATGAGGACTCCACCAGCTTGCAGGCCGAGCGCAGCATCTGGTCCTTTGGCTATGACGCCGGTCTGACAGACGAGGGCGTGCCCGCCCTCTCTGACCAGAGCGAGGACCGGGAGCGGTGCCAGGCGGTCATCTCCGGTATGGACTTTGACGCCCTGGCCGAGCGGAGCGAATACCGGGAGGACCTGTGTGTTCCGCCTATGACCCCATAATTCGGGGGGCGGAGCGCCGGAGCCGCCAAAACTGCACTTCCACCCCGGCCTGAGGAGGAATGTCTGCTGTTTCAGGCGGGAATGACAAACTGAAATTTGGAAGGAGTTCAAAGATATGAAAATTACAAAAGAATTTGAAAAAGAAATTGCACCGTTTTTCTGGGTCGAGCATGAAGAAAGTGCTTCTGTCTGCCTAAATGTGGGAGAGTATCTGCAAGAGATTTTTGATACTCGTGAAGATGAAGGCTTTGAAGGAAGCGGTTATGATTGGGGAAGTTTAGCACAAGTGTTTTTGGACGAACAGTGTTCGGATTTGCAAGAAAAAATAGGTTTCGACCCAGAGGGCAGCATGTTCTGTGTCTATTCAAAAGATAAAGATGTGCTGGCAGATTTTATGCTTCGTTTCAAAAAAGCCTGTGAGGATAAGCCTTTTATTTTAGACTTATTTAGTCGGGCTGAATTAGACTAAAATTCGATCCGACAGCTTCCAGTTTATCGAGCAGATCCCCTTGTCACCCCGACAGACAGCAGAGGTCCGGCCAACGGTAATTCTATGTGCGAAATCCCAGACCGGGAGCGGTCAAACAACAGAGAAATGAGGGATCAGGGTGGTCAAAACAGCCTATCAAAAACTATGTTTCTATCCCTTGGTGCGAGTCGCGGTGTTTGGGCTCTTTCTGAGCGCCTTTTTGTACCAGCTCCATGGCCTACTGAGCGGTGGGGACGAGCTGGTGGCGCGTGTTTTGGGGTGGATCTGCCTGGGATTCGGCGCTCTGCACGGGTCTTTGCTTGCGGTGGGCGTGATCCGCTATGTCATCCAGGTTAAGCGGGCGAGCCGCCGTCTGCGCGCCCTCCCCAGCTTGGTGAGGGATCGGCTGGACCAGGATCTGCAAACCGGGGACCGGATCAATGATCTGTATTTTACCAGCGATTTCCTCCTGGTCTATCAGCTTCAGTCCCGGCGCAAGCAGGGCTTTGCCTGTATCCCCTACCCGGAGATCGGGGGCGTCAGCATCGGCCAAAATGGCAGGGCAAAAAATCAGCTGGACATTTTGAGCCCGGAGGGAACCATTTTACATACTGTGACCTATTCTCTGGAGGTGAGTCAGGCCCAGGCGGAGGAGATCGAGCGGAAGATCCTGTCTTTAAAGTCCAGGATGCAGGCAGTCAAAGATACCTCTGAGGAGCAGTCCCAGCGGGACCGTGCCGTCAAGCAGGCGCTGAAAAAGACCATGAGCGGCCTTCCCGCCTTCTTTTGCAGCCTCGCCGCGGCCCTGGGCCTCCTGGCCTCCATCGTTATGGCGGAGCATTTCCGGGAGAAGGCGGAGCTGCTGGAAGCGCTCCAATTCCCAGCGGACGCCTATGGCGCGCTTCTGTTCTGGCCCAATCTCCTGTTTTATGTGATGATGTACGGCGGCATTCTGGTGATGCTGACCGGCGGCGGCCTGCTGGTCCGGGATCTGCTTCGCGCTCAGGATCATACATACGCTGAGCGGGCGTCCAAGATCAGGATTTTGCTTTTTATCGGAGGCGCGCTCCTGTTCATCCTCTTGATCGGCGGCGTGTACACAGCCGATGTGCAGACCTGGGAGAATATGACACAGGGCTTCCGTCTGCTGTTCTAAGATCTGTTGTTTCCGGCTTCCTTTGGCTGACCGGAGCGCCGCGTCAAGGGACAGGCCGGAATAGATGATAGAGTGGAAGCAGAGGAAAGTTTTGAGACTGGAACGGCGTGTCAGATAGGGAGGCCAATAAACATTGAGGCAGCATGATAAGCTTATAAACGCAGCCGCAAAGAAAGTATTATCTCCCCATGGTCTTTTTCGGAAAGGGACTTCAAGAACATGGGTAGACGATAATGGATATTTTGTTGTTTTTGTTTCATTTGGATCAAGTAACTGGAGTCAAAGTGCCCGCTTAGGTGTCGGAATTGATTTTTTGTGGAAATATGACAGCGGAGGTCCCAGTACAAGCTTTTCCTATTCCTATGGAAACAGCAGTATAGAAGATTTCTTTGAATATGATGGAAACGATGCGGTTTTTCAAACGGAAATGGAACGATATTCAGAAATTGGTTTACAGAAAGTAATAGAATATCGTAACTTCAGAGATATGAGCTATGCAAAACGATGTCTTACACAGCAGGTATTCAACACGCCAGAAAACCGCCGCTTTTGGGAAAATTATCATTTAGCAATGCTGTGCTTTTTGAAAGGTGATTACGAAGATGGAAAAACCTCATTTGGATCATTTTTGACTGCCTTAAAAAATTCATTCTATATTGACGGCTGTTATATTGATTGGCATGAAAAATTGTACCAATATTGTTTGGGCTCCATGGTCCCCAATATAACTTCAAGAGAGAACGCACAGCAAATGGTTTTGGACAGAGTTAAACAGCAACGAGACTTTTTGAACAGCAGATCCTCCTTTAGAAAATTCGGAAAAGAAGATTTCATGCTACATAAGTACGAAATATAAAAAGATTTTTATGAAAAAACAAACGATTTTTATTTGTTCCGTCCTTCTGGTCTTTCTGCTCCTGTTGGTTGGCTGCCGGGACAGCGGGCAGGAGCCCCGGGCCGAATGGGACCTGGAGGCCGGTATCCTGACCGTGGACGGCGCGCGCTACCGAAAGGACGAGGCGCTGGTATCCGTTGGGGATGGGATCCACCGGTGGATATATGAGCAGTCTGTTACAGAGCAGATCGCCAGCGCCGGGGAGCGCGGCGGTCAGGAGACCTATCTGGTTTTTGCCAACGGGACGGAGCGGCGGCTTCTCTATGGACGCGGGGACGGCTTTTCCTTCGGCCCGCTGTCCTATGAGGTTTGGTTCCGGGAGGATCTGTTGGAAGGGCTGTCCGGCCCCCTGACGGAGGAAGCTATCTCCTGCGAGGCCCTCACAGATGCGCGGCTCACCCAGCTGCTGACGCTGTATGGGAGTACAGAGCAGGAGGGTTCCCTCACCTATGAGGACGCCCAGGCGGAGGCTCGGGCGCTGGAACTGGAAAGCCACCGGCTGTGGCGCTGGCTGGAGCTGCCCCACCGGGAGATCCCGGGGCTGACCGCCCATATCGGCTTCTATTTCAGCGCCCGGACGGGAGCGCCTTATCTAAGGTGCCTGGATGGGGCGCTCCGGCCTTGTCCCACAGAGCTGACCGACGCCCTGCACCTCTCGCCGTCCCTGCCGCAGATCCTTTCCGTGACGGAGGATGACCCACGGCTCAGGCCTCTGCTGGATGCGCTGTCCCCCATGTCTCAGACGGATGGGCTCTCCTGGGCCGAGTTCCAGCGCGCGTTTGCCGCGGACCAGTCTCCGGAAGCGCTGGAGTTTCGCATTGATATCTATCGTCCGGAGGATGCCAGCTGGCCGAGCCGACTGCTGCGCGGCTTCTGCCACCCCCGGACCGGGACCCCCTATCTGCTGTTTCAGGACGGACAGCTGCGCCCGGTCCCGCAAAACGCCGCGGACAGTCTGGGGCTTTCAAAATAACTTTTCCAATAGGAGATGAATGTGATGAGGAAAACGAACCCGCAGATAAGGAAGGTCGGGGCAGCGGGACCAGACCAAAAGACCGCCTTTGTCAACGAGGCGGCAAGTGATGCCGATCTCCAGCGGATGATCGACCGGTTTCGGGCCGGTGACTGGCCGTTTTTGCTGCTCGAAACAGAGCAATGCAGGATCAGCATTCGCACCTTGGATGCACCGGAAGGAAATTGCGCGGTCACGATCATTCTGAAGCACCATGGACAGTGGAAGGCACTGACAAAGGCATTCCCCACAGAGCTGGGTGTGTCTATGTTTCTCGCCTGCTATGAACAGGGGTGTCTGTACGAGAATTTTAATGGGTGGTATGATGCGACCGCTAATTTTCAAAACAGCGTACAGGATGTGCAGAAAAGCGTGGAGGAAGCCACGTCCGCCGTTCGTCCCAACAGCCAAACGAATCAGGAAACGACGGATATGAAGAAAACAAATCTGCTCTATGTCCTGGCCTGGTATGTCCCTCCCATCCTGCTGGTTCCGGCTCTGTTTATGTTCAGTGTCCACGCGGATGTGAGCGACCGGGTCCTGGATGTTCTGGCCTTGCTGCTTGTGCTTCTGATTATAAGCATCCCCCTCTGTGTGCCCATCTGGATGAAAAAACGGATGGAGAAGCGGGCGGCGGTGCTGGAGCGGGACTTTCCCAACATCAACTACAAATTTACATCCCACAACTGTGTGCTCTACTTGGATACCGAGGGCGGACACATCGGCGTGGTGTGGAAGAACAACCCCGCCCAACTGCAAATGGTCGACCCGGCCCAGATCACCGACATCCGCACCAACGACGGGCAGCAGCTGCGGGGCACGGCCCTGGTGAGCTGCCAGTTCCGGCTGGACGGCAAAAAGGTGAAGATTTATACTCTGCGCCTCTCAGGTGGACAGCTGGCTATGAAGCACCCCCGGGTGATGGAGGCCATCGCCAAGGCGGACCAGCTGGGCGAGACCCTACGGGCCGTGCAGGCCCAGAGGGCGCAGAGAGGAGCGTAAGGGGATGCTGTACGACCTTTTGGAGCTTTTGCTTGGGCCTCTTTTGACAAAGCAGGAACAGAAAATGCCCAAGTGCAGGGCCTGTAAGCATCGGATGGAGCAGATGGGGCCGCCCCGGCTGTTCCTGCTGCCGGTTTACAGCGACGGGCGGTACTCCGCCAGCGCGGACTACTTTATGGAAAACTGCGTCCCCATCCAACGGGAGGAGGAGATCCCCACCGCCCGCCGGGCCTGCCGCATTTGGAGGCTCCGGTGCCCTATGTGCGGCGCACAGTACATATTTGTCCAGGACTTCCTGCGGGTACGGCAGGACGAGACCTTGGAGGGCACATATCTCTATGAGTATCAGGAGCTTGCCGGGCTGCTGTTCCAACGGCCCGGAGACCGCACGGCGCAGACGCCCCGCCGCATGGAGAACGCAGTATGCGATACTGGCGCCTTCGCGGAGGAGTGAGGACCCCGGGGAGATGCTCGGCGGCAAATACAGAAAGAGAGGACTATTATCATGACATCTACTTATCAAGCTTGGCTGAACAAGGACAGGGAATGGATCAGCGCCTATTGCAGCCGCACCCGAAAAAGCAGCCTCACAAAGGTCGTTCCCCTGACCCTGCTGCTCACCGCCCTTGTGCTCGGCGGCATGGGGCTTCTGAATGGCGGCGGTGTATCGGGGCTGGTGACTGGTGTCATTGGAGGGCTGGTGTTCGGCCTGGTCATCTGCGGCATTTATCTGGCCATTCTGATGCCCAGTCTCAGCCCCGCCCGATACACCCAGAAGCTGGAGCAGAGCGTCCGGGAGCTTTCCATGGACGAAACGGAGCGGGAACTGCTGGGCACGGAGATGCTGGCGGCGCTGGAGGATGACAAGGGAGTGGTCTCCTACCAGATGACGGGACCCAACTCCAAGGGCACCCCGGCCCGGGTGATCCTGACGCCCCACTATATCCTGCAGGAGGGTAGCACGCCCTATGCCGTGCTGATCCGGCTGAGCGACATCGCGGAGATCCGGACGGGCTCCGAGCGGAAGATCGCCACCACACACGGCGGCAGCAGTAAGACCCACCACTATTTTACCCTCTATTCCATCGGCTTTTACCGGAAGGACCGCTTTGAGCGGGGGCTGGAGGGGAACGACCTCCCGGACAGCGCCATGGGCTTCTTCCAGGAGGAGCTGCGGAATGATGTGGTGAAGCGGATGCGGGACGGCGGCCTTCGGGTCACGTCCGCGGAATAAACGAGGAGGACCGTATGGGAAAGACGAAGTTTCGCGGCGAGGAGCTGGAGGCGGCCATCAAGCGCCTCCCCCAGGGAAAGCCCCAGATGGACGCTTATTGGAACGCCATCCGGCAGGCGGACGAGGCCGGAGATCCCTACTGGCGGATGATGTTCCGGTGCAGGTACTGTTATGAGGCCACCTTCCGGGACGATCCGCCCAAGGCCATCCCGGTGGCGGCGGAGTTCTGCGCCCTCTTTGAAGAAAACTCAGAGGCATTTATTGAGCGTTCCCCGGACGGAGCGTCTGAAATGCACCTGATGATCATGCAGATGGGCATTGACCCCATCGTATTCCTGCCCCAGATCCCCATGAAGCAGTGGGAGACGATGATGGCCGAATTTTATCACTGGGTCAAGTATTATCACATCGGCCTGCGCACCTACTGGTGGCAGATGGCCCGGTTCTGGCGGTATGTGGACCGGAAAAAGGCGTATGAGTATTTCCAAAAGTTCTGGAAGACCGGCCGGGATGGGCTCTCCGACTGCCGGACCTGCGAGCGCAGCTACGCCGTGCAGATGGAGTTACTGATGGGCAACCGAGCGGCGGCGGACGAGTATGCCAAGCCCATGGAACAGGGGCGTATGCGCTTCTGCCCGGATACGCCCCATCTTTACTGGCTGGCCTACCTGGAAGATGCGCTGGACCGCGGGGATCTGAGGGAGGCGGAGAAGCGGGCCAACGCCCTCTACCGCAAGGGAAACCGGGACAAGAGCGACCTGAGCTACATCGGGGCGGTTCTGCGTTGCTGGGCTTATACTGACCCAGAGCGGGCTTTGGAGGTGTTTGCCAAACGGCTGGAGTGGAGTATCGGGTTGTGGGACCAGAAAAAGGTCTATGACTTCGATAAGGGCTCCTGCGTTCTCTTCCAGCGGCTGTCCAAGCACCAGCAGACGGTACATCTGGAGCTGCCCCAGGCCTTCCCCCTGTGGCGGGAGGATGGAGCGTACAGCACCAAGGAGCTGGCCAACTGGTTCCGTGAGCAGGCAGAGACCATCAGCAGGCGCTTCGACGAACGCAACGGAAGTCACTGTTTTGGACACGATCTCGCGGTGGCTTTGGCAAAGCGATAAGGTTTTGTGGTCATGGATGGTATGAGGTGAAAAAGATGCAGCAGGAAGTGTTTGACGGCGAGAAGCTGAGCCGGATCATAGAAAAGCTCCCCAAGGGGAAGCCCCGGATCGACGCCTATGAGGAGGCCATCCGGCTGGCGGATCAGGCCCAGGACGCCTATTGGCGGCTGGGCTTTCGGTTCAGCTATGCCAGAGAGGTGTATTTTCAGGACGATCCACCCAAGTGCATCGGTGTGGCGGCGGAATTCGGCCCCATCTTTGAGGCCGCGCCCCCTGAAATCCAGCGAAACCGCGACCTCATTGACGCCTATCTCATGATCACCCAGCTGGGCGTGGACGTGATGCAGAACCTGCCCCAGATCCCCATGGCTCAGTATGAAGCGCTTCTGGAGCAGTACGACCAGCTCACCAGACGCTATGGCATTGGCCGGCGTACCTATTTTTGGCAGATGATGGGCCGCTGGGAGTACGCCGATCCGGAACGGGCGCTGGAGTACATAGAACTTGCCATGCAGACGCCGCCGGATGACCACTTTGGCAACTGCAACGCCTGCGAACATTCCTGGGCCGCTAAGCAGTATATCCGCCTCAGCAGGCTGGAGGAGGCCCAGCGGTATATCCAGCCTTTGGAGACTTACCGCTTCTCCCCCTGTGAGAACTCGTTTCAGAATATCTGGGCCGCATCTTTGGAATACGCTCTGGACCGGGGCGATCTGGAGACCGCCGTCCCTCTGGCCCAAAAGCTCTATAAAAAGGGCAACCGCAACCGGACCGACCTGCGCTTCCTTGGGCCCGTCCTGCGCTGCTGGGGCATGACCAATGTTGACCGGGGGCTATCCCTCTTTGCCAAGCGGCTGGAGTGGAGTATTGGGATGTGGGACCAGAAAAAGGTCTATGACTTCGATAAGGGGGCCTGCGTCCTCTTCCGGCGGCTGGCCGGAGTGCGGCAGACGGTAAAGCTGGAACTCCCCCAAGCGTTTCCATTGTGGCGGGAGGACGGGCGATACTCGGTGGAGGAGCTGGCAGACTGGTTCCAGACCCAGGCCGAGAGCATCGGCCGCCGCTTCGACCGCCGCAACAGCAGCCATTATTTTGAGCAGGATCTGGAGGCAGCCTTGAAGCAATGTGACCTGCCGGACAGCGAGACAGAAAGAAGGAATCAGTATGACAGAGGAACAGATCACTTTGGACCGGATGCAAAAGGAACTTCGTGAAATGCCGTCCTCCCCCCGGCGCTTGGGACTCTGCCAGGAGTTTGTAGCTCTGGCCGACCGTGAGCAGGCCCGGGCCCAGCAGATCAGCGGCCGATACGACCTGGCCTGGGCTTATGCGACCGCAGGCGACCCGGCCAAGGCGCTGCCGGTGTGCGCGGAGTTTCTTCAGATGCAGAAGGAGACGCCAAACACCAGCGGGGACCCCCACTTGGAGGCGGTGCTGGCGGTCAATATCGCGTGTCTGGCCTGCGACCTGGCCTGTGACCTGCCTCAGATCCCGCTGGAGCAGTGCGACGCCTTGCTCACAGAGTTCCGGCGGCAGGTGCGGACCCACGGCATGGGCGAGCGCCTGTGGCAGTCCTATGCGGGAAAGGTGGCGGCCATGACCGGGGATCTGCGGGGACTGGCGGACCATCTCAGCCGCTTCCAGGCTGCTCCCCGGGATGACACCTCCGACTGCGAGGTGTGCGAGGCCGGGCTGACGGCAAGATTTATGCTGGCCCTGGGCCGGAAGGATGAGGCAATTAACATTGCGGTGGAACTGCTGAAGCAGGGTAAATACTGCGGTGAGGAACCATGGACGCTTCTTGCCATCCTGACGGAGGACGCCCTGAACCGCCGGGATCTGGACGCCGCCGAGCGCTATGCTACCGCCATGCTCATCCAGCCTGTCGAGCGGCCCGCGGACCTACGCCGGGCGGGCACGCTGCTGCGGATGGAGGCGGCCTTCGGCGCGGGAGAGGACGGGATCAAACTGCTGGCAAAGTGCCTGCCCTGGACGGAAAATCTCTGGGACCAGCGGCTGCGGTTCTATTTCTATCTGGGGGCGGCGGATTTCTGCCAGGCTCACAGCGCCCAGCACGCCGGGATCAAGCTGCCCCCTGTTCCTGGCTTCAAAGACTGTCCTGAAAACGGCCTGTATGACTGCGCCGCCCTGGCCCAGTGGTTCTGGGACTGGGCGGAGGAGATCGGCGGGCGGTTTGACCGCCGCAACGGCTGTCCCAATTACGGGAGGCAGCTGCGGGCGGTGCGAAGAAGCTGAGCGGGAAGGAAGGGGTTTCATGTTCGGTCTACTAAGCAAATTGGGTACCATTCATTACACAGAATTAGATGTAGATGAGATCTTAGACAAAAGAGAGACGGATTCATTTGACAGTGAGTGGGTGCGGGTTTATCAAGCCGTTGAAGATCAAAAGAGAGACAAAACCATTGACGATACCAAAGACATCCGGGAAAAAGCATTTATGATAGTCTATCAGCAATCAGGCTGCGGTGAGTTAGCAGGGTATATTTCAGATGATTTTGGACTCATTGCGGACAGCAAATTGCTAAACTACTCGGATATGTGGTTGGATAAACTCATTGCCTGTTATGAAAACGCGGTCATTCCGTGTGGCAAGTTATAAAAATACACGGAGCAAAAATTGGATTGCACCAATAAATAACAATTCCAGTTTTAGGAGATATGGGTTATGGAGAATATGCAAATAACAACTATAAAAGATGCTTTAATAAATGCCCCAAATCTCCTTTGGTCTGATTCCCTATTTTTACCGGACACATTGATATGGGAGTTAGAAACAAAGGCTGTCATTTGCGATCCTGATGATGTTGAATCAGAAGATGATGAAATTCCTCAAATTGCGAAAGAAATGGGGCTTCCTTTAAGTATAGGGATTCAGGATATTCAGCAGGTTATGGACAATGCAAGGCAGCAAGTGGAAGATTGTAGTATTGAGCAGTTATTTGAGGCATTTCTTTATTATTATGACAATGACGCTTTTATTGAATTTTGAAAACGGCAACTTTCTATTTGTCATGGCAGATATAGATTATCATGAAAACGGAGGAAACGGATATGGGTTATCAAGATGAAGACGAGCCGAGCGAGGAAGGCTTTCTGGAGATGCTGGCGGATTATGAGAAGCTGAGCAAATTGCAGGAGCAGTACCGGGAACTCCCCCATTCGCCCCAGCGGGTGGAGCTCTGCCGGGAGGCTGTGGCCGTGGCAGACCGGCTGGAGGAACCCTCGGAGCAAATGATCGGCCGCTTTGACCTGGCCTATGCCTACATATTTGGAGACGATCCGGCCAAGGCCCTGCCGGTGTGCGCGGAGTTCATGCGGCTCCATCAGGAAAATCCCGGCGAGCTGGGAGACGCCGTCATTTCGGTGGCTATGCTGGCCGGCTCCATCGCCCGCCGCCTGCCCCAGATCCCGCTGGAGCAGTGCAAAAGCCTGCTGGCGGAGTTCCGGGATCAGGTCCGTACCTATGGCCTGGGAGAGCGGCTGTGGCAGTGCCACGCCGGGGAATTTGCCATGATGACCGGGGATCTGGCCGCGCTGGAGGAGCATCTGGACCGGTTCCAGGCGGCGGAGCGGGATGATGTATCCGACTGCGCGGTGTGCGAGACGGGCGCGATGGCGGAATACCTGCTGGCCCTGGGCCGCAGGACGGAGGCTGTCGCCCTGGTGGAGGAGCTTCTGGAAAAGCAGGAGTTCTGCGAGGAGCAGCCCTGGAAGCTCCTCTCCATCCTCACAGATGACGCGCTGGAGCGGAACGATCTCCAGGAGGCGGAGCGTTTTTCCGCCGCCATGGTGATCCAGCCCATCAAAACCGCATCGGATCTGCGCAGGGCAGGCACCCTGCTGCGGATGAAGAGAGCCTCCGGCGATTGGAAGGACGGGTTGAAGCTGCTGAAAAAGGCCCTGCCCTGGACGGCAAATTTCTGGGATCAGGAGCTGCTGTTCTATTTCTATCTGGGGGCGGCCAGCTTCTGTCATGCCCACAGCGCACAGCACGCCGAGGTCAAGCTGCCCCCTGTTCCCGGCTTCACAGACTGCCCCGAAAACGGCCTGTATGACTGCGCCGCCCTGGCCCGGTGGTTCTGGAGCCGGGCGGAGAAGATCGGCGCGCGCTTTGACCGCCGCAACGGCTGCCCCAATTACCGGGAGCGGCTCAAGCGGCTGATGAATGATCCCCTCAAAAAAGAGGAAAGCAAAATGGGAGAGATAGAACAGGAGCAGGAAGAACCTCTGGAAGAGGCCTTGGGCGAAAGTGGGCAGAGCCGCAAGGGCTCCTTCGCCGGTTTCGTCCTCCTGTCCGAAGGGGAATGGGACAAGCGGCAGTTCATCCAAGACATGAAAGAAAAGTGGGACATCGCCGTAGTGGAGGATGCGGACCAGCGCGATGATGCAGTGGTGTTCAAGGTGGATGACATGATCGCAGCCGTCAGCCTAATGCCTGCGCCCATCCCCAATGGAGAGGCTGAGGCTAACGCAGAAAATAACTATTTGTGGAAGGACGCTGTGAAAGTTGCCAAGGAGCACCGCGCCCACCTTATGGTGGCGGTGCTGGGCAAAGAGGAAAATATTCTGGAGAAGGGCATGTTCTACACCAAGCTGGCAGCCGCCTGTTGCCGGCAAAAATATGCTGTTGGTGTTTACACCAGCGGCGTGGTGTTTGAACCCCGATTCTATGAGAGTTTTGCCGACATGATGCAGGAAGGCGAACTGCCCATCTTCAACTGGGTTTGGTTCGGCCTGTATCGGAGCAAAGGCGGCCTGAATGCATACACCTATGGCATGGATGTTTTTGGCAAGGATGAGATGGAAGTGCTGAACGCTGACGCTGAACCGGACGATCTGAGGAACTTCCTGGCAAGCCTTACTGGCTTTGTACTGGAAAACAATATAGAGCTCCAAGATGGGAAGACCATCGGCTTTACGGCAGAGGATAAGCACACCATTACCCGCAGCCCCGGTGTAAGCCTCCCAGAGGAGCAGATGACCTTGAAAATCAGTTGGAACCCTTTGGATGATGGTGGTGAGGATGATTCGGACGGCGAAAACCCCAAGGATGAAGGTCAGAACGAACCCGAAGTCTACACCGAGGATGAAGTGGAGGCTGTTGAAGATCATATTGAGAGGTGTTTTGGTCAGGTGGAAACTGTGCTCCATGAGTTGGTCTCCCCTGATATTCATGTGGATATCTATGTGGTTGCGCCTTCCGAGGAACGCAATTACTATACCCTGCTCACTATGGGTATGGGCGCCCACCGAATGAATGTCCCAAAGGAGCTGGCGGAATACAAGCTGGAACGGGCGGAGTTGGCCATCGCCCTCCCAGCAGACTGGAAGCTGAATCAGGAATCCATACAGGACGAGCGGTGGTACTGGCCCATCCGTCTGCTCAAGGCTTTGGCCCGTCTGCCCATTGTCAATGATACCTGGCTGGCCTGGGGACATACCATGGACAACACAAGACCTTTCGCAGAGAACACGGAGCTCTGTGCCTTCATCCTGGCAGGAGCGCAAAGCCCGGTGGAAGGCTGTCAGGTCTGCACACTGCCGGATGGCGATGAGATCAACTTCTATCAGGTGCTTCCCCTCTATCGGAATGAATTGGAGTATAAGCTGCAGCATGACGCAGACGCTCTGCTGGATAGAATGGCGGATATCAGCTTTGTGGTGCGCACGGATCGTCGGAATATCATTCGATGAATGATATTCCTGCGATAAGATATAGACAGAAAAGGAGGCATCACTATGGGACTTGACATCTACGCCGGAACATTGACCCGGTACTATTCTCACAACTGGAAAACAGTTATCCAGCAGTGGGCGGAGGAAAACGGATATACCTACAATCGGATCACCCTGCATGGGGAATCCGGCAGCAACAAGGAGGGGCCCTCGCCGGATGAGGCCCAGGCGAGGGTGGAGGACTGGCGGGATCAGATCTTAAGCGCCATTTCTCAACCGGGCCAGCCCCCCTACACCCCATGGCCGGAGGACAACGAGAAGCCCTATTACACCGACAAGCCGGATTGGGATGCCTTCGGCGCCATGCTGCTGGTGGCCGCCTGCCATACATACGGGGAACCAGTACCGCCCACAGTGGAGAAGGACTGGGACTTCTGGGAGCATCCCCTGATCGCCCGTCTCGCAACGGATGAGGAGCGGGTGTGGTCTCTGTTCCGGGAGGCCACCTGGTGGCTGCCTCTTGCAGACTGTTTCCTGATCCGAGGCCCTTTGCCTACGAAGAGCAGCGCTGTGATTTGCACTGTGGGCGGACTGCGAAAGGAATTGGAAGAATTGAACCAACTGGCATGGCAGGCCGATGAGGATACCATCCTTGATTGGGCAGACACAGAGGGATACCCGGTAGACGGGACCGTTGGCCCGAATGGACAGTACAGCAAGGCGGACATCCCAGAACACACCCAGTATGACACCCAATCCCTTGCCAAGTTTGCTTTCTCCATGTTCTGGCGGGCCATGCGGTTTGCCAAGGAACAGCAGGTACCCATCCTGCTGGATTATTAAGGAGGAAACCAAATGAGCAATCAAGTGTTCCAGCAAAACCTGGATGACAAAAAAGGTCCTCAGCCCGGAGGTCCCTATCTCATTCAGATGCTGTTCAAAGAGCCAGTAGAAATGCCGGATAAAGAAAAAATGACTGCCGTAATGAAGAAGCACATCGGATCAACAGAGTGCTTCTGTTATGATAAGAAAATGGCCGGCTTTGCCGCACAGGAGCATATTGCAGAGTTCAAGGACAGAAAATGCCCGGTGCAGCTGATGGTGATGAAATGCGACAAGTTCAAGGGCAAAGGCTTTGATGCCTTCCTGATGAGCCAGATGTGGGACTGCCAGGAGGACCGGGAGCGGATCTTCCGGGAGTGCAAATATCAGGTGGTGGCCACCGATATGCTGGCTGCGGCGCTTCCGGCGCTGGAGCGTGCCAACCTGGATGCCGACTTTCTGGAGGCTCTGGCGGAGCTGTACCCCACCTGTGAGGCATTCTATTTCCAGAACTGCGGCAAGCTGTTTCTGGCGGAGGATGTGCGTTCTCACCAGATTGAGGGGTCGGACCGTTTCATTCGCTTCGGGGTCAATGTCCGCTTCTTCAACATTGAGGGCACCGAGGATATGCTCATCGACACGGTGGGCATGGGCACCCTGTTTCTGCCGGATCTCCAGTATCACTTCCATGGCATGGACCCCAACTGGGTGGTAAACCACGCCTATAATGCGGCATCGTACATATTGGAGCATGATAACCCCATTCAGGATGGGGAAACCATAGACGGCGTGGCGGATGGCCAGATGTGCCGGGAGATCCAGTGGAAGTGCCAGTATGAGGACGCCCTAATCCAGCCGCCCAGAGAGGTGCTGGACATCCACATGGGGAACTATGCCTCGGGAGGACGCTGAATGAACGGCGTTGTGCTCCTGGTGGGCGGACTGCTGCTTGTGGCAGTAATCAAGCTGATTATGGATCGAAATTGGATTGGCCTGCTTCTTTGTGTTGTTGCCCTGTTCCTGGTCTTTGGGGCTGGACACCATACAAAATAGGCCATTTTAAGAATCGAGGAGGTGAAGTATGCAGAATTCAACAAATATACGGATACTGGAATTGCTCCGGTTTCTCTACGAGCGGACCGATGAAAACCATCCCGCCACAGTATCTGACATCATTGCCCATCTGAATGGAAAAGGAATTCAGGCAGTGCGGCAGACTGTTTACGCGGATACCAATGCTCTGATCGATGCAGGAATTGATATTGTGGTGGTCAAGAGTACCCAAAACCAATATTTTATGGGAAGCCGCCTGTTTGAGTATCCAGAACTGAAAATGCTGACAGACGCAGTAGCATCCTCGAAGATCATTTCTGCCAGGAAATCTGAGGAACTGGTACAGAAATTATGCCGTCTGACCAGCACACATCAGGCAGAGCAGCTTCGGCAGCTCGCCAGCCTGTCCAGCCGGGTGAAACCGGACAATGAGCAAGTCTATTACATCATTGATGCCATCCAAACGGCGATCTTGGAGAAGCGACAGATCCAGTTCCAGTATTATGAATATACGCCCGAGAAAAAACGAGTTCTCAAACATGGCGGTTATCTCTATCAACTGGACCCCTATGCTTTGGAATGGAAGAATGACCACTATTACCTGATTGGCTTTTCTCACAAACACCAGCGGATGGCCCACTTCCGAGTAGACCGCCTGTCGGGGATCAAGATACTTCCCTCCGGCTTTACCCCCGATGAAGACTTTGATGTGGCGGGCTACACCAACAAGATCGTTGATATGTTTGCTGCTGACCGCACAGTTTCTGTTGAACTGCTCTGTGAGAACAAGCTGATGAAAACCATCATAGACCATTATGGAGAAGCTGTACCAACCCGCACATATGACGAGGAACACTTTACGGCAAACATTGAAGTCGACCCAAGCGGCACCTTTTACGGATGGGTATTCAAATTTATGGGCGGGATTCAGATCATAGCACCCCAAGAGTGTATAGAAGAAATGAAGCGGATCGCCCACAGGTTTCTCTAAAACAGGGACCAGGTGTTATGGAATTTTAACACCTGGCCCCTGCTTTCTTTTTTGCCCTTGTATCGAACAGATGTGCCAGTTATAATATAGGTAGTGTCAAGGAATTTTCGCAAAATGGTTT
>NZ_JH417692.1 GCF_000239295.1 Flavonifractor plautii ATCC 29863
CAGAAGCGCTCACATAGAGCGCGGTCGTGAGAGATAAACAGGTAGCCCACCTCCCGCTCCTGCTGAATTTCCTGCAGCAAGTGGATCATCTGCGCCTGAGAAATCACATCCAGCATGGAGGTCGGCTCATCCAGAACCAGAAAAGAGGGTTCCATCAGCATCGCCCGGGCCAGAGCAAGCCGTTGGAGCTCCCCTCCGCTGAGCTCCGCTGGAAAGCGGTCCAGGTGTTCCTCATAAATGCCGTAGCGCTCCAGATAATCGCACAGTCCCTGCCGGGTATAAGGCAGATGGAACAGGCGGTAAGGCTCCCGCATACTGTCGATCAGCCGCAGCTTGGGATTGAACGCCACCTCCGGATGCTGAAACAGGATTTGAATCCGCCTTCGGGCGGGCCCCCGGAGGGGATAGGACAATCTCTGCCCGTCCAGCCTCACCTCTCCGGCGGTGGCTGGATAGATTCCTGCCAGGATCTGGCCGATGGTGGACTTGCCGCTGCCGCTGTCACCGAAAATGGCCAGCGTCTCTCCCCGGTCGATGGTAAAGGAGATCTCCTCCACCACCATGGGGCCGCGGGGGCGGTATCGCTTGGACAGGCCCTGCACCTCAATCAGCATA
>NZ_JH417693.1:0-13655 GCF_000239295.1 Flavonifractor plautii ATCC 29863
TTGGGCGTGTTGACTATTTTCAAACAAGGCCTAGGCACAGAATAGTAAAAAGCAAAGAAATGAAAAGAGAGGAATATCTGCGCATGATCAATTTTGGAGCGCTCTTGAGCAACACCAGCAACTTTCTGTATACCTACATTCTCATCGCCCTGCTGATTTTTGCGGGGCTCTACTTCACCGTGCGCACCCGCGGGGTGCAGTTCCGGCTGTTCCCCGAGGCCCTGCGGGTGCTGGGGGAGAAGAAAAAGGACGGCAAGGACATCTCCTCCTTCCAGGCTTTGATGATCTCCACCGCCTCCCGGGTGGGCACCGGCAACATCGCCGGGGTGGCCAACGCCATCATCGCCGCCACGGTCATCGGCGGCTACGGCGCGGTGTTCTGGATGTGGCTGCTGGCCCTCATCGGCGCGGCCTCCGCCTTCATTGAGAGCACCCTGGCCCAGTGCTACAAGGAGAAGCACGGGGACAACTGGGTGGGCGGCCCGGCCTACTACATCCAGAAGGCCCTGGGCAGCCGGTTCTTCGGCGTGGTGTTCGCGGTGCTGCTCATCGCCTGCTTCGCTTACGGCTTCAACGCCCTCCAGGCCTACAACGCCGGCTCCGCCCTCCAGTACTACCTGCCCGGCTACTCCAAGAGCGTCTGGCCCGCGGTGGTGGGGGCGGCGCTGGCCCTGCTCACCGGCCTGTGCATCTTCGGCGGCGTACGCCGCATCAGCGCCATCACCTCCGGCATCGTCCCGGTCATGGCGGCCATCTATATCGCCCTGGGCCTCTTCATCACCGTCAAGAACATCGGCCAGGTGCCCTATATGCTCTCCATGATCGTCTCCCAGGCCTTTGATCCCAAGGCCATGTTCGCGGGCATCGGCGCGTCCTGCATCATGCAGGGCATCAAGCGTGGCCTCTACTCCAATGAGGCGGGCATGGGCTCCGCCCCCAACGCGGCGGCGGCCGCCGACGTGTCCCACCCGGTGAAGCAGGGGCTGGTGCAGATGCTCTCCGTGTTCATCGACACCATCCTCATCTGCTCCACCACCGCCTTCATGCTGCTCCTCTCCGGTGTGCCCATCGACGCCTACTCCGAGGGCATGAACTTTGTCCAGGCGGCGGTGCACAGCCAGGTGGGCCCCTTCGGCCCCTTGTTCATCACTGTCTCCATCTTCCTGTTCGCCTTCAGTTCCCTGGTGGGCAACTACTACTACACCGAGTCCAACTTCCGCTTCATCCGGGACTCCAAGACCGGGCTGCTGGTGTTCCGGCTGACCTGTGTGGCCGCCATTTTCATTGGCGCCCAGATGAGCTTCTCCATGGTGTGGGATCTGGCCGATGTGCTGATGGGCCTGATGGCCCTGGTCAACCTGGTGGCCATCCTGCTGCTGGGGGGAAAGGCCATCCGGGTGCTCAGGGACTACCAGAAGCAGCGCAGGGCGGGGAAGAACCCCGTCTACCGCTACGACGAGGTGGGCGTGGGCAGCCCGGAGATCTGGAACGAAGCCCACGCCAAAAAGTGGGAGGACTGAACCGAACCCATCCCCGCTGAGCTGAAAGGAGCGCCCTATGGCCTTTTCCCTGACAAGTGAACAGCAGGCTGCGGTGGACAACCGGGGCGGCGGGCTGCTGGTGTCCGCCGCCGCCGGCTCCGGCAAGACCCGGGTACTGGTGGAGCGGCTCCTGGCCCGGGTGGAGGGGGAGGGGCTGGACATCGACCGCTTCCTGGTCATTACCTACACCAAGGCCGCCGCCGCCGAGCTGCGGGGCCGCATCGTGGAGGAGCTGTCCGCCCGGCTGGCGGAGCGCCCCACCGACGCCCACCTGCGGCGGCAGGCCACCCTGGTCTATAAGGCCCAGATCTCCACCGTCCACGCCTTCTGCGCCCAGCTTTTGCGGGAGTGCGGCCACCTGCTGGAGCTGGACCCGGACTTCCGCCTGTGCGACGAGGGGGAGGCGGGCATCCTCATGCTCCGCGCCCTCAACGATGTGCTGGACCGGCGCTATGAGGACATCGCCGAGGGGAGCGACTTCGCCCGGCTGGTGGACACCATGTCCGCCGGGCGGGACGACAGCCGGCTCATGCAGATCGTGCTGGACATCCGGGGGCGGGTGCAGGCCCACCCCAATCCCGCCGCCTGGCTGGACGGGCAGGAGCGGGCCTTTGCCCTGGAGGGGGTGGACGACCCGGGGGAGACCCCCTGGGGCCGCCTGCTGCTGGACGACGCGGGGCGGCAGGGGGCCTACTGGCGGGACAAGATTGCCCGGGCCCTGGAGCTGTGCCCCTGCGACGCCAATCTGGACGCCAATTACGCCCCCAGCCTCTCCGCCACCCTGGCGGCCCTGGACGCCTTTGTGGAGGGGACGCGGCGGGGGTGGGACGCGGCCCGGGCCGCCCTGCCCATCCCCTTCCCGGCGGCGGGGCGCAAGAAGATTGTGGACTGCCCCGACGCGGCGGAGCAGGTGAAGGCCATCCGGAGCACCTGCAAAAAGCGGATGGAGAAGCTGGGGGAGTGGTTCGAGGACTGCGGGGCGGATCTCCTGGAGGATCTCCGGGCGGTGCACCCGGCGGTGCGGGGGCTGTTCGCCCTGGTGAAGGATTTCGAGGGGGCCTATGCCGCCGAGAAGGCCCGCCGGGGCATGGTGGACTTCGCCGATCTGGAGCACATGGCGGTGCGCCTGCTGGTGGGGGAGGACGGAGTTCCCACCGAGCTGGCCCGCCAGTGGTCCGCCCGGTACGACGAGATCATGGTGGACGAGTACCAGGACACCAACGAGGTGCAGAACGCCATCTTCACCGCCCTGTCCCGGGAGGGGAGGAACCTCTTCCTGGTGGGGGATGTGAAGCAGTCCATCTACCGCTTCCGCCTGGCTGATCCCACCATCTTCCTGAGCAAGTACCGCGCCTTTGCCGACTACACCCGGGCGGCGGAGGGGGAGGAGCGGCGGCTCATCCTGTCCCGGAACTTCCGCTCCCGGCCGGAGGTGCTGGAGGGGGCCAACTTTGTGTTCCGCAACGTCATGTCCGCCGACTTCGGCGAGATGGACTACACCGCCGACGAGGCCCTCTACCCCGGCGCGCCCTTCCCGCCCGACGGCCGCTACGCCGTGGAGCTGGACGCGGTGGACGCCTCCGCCGAGGGGGAGGAGGAGAAGACCGCCCGGGATCTCATCGAGGCCCGCTTTGCGGCCAAGCGCATCCGGGCGCTGGTGGACGGGGGCTTTCCCGTCTCCGACGGCGAGGGCGGCGAGCGGCCCGTCCGCCCGGCAGACATCGTGATTTTACTCCGCTCCCCCAACACGGTGCTCCACCACTACGCCCGCGCCCTGGGGGAGCGGGGCATCCCCTGGGAGGCGGAGGGCGGCGGCGACTTCTTCGCCGCCACCGAGGTGAACGTGGCCCTCTCCCTGCTCCAGATCGTGGACAACCCAAGGCAGGACGTGCCCCTCATCTCCGTCCTCCGCTCCCCGGTGTACGGCTTCTCTGCCGACCGGCTGGCGGAGCTCCGGGCCGCCAGTCCCGACACCGACTTCTACGCCGCCCTGGCCGCCGACGGGGGGGAGGACAGCCGGGCCTTTCTGGCCGAGCTGGACGAGCTGCGCTTCGGCGCGGGGGAGTTGAGCAGCCACGAGCTGCTCTGGCAGCTCTACGACCGCACCAATCTGCTGGGGGTGTTCGGCGCAATGGACCGGGGGGAGGAGCGGCAGTCCAATCTGCTCACCCTGGCGGAGCTGGCCCGCCGCTTCGAGGGCGCGGGCCACAAGGGCCTGTTCGGCTTTTTGTCCTACCTGACCCGGCTGCGGGAGAACGGGGCCAAGCTGGCCCTGCCCGCCCCCGGCCGGGAGGGGGGCGGCGTGCGCATCCTGAGCATCCACAAGTCGAAGGGGCTGGAGTTCCCCGTGGTGCTCCTCTGCGGGCTGGCGCGGAGGCTCAACCGGGAGGACATGAGCCGGCCCATCCTGTTCCACCCCAAGCTGGGGGTGGGCCCCAAGCGGCTGGACGTGGAGCGGGGGATGGAGTATCCCACCCTGGCCCGCCGGGCGGTGGCCCGGAAGCTGGAGCTGGAGATGATGGCCGAGGAGCTGCGGCTGCTCTATGTGGCCATGACCCGGGCCAAGGAGAAGCTGATTTTGTCGGTGGCCCTCACCGGCGGGGCGCGGGATCTGGAGAAGCTGGCCCCCGACGCGGCCTGTCCGGTGGAGCCCCAGGTGCTGGCCGGGTGCCAGAGCGTGGGGCAGTGGGTGCTGCTGCCCGCCCTGGCCCGGCCCGACGGGGAGGCCCTCCGCCGGGCCGCGGGGGTGCAGGTGCCCGTCCCGGCGGCGGACTTCGGCCCGGCCTGGGATATCCGCTTTGTGGACGGGGCGGAGTTCCAGGCGGAGCCGGAGGAGAATGCCATTTCCCCATCCGGTCCCCCGGACGGCGAGATGATTTCCGCGGGGGCGGGGGAGGAGACCGCCGCCCTGGCGGCCCGGCTGGCCTGGCATTATCCCCACGGAGCGGAGGTGGAGCTGCCCTCCAAGCTCACCGCCACCCAGCTCAAGGGGCGGGCGCTGGACGAGGAGGTGGCCGAGGCGGCGGTCCGGCCCCCCCGGCCCATCCGCCTGGGGCGGCCCCGGTTCGCCACCGAGGAGTTCGGCCTCACCCCGGCCCAGAAGGGCACCGCCCTCCACCTGGTCATGCAGTACATCGACTTCGAGCGGACGGAGCGCGTGGAGCAGGTGCGGGCCGAGATCGCCCGGCTGGTGGAGCGGGCCTTCCTCACCCCCCAGCAGGGGGAGGCGGTGGACCCGGCCAAAATCGCGGCCTTTTTCGCCTCTCCCCTGGGGCGGGAGCTGATGGCCTCCACCTCCCTGCGGAGGGAGTTCAAGTTCTCCATCCTGGTTCCGGCGGCGGACTACTACCCCCAGGCCGGGGCGGAGGAGCAGGTGCTCCTCCAGGGCGTGGTGGACTGCTGCTTTGGGACTCTGGAGGGCATCACCGTGGTGGACTTCAAGACCGACCGGGTGGACCGGCGCTCTGTAGCGGCCCGGGCGGAGGAGTACCGGCCCCAGCTCGCGGCCTACAGCCGGGCGCTGGAGGAGATCACCGGGAAGCCGGTGATCCGCCGGTGCCTGTGGTTTTTCGCCCTGGATCAGGCGGTGGATGTGTGAAGGGCCGCTGGCAACTTGAAAAATTTCTCGAAAAAACAGTTGCAATTCCGGTTTTCCTGTGCTATACTATCCTAGCGTTTATAAGGCGTGGAGGTTTGCTGCGCCGCCTCATCCAGAACGAGAAAGAGGTGAACACACCATGAAGGAAGGCATCCATCCCAACTACGAACAGACCACGATCAAGTGTGCTTGCGGTAATGTGATCGAAACCGGATCTACCAAGAAGGACATTCGCGTGGAAGTCTGCTCCAAGTGTCACCCCTTCTTCACCGGCAAGCAGAAGATGGTGGATACTGGCGGACGCGTCAGCCGCTTCAACAAGAAGTTCGGCCTGGACAAGAAGTAAGTTCGTATGTAAGAGCCCGTACCGGTTTCGGTACGGGCTCTTTTGCATCGGAAGGATACCAGCCGCCGGAGCGGCATAAGAATAAGGAGGGAGACGGCCATGCGCAAGTGCCTGCGCTGCGGGACAGAGATGGTGGAGGGCTGGAACGTCAAGGAGGATGGGCATAAACATGAAATTATCATCGACAATGGGGGAAGCTTCGTGCGCGGCGACGGACGGATGGGAATTCTGAAGGCCGCGGTCTGCCCCCAGTGCGGCGAGGTTTCGGTCTATGTGGACGATCCGGACACGGTGATCAACGGATGGAGGTAAGAGCGATGTTTGGCAGAATTGACCCCAAGGAGCTGAACCAGAATGTCTTTTCCATGATCGGCGAGCAGTGGATGCTGGTCACCGCCGGGACGGCGGAGCGGTGCAATACCATGACGGCCAGCTGGGGCGGCCTGGGCGTGCTGTGGGGGAAGCCGGTGGCCACGGTCTACATCCGCCCCCAGCGGTACACCCTGGAGTTCGTGGAGCGGGAGGACTGCTTCACCCTCTCCTTCTTCGGGGAGGAGTACCGGAAGGCCCTGGCCCTGTGCGGCTCCAAGAGCGGCCGGGACGTGGATAAGGTCAAGGAGTGCGGCTTCACGGTGGCCGGGGCGGCGTGCGGCGCGCCCTACTTTGAGGAGGCCGGGCTGGTGCTGGTGTGTAAAAAGGCGTACTGGCAGGACATGGACCCGACCCACTTCCTGGACGGAGAGCTGGACGGGAAGTGGTACCCCGAAAAGGATTACCACCGCATCTTCATCGGGGAGATTGTGGAAGTGCTGAAGAAAAACTGACGCCGGGGCTGCGGCCCGCGGCGCGGAGGACGGTATGACGGAAAACGAGACAAAGCAAGCGAAAAACCGGGCGGTGCTGGTGGGCCTGAACGCCCACTGCCTGTCGGCCGAGGAAAACGCCGACGACACCTCCATGGAGGAGCTGGCCGATCTGCTGGAGACTGCGGGGGGCGTGTGCGTGGGCACCGTGTTCCAGAACAAGGACGCCCCCGATCCCCGCACCTTCATCGGCGAGGGCAAGGCGGCTGAGGTGAAGGAGCTGGTGGGGGCCATGGGGGCGGACATGGTGGTGGTGGATAACCCCCTGTCCCCCTCCCAGCAGCGGGTGCTGTCGGAGGAGCTGGGCGTCCAGGTGCTGGACCGGGCGGCCCTGATCCTGGATATCTTCGCCCAGCGGGCCCGCACCCGGGAGGGACGGCTCCAGGTGGAGCTGGCCCAGTACCAGTATCTGCTGCCCCGGCTGCTGGGCATGTGGACCCACCTGGAGCGCCAGGAGGGCGCCATCGGCACCCGCGGCCCCGGCGAGACCCAGTTGGAGACCGACCGGCGGCACATCCGCCGCAAGATCCAGAAGCTGCGGGAGGAGCTGGAGCAGGTGCGGCGGGTGCGGGCCACCCAGCGCACCCGCCGGGAGAAGAACGAGGTGCCGGTGGTGGCCATCGTGGGCTATACCAACGCGGGCAAGTCCACCCTGCTCAACCGGCTGACCGGGGCGGACATCCCCGCCAACAACCGGCTGTTCGACACCCTGGACACCACCACCCGGACGCTGGAGATCAGCGACACCTGCACCGTGCTGCTCAGCGACACCGTGGGCTTCATCCGCAAGCTGCCCCACCATCTGGTGGAGGCCTTTAAGGCCACGCTGGAGGAGCTGAGCTACGCCGACCTGCTCCTCCACGTCATCGACGCCTCCAATCCCCTGTGGCGGGAGCAGGCGGCGGTGGTGGAGCAGCTCATCGTGGAGCTGGGGGCGGAGCAGACCCCCCGCATCGACGTGTTCAACAAGTGCGACAGATTTACCGGCGACATCCTTCCCCACGGGGCGGACATCGTGTCCATCTCGGCCAAGACCGGCCAGGGGCTGGACGAGCTGCTGAAGAAAATCGGCGGCCGCCTGGACACCGGCGCCTGCCGGGTGGTGCTCCGCCTGCCCTACGACCAGGGCGGCGTGGTGGACATGCTCCACCGGCAGGCCAAGGTGGAGCGGGTGGACTACGGCGAGGCCATCGAGGTGGAGGCGGTGTGTACCCCCGTCCAGCTTGGCCGCCTGAAGGACTATATCGTGTCGGGCTGGACGCCCCCCAAGGAGCCCTGGGAGGACTGAGAGGCGCCGTAAACGGCGCGATACCCCCTCCGCGCTCCGAGGGGGTTCAATGCTTGCGATATAAGGAGGAACCGCCATGCAGTTACTGGAGACTGACCGCCTGCTCCTGCGCCCCTTCACCCTGGACGATGCGGAGGGGCTGTACGCCTACGCCAGCCACCCGGAGGTGGGCCCCCCGGCGGGGTGGCGCCCCCACCGGAGCGTGGAGGAGAGCCGACAGGTCATCGAGAACATCTTCGTCCCCTCGGATGCCCTGGCGGTGCTCCGCAAGTCCGACGGCCGCCTGATCGGTTCGGCGGGCTTTGTGGACCGGCACCGCACGGAGCTGGGGACGCCCAGCGAGGAGATCGGCTATTCCCTGGCCCGGGACTGCTGGGGCCAGGGGCTGATCCCCGAGGCGGTGAAGGAGATTATCCGCCACGCCTTCGCCGACCTGGGCTACCAGGCCCTGTGGGCGGCCTACTACGACGGCAACCGCAAGTCCAAGCGGGTCATGCAGAAGTGCGGCATGACCTACCGCCTCTCCCGTATCGAAGCGGTGGAGCAGCTGGGCGAGACCCGGCTGGCCCACTACTTTGCCGTCACCCGAAGGGAGTGGGAGCGATGACCGAGTATTTTGTCCCCACCGGAGCGTCCGAGACTGAGCTGGTGGAGAAACGCTCCCGCTTTCTCGGCCGCGTCTGGCCGGTGGAGAGCGAGGAGGAGGCCAGGGCCCGCATTGAGGAGATCCGAAAAAAGCACTACGACGCGCGCCACCACTGCTGGTGCTACCGCATCCGGGAGGGGGGCGTGGAGCGATACTCCGACGACGGGGAGCCTCAGGGCACGGCGGGCCAGCCCATGCTCAACGTCTTCCAGCGGGAGGGGGTCACCAACGTCTGCTGCGTGGTGACCCGCTACTTTGGCGGTATCCTGCTGGGGGCGGGGGGGCTGGTGCGGGCCTACACCCAGTCCGCCAAGGACGCCCTGGACGCGGCGGGCATCTCCGTGGTGCGCCGCTGGGTGGAGGTGGCCGTGCCCTGCCCCTACTCCTTCTTTGAGCGGCTCAAGCTGGAGCTGGAGGCCCACGGCGGGGTGCTGGGGGAGGTGGAGTACGCCGCCGACGTCACGGTGCACGCCCTGCTGCCCGAGGAGCGGGCAGAGGCCTTCTCCGCCCGGCTCACCGAGCTGGCCGCCGGCGGAGTGGCCGCCCAGGTGTGCGGCGAGTCCTTCCAGGCGGTGCCCCGGACACAAGTATGAACAAATCATGAATCTTTTGCAAAAAAGAAGGATTTTTCCGAGGAAAGAAGTATATAGTTACAGAGACTGCTGAGAGGTAGGTGGTATCTGTGACCCTGCGCGAACAGACCGAGGCGCTGGAGCGGGAGATGCTCTCCCCCTTTGCATGCCTGTCGTCCCAATCCCGGGGGCGGCAGACGCCGCTGGAGCCCTGTCCCACCCGCACCTGCTTCCAGCGGGACATCGACCGGATCATCCACTCCAAGGCCTTCCGGCGGCTCAAGCACAAGACCCAGGTCTTTCTGGAGCCGGAGGGGGACCACTACCGCACCCGCATGACCCACACCATCGAGGTCAGCCGCATCGCCCGCACCATTGCCCGGGGCCTGCGGCTCAACGAGGATCTGGCGGAGGCGGCGGCCTACGGCCACGATCTGGGCCACACCCCCTTCGGCCACGCCGGGGAGCGGGTGCTCAATGAAATCCTGCCCGGCGGCTTCGCCCACAACGAGCAGTCCCTGCGGGTGGTGGACCGGCTGGAAAAGGAGGGGGAGGGCCTCAACCTGACCTATGAGGTGCGGCGGGGCATCCTCTGCCACACCGGCCCCGACCGGGCGGAGACCCTGGAGGGCCAGCTCCTCCGGCTGGCCGACAAGATCGCCTACATCAACCACGACATTGACGACGCCATCCGGGGCAGGATCATCTACCCCATGGACATACCCCTGTCTATCTCCCAGGTGCTGGGCTTCACCCACTCGGAGCGGATCAACACCCTGACGGTGGACATCATCACCCAGAGCGCCGGGCGGGACGCAATTCTCCAGTCCCCCGCCTGCCGGGACGCTATGGGCGAGCTGCGGGCGTTCATGTTCGAGTTTGTCTACCGCAATCCGGTGGCCAAGGGGGAGGAGGGGAAGGCTCAGGAGCTGCTCCGCCGCCTGTTCGACTACTACCGGCGGGAGCCGGACAAGCTGCCACCGGAGTTTCAGGACATCAGGATGGAGGAGGGAGTGGAGCGGGCCGTCTGCGACTATATTGCGGGCATGACCGACGTTTACGCGGTGGAGTGCTTCAACGCGGCGTTCATTCCGAAATCCTGGAGCGTGAAGTAGGCGCGGACAGGCAGGCCGCGCGGGAGGGTATAAGCCTGGTATATTGTGGAAAACATAGTCGGAAGGAGGGCGCGGCGTGCCGATTCCCGAACAATTCATCGACGAGCTGGTGGCCCGGAGCGAGATCTCCGACGTGGTTTCCTCCTATGTCCACCTGACCCGGAAGGGAAACAACCTGTGGGGGCTGTGCCCCTTTCACAACGAAAAGACGCCCTCCTTCTCGGTTTCGCCGGATAAACAGATTTACCACTGCTTCGGCTGCGGCAAAGGGGGCGGGGTGATCTCCTTCATCATGGAGATCGAGAACCTGCCCTTTCCCGACGCGGTGCGCCTGCTGGCCCAGCGGGCGGGGCTGGAGGTGCCTGACACAGGCGCCGATGACGCCGGGCGCAAAAAGCGGGCCCGGGCCCTCGCGGCCAACCGGGACGCGGCCCGGTTTTACCACGACTACCTCAAGGGCCCCGGCGGTGCGCGGGTGCGGGACTATCTGGCCCAGCGGCAGGTTGCGCCGCGCACCGCCACCCGCTTCGGCCTGGGGGCGGCTCCGGAGCAGTGGGACGCGCTGACCAGGGCGCTGACCGCCAAGGGATACAGCAAGATGGAGCTCATCGACGCCGGGCTGGCCGTGGCGGGCAAGAACGGCGGCGTGTACGACAAGTTCCGCGCCCGTCTCATGCTCCCCGTCATCGATGTGCGGGGGGAGGTGGCCGGCTTCACCAGCCGCATCCTGCCGGGGGAGGAGGGGGCCAAGTACCTCAACACCCCGGAGACCATTGCCTTTAAGAAGGGGCGGCTGATCTACGCCCTCAACTTTGCCAAGAGCACCAAGCGGCCCAATTTGGTGCTGGTGGAGGGCAACATCGACGTCATCACCCTCCACCAGGCGGGGTTTGACAATGTAGTGGCCACCATGGGCACCGCCCTCACCGAGGAGCACGCCCGGATACTGGCCCGCTACACCAAGGAGCTGGTGCTCTGCTACGACAACGACGCGGCGGGTAAGCAGTCCACCGACCGGGTGCTCAACATTCTGAAAAACGCCAACCTGAACGTCCGGGTGCTCCAGCTCCCCAACGCCTACGACGCGGAGGGCAAGCCCATCAAGCAGGATCCGGACGACTTTGTGAAGAAATTCGGCCCGGCGGCCTTTGAGAAGTGCCTGAATGGCAGCGCGGGCCAGAACGACTACCGGCTGGAGACCCTCCAGCAGAAGCACAGCCTGGCCGACGAGGAGGGGCGCATGGCCTTCCTCCGGGAGGCGGTGGAGACGGTGGCGGCGCTCCAGAGTCCCATCGAGCGCGAGATTTACGGCAACAAGGCCGCGGCGGCCGCGGGGATCTCCTCCTCCGCCTTTGCTCAGGAGGTGGAGCGGTTCCGCAAGAACCGGGCATGGCAGGCCCGCAAGAAGCAGGCCCGCCGGGAGCTGACGCCGGCGGCCCAGCTCCAGCCCCGGGAGCGGGAGCTGCGGTATGAGAACCTCCGCTCGGCCCGGGCGGAGGAGGGGGTGGTGAGGCTGCTGCTGCTGGAGCCCGACCTGTTTCCCCAGGTGGAGGGGCTGGGGCCGGAGCAGTTTTCCGCCCCGGTGCTGGCCAAGATCTACGCCCTGCTGTGCCAGCGCCACCGGGAGGGGCGCTCCACCCAGTTGGCCGCCCTCGCCGGGGCGCTCTCCCCGGAGGAGATGAGCCACCTGGTGAGCGTGATGGATCAGCCGGAGGCCCTGGCGCACAGCGCCCAGGCCCTGCGGGATTACATAGAGATCATTGAGACCGAGGCCCTCAAGCGGGGCGGGGCGGGCGCAAGCGACCCCCTGCTGGCGGCACGGGAGAAGTTCAGAGAAAGAAAAGCGTATGGAGGATAACCGCATGAGTGAAAAGAAGACCACCAGCAAGAAGGTACACACCCTGACCCTGGAGGATCAGACCAAGCTGGCCCAGGCCAATGTGAAGAAGATGGAGCAGGGCAAGATTGAGGTCATGAAGGTCGTCGAGGGCGTCCAGGGGGCGGAAAAGCTGGCGGAGCTGATCGAGCGGGGCAAGAAAAACGGCAAGCTCTCGTCCAGTGAGCTCATGGATGTGCTGGAGAACCTGGATCTGGAGAGCGACCAGATGGACAAGATCTACGATACCCTGGAGAACCTGGGGATCGACACCGTGGGCGACGACTATCTGCCCGAGCTGGCCGATGATATCATGCCCCCCCTGGAGGAGCTCAACGAGATTGAGGAGCTCCCTGAGGAGGAGATGGTGGATCCCAATACGCTGGTGGACTCCTTTGGCATTGACGACCCCGTGCGGATGTACCTCAAGGAGATCGGCAAGGTGAATCTGCTCACTCCCGATGAGGAGATCCAGCTGGCCCAGGATATGGGGGCCGGCGACGCGGCCAAGGAGCAGATGGAGGAGCTGGAGCAGGCCCGGAAAAACGGCGAGGAAGTCTCCCTCACCGAGGAGGAGGAGAAGGAACTGCGCCGCCTGGTGAAGCGGGGCGAGGCCGCCAAGCAGCGCCTGGCCGAGGCCAACCTCCGCCTAGTGGTGTCCATCGCCAAGCGGTATGTGGGCCGCGGCATGCTCTTTCTGGATCTGATTCAGGAGGGCAACCTGGGCCTCATCAAGGCGGTGGAGAAGTTCGACTACACCAAGGGCTACAAGTTCTCCACCTATGCCACCTGGTGGATCCGCCAGGCCATCACCCGGGCCATCGCCGACCAGGCCCGCACCATCCGCATCCCCGTCCACATGGTGGAGACCATCAACAAGGTCATCCGTGTCTCCCGCCAGCTCCTCCAGGAGCTGGGCCACGACCCCTCCCCCGAGGAGATCGCCGAGGAGATGAGCATGCCCGTGGACAAGGTGCGGGAGATTCTGAAAATTGCCCAGGAGCCGGTGAGCCTGGAGACCCCCATCGGCGAGGAGGAGGACTCCCACCTGGGCGACTTCATCCCCGACGAGGACGCCTCCGAGCCGTCGGAGGCCGCCTCCTTCACCCTGCTCAAGGAGCAGCTGGTGGACGTGCTGGGCACCCTGACTCCCCGGGAGGAGAAGGTGCTCAAGCTGCGCTTCGGCATTGAGGACGGCCGCACCCGCACCCTGGAGGAGGTGGGCAAGGAGTTCAACGTCACCCGTGAGCGCATCCGCCAGATCGAGGCCAAGGCCCTGAGAAAACTGCGCCACCCCAGCCGCTCCAAGAAGCTGAAGGACTTCCTGAACTGATTCTTTTTTGATGCCGTCAGGCATTGGGCGCAGTTTCGGGGGCCCCGCGGGAGCCCAGCGCAAGCGGGTCCCGTGGGGAGAGGAGGAGCGGCGGAGCGAGGGAGCCTTCGCCGTCCGGCGGAGGCGAGGAATGCGCAGCCCGCGACGACGGCGCGCCACCCCAGTCGCTCCAAGAAGCGGAAGGACTTCCTGAACTGAGACAGTACAGCGACGAGACGAGGCCCGGAACCGTATGGTTCCGGGCCTCTGGCCTGTCAAAGACCTCCCGCAAAGGAAAGCCGCGCAGAGTTCCTGCGGCCGCAGCCGCAGGAATAAAGCAAAAATCCGTCGTTTCCGGGGACATGTGCCTCGGAAATGACACCTCTCATAGCAGAAGGGGCGACTATTTCGCTGGAAATCGAGTCCCTTCCGCCATGCTGTCTTTCTCGAAAAAGTTGCGCTGCCACTTTTAGATCGGAAGAGCACACGTCTGAACTC
>NZ_JH417693.1:13747-42122 GCF_000239295.1 Flavonifractor plautii ATCC 29863
GCGGGGCCCGGAACCGTATGGTTCCGGGCCTCGCTACGTCTCCTATGCCTCGGTTTCGGGGAGCGGGCCGCGCCCCACGTCCTGGTAGGGGTTGACGTAATCCGGCGGGCAGAGGTGCGTTTCGCTCCACAGCAGCATGTGGTTCAGCACGGGCAGAAAGCTCTCGCCCATGGCCGTGAGGGTGTACTCCACCCGGGGCGGAACCTCGGGATAGACCTCCCGGTGGAGAAAGCCGTCGGCCTCCAGCTCACGGAGCTGCCGGGTCAGGGTGGACTGGGTGATGCCGTCCAGGCGGCGCAGCAGCGCCCCGAAGCGCTGTACCCGGTAGAAGGCCACATACCACAGGATCAGGATTTTCCACTTCCCGCTGAGCACCGCCTGCAGGCGGCTCATGGGAAGGCAGCGGGCCAGCGCCTCCGGCGTCTGGAATTTGTTGTCTGCCATTGCGTTCCCTCCCTGTCCTGACATTATAGCGGGAAACCGGAAAAAAGCAAGACAGGATCAAAAAAGATACCGGAGTGCAAAAAAGACCGTACTTGAAGAACGGGCGGGAGCGGGGTATGCTGAACGGAACAAACCACAAGGAGGCAAACTGCCATGCACTACACAGGCACCATCTGGCGTCCGCCCTATGAATCCGGCTCCCTGCTGCTGGAGGCGGCCGCCGGCTGCACCCACCACCGCTGCAAGTTCTGCACGCTTTACGACGAGCTGCCCTTCCGCTTCCGGCTCTCTCCCCTGGAGGACATTGAGGCGGATCTGGCCGAGGCCCAGGAGTTGCTCCAGGGACAGCTCGTCCAGCGGGTCTTTCTGGTGGGGGCAAACCCCTTTGCGCTTCAAACGGAGCGGCTGAAGGCCATCGCGGGGCGCATCCGCAAGTACTTCCCGGAGTGCCGGACCATCGGCTGCTTCGCGCGGGTGACCGATGTGGGACGGAAAACCGATGAAGCGCTCCGGGAGCTCCGCCGCCTGGGGTACGACGGCCTGACCATCGGCGTGGAGACGGGATACGATCCGGCGCTGCTCTTCATGGACAAAGGCTATCAGGCGCGGGACATCGTGGAACAGGCGCACCGGCTGGACGAGGCGGGAATCGCCTATCACTTTTTCTATCTGGCCGGAATTGCCGGGGCCGGACGCGGAGAGGCGGCGGCCCTGGCCAGCGCGTCGGTGTTCAATCAGACCAGCCCCCGCATCCTGGGCAGCTCCATGCTGACGGTCTATCCCCAGTCCCGGCTTTTTTCGGAGATGCAGGCCGGCCGGTGGACGGAGGCCGGGGAAGTGGAGAAGCTGGAGGAGCTGAAAACCCTGGTGGAGCACCTGGAGCGGCCCCTCTATTTTGCGGCCCTGGGCGCCTCCAACGCGGTTTCGGTTCACGGCTTTCTGCCGGAGGAGCGGGACGCCGTGGCCGCCAAGCTGGCGCGGGCCTGCCGCCCGGAGCACGAGGACGCCCTGCGCCGTTACCGGGCCGGTCTGCGGCATCTGTAGTGGAAATAATGCTTGAAAAACATATATGAATAGTATAATATAGAAAAGGAAAGAAAGTGGGCATACTGGTTTCCAAAGGAGGCATGCAGGTTGAATAACATTCAGAAGGCGGCCGTCATCGGCTGCGGCTTTGTAGGCTCCAGCATTGCGTTCACGCTGATGCAGAGCGGCATCTTTTCCGAGCTGGTGCTCATCGACGCCAACCGGGACAAGGCGGAGGGGGAGGCCATGGATCTGTCCCACGGCCTGCCCTTCACCCACCCCATGGACATCCGGGCGGGGGACTACGATGACGTGGCCGACTGCGCCCTGGTGATCGTCACCGCCGGTGCGGGGCAGAAGCCGGGGGAGACCCGGCTGGATCTGGTGCACAAGAATGTGGCCATTTTCAGGAGTATCATCCCGGAGATCGCCCGGCGCAATAGGGACGCCATCCTGCTCATCGTGTCCAATCCCGTGGACGTGCTCACCTGGGCGGCGTGGAAGCTGTCCGGCTACCCGGCCAACCGGGTGCTGGGCTCGGGCACGGTGCTGGACACCGCCCGGCTCAAGTACCTGCTGGGGGAGCGCCTGGGGGTGGACAGCCGCAGCGTCCACGCCTTCATCATCGGCGAGCACGGCGACAGCGAGCTGGCGGTGTGGAGCGGGGCCAACGTGTCCGGCATCTCCCTGGATCACTTCTGCGAGCTGCGGGGCTACTACGAGCACGACAAGGCCGACGAGTGGCTCCAGCGGGAGGTGCGGGACAGCGCCTATGAGATCATCCGCCGTAAGGGGGCCACCTACTATGGCGTGGCCATGGCGGTGGAGCGCATCGTCCGCGCCATCGTGCGGGACGAGCACTCGGTGCTCCCGGTGTCCAACCTGCTCCAGGGCCAGTACGGCATCGACGGCCTGTGCATGAGCATACCCGCCGTGGTGGGCCGGAACGGGGTGGAGGACACCCTGGAGATCCCCCTCTCCCCGGCAGAGCGGGAGGCCCTGCGGGACTCCGCCGCCACCCTGCGGGACGTGGTGGATAGCCTGGAGCTGTGAGAAAATGCGAAAACGGAGCCCGGCGCACAAAGCGCGCCGGGCTCCGTTTTTTGTCCGCCCGGCTCAGGGGATCACCAGCCAGGCTACCCGCTGGGCGTTGTCGGAGGGCCAGTTGTCATAGGCCGCGCTCATGGAGACCTGCCAGGCATCCTCAAACACAGCGTAGCAGGCGGCCAGCTTCCCGTCCTGGGCGGCGGGGGCTTCAAGCATCTCCACCGGCTGTCCGTCTACCAGAGCGGTGGTGCTGCCCGGCGTCAGAGTGATGGTGACGCCCCGGTAGGTCATGGCGGCGGTCTGGGCCTCGTTGCTCCATACGCAGTCCACCCCCAGCCCTTCACACAGGGCCCGGACGGGGACGCTGTAGCCGCCGCCCTCCGACAGGCGGTCCATCAACGGGATCTGGAAGGGATAGAGGGCGGGATCTATCTCTACAGGCTCTGGCCTGCCGCCGTCCAGGGGATAGGCCATGCCGTTGAACACTACCGCATCCACCTGGGAGAGCTCCAGCACAGAGCGGAGCGGATGGGCGTAGTCGCAATGGATTGTGCCTCGATCGTTCCAGGAGGTGGGGCCAAGCAAATTGTCGCCCACGATCTGCCCCCAGCCGCACAGGGAGCCGTCGGTCATGCGGAAGAAAAGCAGGGGGAAAGCGTCGCCGTCCGCGTCGGCAAAGGAGTATTCCATCTGAATGGAGAGAGGAGACAGACTCACGGTTTCCAGGGTAACAGGGGCACCACCCTCAATGTGATCAAAGGTGCCGGAACCGGTACCCTCAGCATTAACCTCCACGATAACAGGCTCTACCAGCTCCACGGGAATCTCCACGTAGGAGCCCTCCTCCATAAGGCCCAGCCGGAGCTGCACGGCGTAGACGGCGGCATTCAGCTCATCGACTCTCATACTGTAGGTGCGGGAGGTCTCCGTGCGCAGCGCCTCCTTTTCCCCATAGCTGAATCCACCTGCCACGGGCATCTCGACGGCAGGGCCGTTTCCGGTAGGAGTGGGCTCCGGCTTGACGGCCTCGTTCTCCAGAGCACGGACAGAGAAGGTGTCCATGTTCTCGAAGTCATCCGCCATGAGGGCGGCGGCGGCCGCGTCGTTTTTGGCCTCAATGGTGACCAGCAGATAGGCGGAGCTGGTGTCCGCCACCGAGCTGATCACCGACAGGGTGTAGTTGTCGTCACGGATGGAATATGTCTCATGGCTTACGTAGTCCTCAACCGGGGGATTGTCCCCCTCAAAGTAGAAGTCCAGCACGTTCCACCGGCTGGCTACGGCCAGGGCGGAGCCTGCCAGCAGGGCCGCGATGGCGGCCGCCGCCGCGGCAAATCGGATTTTATGTCTCATATAAGCTCTCCTTTCCGAGGGGACGGCGTTCAGCGCGGCGTTGACCCGCCGCTTGACCGCCGCCGGGTCGGCCTGGGGACAGGGCACGCCCACCGGTACTGCGCCGTCCCACAGCTCCTGCATCCGGTCTCTCACGCCTCCACCCCTCCTTTCGTCAATGTATCCCGCAGGGTCTTCCGCCCCCGGAACAGCCGCTGCTTGGCGGCGGTCTGGGTCAGGCCCAGGGCACGGGCGATGTCCTTGAGCTTGTCGCCGCAGTAGTAATAGCGCAGGAACAGGGTGCGGTCGGGCTCGTCCAGCCCCTCCACCGCGTCCCACAGCCGGGCCGCCCACTCCCGCCGCTCCGCCTCGGCCTGGGGGTCTGCGCCGCCGGGGGCGGCGGCGTCCTCCGGCAGAGGGGCGGCCTCTTTGTGGGTGCGCAGCCAGTCCGCCGCCCTGTTCCGGGCCACCGCCCCCAGCCAGGGCCGCAGGCCCTGCTCCGGGTTCAGCTCCCCGGCGTGGGCCCACAGGGCCAGGAATACGTCGGCGGTCAGCTCCTCCACGTCCTCCCGGGCGCCCTGCCCGGCCAGCACCCGCACCACGACGGCGCTCACATAGGGGGTGAAGCGGTCGATGGCCCGCTCCAGGGCCAGGCGGCTGCCCTGCCGGAGCTTCTTTGCCAGCGTGATCTCGTCCAGCTTGTCCCCCTCCTCTCCAAGAACCGGTTCTATCAGTATATACGAAGCGGGGGCGGTTTGGTTACGGAACAGGCAAAAAAATTTCCCCGAGGCCTGGCCTCGGGGAAGAAAAGGAGCTCAGTGCAAGTCGGGCAGGGCGGCGAGCAGGCCGTCCACGTCCTCCTGGGAGGTCTGGAAGCAGGTGACGAAGCGCACCACGGTATGGCTCCCGTCGTAGGGGCACCAGTCCTCGTAGTCGCACACCGCGTCGAGCTGGGGCTTGAGGGCGTTGCCCACCACGGCGAACACCTGGTTGGTGGGGGAGTCCACCCACAGCGTCCATCCCTTGGCCCTCAGCCCGTTCTGGAGGCGGGCGGCCATCTCGTTGGCGTGGCGGGCCATGTGGAAGTAGAGGTCGTCGGTGAACAGGGCCTGGAACATGACGCCCTGAATCCACCCTTTCTCCATCACCGCGCCCATGCGCTTCTTCATGCGGAAGAAGCCGTCGGTCAGCTCGGGCCGGGTGATCACCAGGGCCTCGCCGAACATGGCGCCGTTCTTGGTGCCGCCGATGTAGAAGGCGTCGCACAGGTGGGCGAACTCAGGCAGGGTCAGATCGTTGGCCTCGGAGGTGAGGGCGGCCCCCAGCCGGGCGCCGTCCACGAAGAGGAGCAGGCCGTTCTCCCGGCAGAAGGCGTACAGGGCGGTCAGCTCCGCCTTGGTATACACCGCGCCGTTCTCGGTGGCATTGGAGATGTAGACCAGGCCCGGCTTGGTCAGATGGGGGTCCTGGTGGAGGGCCAGCAGGGGAGGCAGCATCTCCGGGGTGATCTTGCCGTCGCCGCCCACGGGCACGGGGAGGATCTTGTGGCCGGTGGCCTCAAACGCGCCCACCTCGTGGCCGTTCAGGTGGCCGGAGTCGGGGCAGATGGCCGCCTCCCACGGCTTGAGCAGGAAGGAGCAGGCCACCACGTTGGTCTGGGTGCCGCCGATGAGGAACTCCACCATGGCGTCGGGGCAGCCGCACACCTCCCGGATGCGCTCCTTGGCCCGGGCGGTGTACCCGTCGTCGCCGTAGCCGTGGTTGCCCTCCAGGTTGACGGCGCACACCGCCTCCAGAACCTTGGGGTGGGCGCCGAAGGAGTAGTCGTTGCGGAAGAGATACTTTTTCATCACGCATACCTCCAGTTGTTTTGCGAAAAAGGCGGGCGGCCGCAGGCCGGGGTGACCTGCGGTCGCCCGCCGCCGTTCTGTGGCTTAAAATTTGAAGGAGTCCTTGAGGCTCACCGAGCGGTTGAACACCAGATGGCCGGGGGCGCTGTCCTTGTTGTCCACGCAGAAGTAGCCCTGGCGCAGGAACTGGAAGGAGGCGGGGGCCTCCGCGCCGGCCAGGCCGGCCTCCACCTTGGCGTGGGGGAGCACCTCCAGGGAGCTGGGGTTGAGGCAGTCCAGGAAGTTCTTGTCCCCGGCGTCCGGCTCGGCGTCGGTGAACAGGTTGTCGTACAGCCGCACCTCGGCATCCACGGCGGTGGCGGCGTCCACCCAGTGGATGGTGGCCCCCTTCACCTTGCGGCCGTCGGCGGGATCGCCCCCCCGGCTGTCCGGGTCGTACTCGGCCAGAATGGCGGTAATATTGCCCGCCGCGTCGGTCTCATAGCCGGTGCACTTGATCACATAGGCGCCCTTGAGGCGGCACTCCGGCCCGTCGGGGTAGAGGCGCTTGTACTTGGGCACCGGCGCGGGGAGAAAGTCCTCCGCCTCGATATACAGCTCCCGGGAGAAGGCGACCTCCCGCGCGCCGTCCTCCGGGCGGTTGGGGTTGTTCTCCACGGAGAAGGTCTCGCTCTGCCCCTCGGGGTAGTTGGTGATGATGAGGCGTACCGGGCGGAGCACCGCCATGCGCCGCTGGGCGGTCTCGTTCAAATCCTCCCGCAGGCAGTGCTCCAGGAAGGCGTACTCCACGGTGGAGGCTGCCTTGCTCACGCCGTTGCGCTCGGAGAAGTTGCGGATGGCCCGGGGGGTGTAGCCCCGCCGGCGCAGGCCGCAGAGGGTGGGCATGCGGGGGTCGTCCCAGCCGGACACCCGGCCCTCCTCCACCAGCTGGCGGAGCTTGCGCTTGCTCATCACGGTGTAGTTGATGCCCAGACGGGCGAACTCGATCTGCCGGGGCCTGGCGGGGACGGGGCAGTTGGCGATCACCCAGTCGTAGAGGGGGCGGTGATCCTCAAACTCCAGGGAGCAGAGGGAGTGGGTGATCCCCTCCAGCGCGTCCTCCAGGGGGTGGGCGAAGTCGTACATGGGGTAGATGCACCACTTGTCCCCCTGGCGGTGGTGGTGCATGTGGTTGATGCGGTAGAGCACCGGGTCGCGCATGTTGAAGTTGCCGCTGGCCAGGTCGATCTTGGCCCGCAGGGTCATGGCCCCGTTGGGGAACTCGCCGGCGCGCATCCGGGCGAAGAGGTCCAGAGACTCCTCGATGGGCCGGTCGCGGAAGGGGGAGCGGGCGGGAGTGTTCACGTCGCCGCGGTACTCCTTAAACTGCTCGGGGGTCAGCTCGCACACGTAGGCCAGGCCCTTTTTGATGAGCTCCACGGCGTACTCGTACATCTTCTCAAAGTAGTCGGAGGCGAAGAAGAAGCGGTCGCCCCAGTCGTAGCCCAGCCAGTGGATGTCCTCTTGGATGGCCTCCACGTACTCCACGTCCTCCTTGGTGGGGTTGGTGTCGTCCATGCGCAGGTTGCACAGGCCGCCGTACTTCTCGGCGGTGCCGAAGTCCACGAAGATCGCCTTGGCATGGCCGATGTGCAGGTAGCCGTTGGGCTCCGGCGGGAACCGGGTGTGGACGGTCATGCCTTGGAACTGACCACCCTGGGCGATGTCCTCGTCAATGAAATCATGGATGAAGTTCTGCGTCATGGTGGGTTTCAGCTCTTCTGGCATGTAAATTCACTCCTTTATCTCGATACGAACTCTTATTTTACCCTGAACAGCGGGAAAAAGCAAGAGAGGGAGGACATTCCGGCATATTTTTTCCAGAAGGGCGGAGAAAATTGCATAAAAGGGGGCGTGGGAAGGGGGAGAGGGCCCGGATAGTTGTCACAAAGTGCGGAAAGGGAGGCCCAAAGCCCTTGACAGAGGGAGGCGGAACACGGTATACTTACGACAATCGTTGTGAACAAAGGCGTTCCGACCCCAAGGGCGGAGCGCCTTCATTTTTAAAGCGAAAGGGGCGGCAGACCATGGGGGTCTACAGCAAAGAGGACATCATCCGCATCGTCCGGGAAGAGGAAATCGAGTTCGTGCGCTTGCAGTTTACCGACATTTTCGGCATGCTCAAAAACGTTGCCATCACCGCGTCCCAGATTGAAAAGGCGGTCAGCAACCAGTGTATGTTCGACGGCTCCTCCATTGAGGGCTTCGTCCGCATTGACGAGTCTGACCAGTACCTCTACCCGGATCTGAAGAGCTTCCGGGTGTTTCCCTGGCGGCCCAGCCACGGTAAAGTGGCCCGGCTGATCTGCGACGTATACAACACCGATGGAACCCCCTTCGTGGGCGACCCCCGCTACGTGCTCAAGCGGGTGATCCAGAAGGCCAACGACATGGGCTACGACCGCTTCAATGTGGGCCCGGAGGCGGAGTTCTTCCTGTTCAAGACCGACGAGGAGGGCAAGCCCACCACCCAGACCAACGACGAGGCGGGCTACTTCGACCTGGGCCCCCTGGATCACGGGGAGTCCACCCGGCGGGAGATCTGCATGGCGCTGGAGCAGATGGACTTTGAGATCGAAGCCAGCCACCACGAGTGCGCCCAGGGCCAGCACGAAATCGACTTCAAGTACGCCGAGGCCCTCCACGCCGCCGACAACATCATGACCTTTAAGCTGGCGGTCAAGACCCTGGCCCAGCGCAACGGCCTCCACGCCACCTTCATGCCCAAGCCGATCTTCGGGATAGCGGGCTCCGGTATGCACACCAACATGTCCCTGTTCCGCAACGGCAAAAACGCCTTCTACGACCCCGACGATCCCCGCGGCCTGTCCAAAGAGGCGTACAGCTTCATCGCTGGACTGCTCCACCATGTGCGGGGCATGGCGGCGGTGACCAACCCCCTGGTCAACTCCTACAAGCGGCTGGTGCCCGGCTACGAGGCCCCCTGCTACCTGGCCTGGTCGGCCTCCAACCGCTCCGCCCTCATCCGCATTCCCGCCAGCCGGGGCCAGGGCACCCGGGTGGAGCTGCGCTCCCCCGACCCCTCCTGCAACCCCTACCTGGCCTTCGCTGTCTGCCTGGCCGCCGGCCTGGACGGCATCGAGAAGGGCATGACGCCCCCGGCGGAGATCACTGAGAACATCTACGCCATGGACACCGCCGCCCGGAAGGCCCACGGCATCGAGAGTCTGCCCGGCTCCCTGGAGGAGGCCCTCCGCGCCCTGGAGGCCGACCAGTTGATTCTGGACACCCTGGGGGAGCACGTGGCCGCCAACTACCTGACGGGCAAGTGGCGGGAGTGGGACGAGTACCGTACCCGCGTGTCCTCCTGGGAGCGGGAGAAGTACATCATCAACTATTAAGGCCCCGTGAAGACAGTGGTCGTCGCCTTTGAGGGCGAGAAAAACGGCCGGAGACTCAAGGAGCTGCTGGAGAGCTCCGGGACGGCCGCCTGCCTGCTCTGCCGTACCGCGGATCAGGTCAAGCGCCTGGTCCGCCAGCAGCGGCTCACCACCGTGGTGTGCGGCTATAAGTTCCCGGATGGGACGGCGGAGGAGCTGGCCGGGGAACTGCCCGGCTTCTGCACGGTGCTGCTGCTGGCCCCCCGCGGCCTGCTGGAGCTGGTGCCGGAGCGGCCCGGACTCCTCTGCCTCCCCGCCCCCGCGGGCAGGCGGGAGCTGCTCGCCGCGGTGGAGGAGCTGCTGCGGCTGGGCGAGGAGGCCGGAGACCTCCTGCCGCCCCGGCGGAGCCGTGAGGAGCGCGAGGTGGTGGAGCGGGCCAAGGAGCGGCTGATGGCGCGCAACGGCATGACCGAGGAGGAGGCCCACCGGGCCCTCCGGCGGCGGAGCATGGACCGCCGCATCCCCCTGGCAGACGCGGCGCGGATGCTCTTGGATGAGGAGCGCCCCGCCCCTTGACAAAGGGGAAAAATTGGCGTAGTATGTCTTCCGACAACTTGATAGCATGGACAGTGCCGCCCTCCGGGGCGGGTAAAAGGGAATCGGGTGCAAATCCCGAACGATCCGGTCACTGTAAGCGGGGAGCCGGCCGCAGACGCCATTGTGGAGACACGAGAAGGCGCGGCCCGGCGGAGAGCCGTAAGTCAGGAAACCTGCTGTCTGTGCAGAAGGATAGGTGTCTTCCGCAGAAAGCAGCCTGTCTGTTTGCCGCCGTGTGGTCCGATTGTGCCCATGGCGATGAGCAGTCCCGCTTTCCGTCGGAAAGCGGGATTTTTCTGTCCACAGCACAAAAAAGGAGGATTATCATGAAAAAGCTCGTACCCCTGACCCTCGCCCTCGCCCTGGGCCTGACGGCCTGCGGCACCGCCGGCCAGAATCCGGCCCCGGCGGCCAGCCCCACCCCTGCGGGGGATGTCCAGGGCGCGGAAACCCCGGCAAACACCGAGGGATTTCCCTTTACCCTGACCACCAAGGACGGCGCGGAGGTCACATTTACCCACGTGCCCGAGAAGGTTCTCTGTACGAATGTGAATACGGGCGATCAACTGATGGCCCTGGGGCTGGGGGACAGGATCATTTACACAGCCAATAACAATACCCACGTGGCACCCGAGTACCGTGCGGAATACGAGGTCATTCCCCAGATGGCGGATAAGCCGAGCCTGGAAACCATCCTGGCGCTGGAGCCCGACTTTGTCTACGGCCGCTCCAGCGCCTTCAGTGAGAAATATAACACGGAACATGACACCCTCTCCCAGTACGGAATTATGTCCCTGTCCTCCATCGAGGGCTACAAGCTGGGGGCTGATTTGGAGGACGTATATCAGGATTTCTATAACCTGGGACGCATCTTCCAAGTGGAAGAACGGGCGGAGGAGTTGGTGAATGACATGCAGGCCCAGATTGCCGCCGCCGAGGAGGCGGTGACGGGCCAGGAGGCCATCCCGGTGTTCGTTTTTGACATGGCCCAGGAGGAGGGCGCCTACACCTGCGGCAACAACTTCACCTCCAAGCTCATCGAGCACGCGGGCGGCGTCAATATCTTCAACGATCTGGACACCACCTGGGCCACCGTGAGCTGGGAGACGGTGGTGGAGCGGGCCCCCGAGGTGATCGTCATCAACGACTACGGCGATACCTCTCTGGAGGAGAAGATTGCCCAGCTCAAGGAGAACCCTGCCTTGGCCACGGTGCCAGCCATCCAGAACGACCGCATCATCTCCGTCAAGCTGTGCGAGGTGTTTGCCAGCTCCATGACGGGCGACACGGTGGAGAAGTTCGCCCGGGCCTTCCACCCAGACTGCTTCGCGTAAGAGGGCGGTATGAAGCAGTTTTGCAGGCTGGTGAAGGCCCACACCTTTCTGACCTGTCTGGTGCTGGCGGCGGCGCTCCTGGTGTCCATTGTCATCGGCATCGGCACCGGGCCGGTGGCCATCCCCTTTGCCGAGGTGTGGCGGGTGATGTTCCACCGGCTGGGCGGCCTGCTGACCGGCTCGGAGCTCCCCCTGGAGGGGGTGCGGGAGAGCACTCAGAACATCGTCTGGTTCCTGCGGGCCCCGCGGGTTCTGCTGGGGGCCCTGGTGGGGGCGGCCCTCACCCTTTCCGGCGTGGGGATGCAGGCATTCACCAAGAATCCGCTGGCCGAGCCCTATGTGCTGGGCATTTCCTCCGGCGCATCACTAGGCGCGGTGCTGGCCATGCTGCTGGGGGTGTCCCTGCCTGTGCTGGGCCGCCTGTCGGTGTCCGCCGGCGCCTTTGCCGGGGCTCTGGTGTCCATCCTCCTGGTGTACCTTCTGGCCCGCACCCGAAATGCGGTGACGCCGATCCGGCTGATCCTGGTGGGAGTGGCGGTATCCGCCATGTTCCAGGCATTTACCAACTACATCGTCTATACCGCCCCGGACGACGCCGCCGTCCGGGAGGCCACCTTCTGGATGCTGGGAGGACTGGGCAGCGCGGAGTGGGCCGACGTGCCCCTGCTGGCCGGCCTGGTGCCTCCGGCCCTCCTGCTGATGCTGGCCCTGGCCAAGCCCCTCAACGCCATGATGATGGGGGATAGCTCCGCCGTCACCCTGGGAGTCAACCTGACGGTGGTGCGCAATGTGCTCATCGGCGTCACCGCCCTGCTGACCGCCTCCTCGGTGGCGGTCAGCGGCTGCATCGGCTTTGTGGGGCTGGTCATCCCCCACCTGGTTCGCTCGGTGGTGGGGCCGGATCACCGGAAGCTGGTTCCCCTGGCCGCTCTGTTCGGGGCCATCTTTCTCATCTGGGTAGACGTGGGAGCCCGGATCATCAAGCCGCCGGCGGAGATCCCCGTGGGAATCCTGACGGCGTTCCTGGGCGCGCCCCTGTTTCTGTGGATGATCAAGGTGCGCCGCTATGAATTCCAGTAGGGGGGCCGCGCCATGATAGAGGCAAAACAGGTCCGGTACGGCATCCGCAGCCGGGAGATCCTCCGGGGCGTGGATTTCCGGGTGGAGAAGGGGGAATTCGTCGGGCTCATCGGCCCCAACGGCAGCGGCAAATCCACGTTCCTCAAAAACGTCTACAAGGTGCTCCGCCCCCAGGCTGGGGAGCTGACCCTCATGGGGGACGATCTGCTGGCCATGAGCAACCGGGAGATGGCCCAGCGGCTTGCCGTCATGGTACAGGAGCAGGAGGCCGCCTTCGACTTCACGGTGGAGGAGGTGGTCATGATGGGGCGGCAGGCCCGTAAGCGGCTGCTGGAGACCGACAGCCGGGAGGACCGGGCGCTGGTAGGGGAGATCCTGGCGCGCACCGGGCTGGCCTCCCTGCGGGAGCAGGGGTTCTCCACCCTGTCCGGCGGGGAGAAGCAGAGGGTGCTTATCGCCCGGGCCCTGGCCCAGCAGACGGCGGTGCTGGTGCTGGACGAGCCGACCAACCACCTGGACATCAAGTACCAGCTCCAGCTCATGGAGCTGGTGCGGGGGAGCGGATGTACCGTAGTGGCCGCCATCCACGATCTCAATCTGGCCGCGGCCTACTGCCACCGGCTCTACGCATTGAAGGACGGGGTGATCGTGGGGGAGGGCGCGCCCAAAGAGCTCCTTACCCCCGCTTTTCTGCGGGAGGTGTACGAGGTGGAGGCGGAGGTGCTCACCGGACGGGACGGCTCCCTGCGGGTGTTCTTTTACCCGTCCCGCATATCATAAAAACGGCCCCCGGGCAGCGCCCGGGGGCCGTTTTATTCTGCCAGCCAGTCGAAAGCCAGGCGGGGGGTGCCGTCCTCCACATAGATGGTGCCGCAGGGGAGAAAGCCGTGCCTGGCGATCAGATGGCGCATGACGGCGTTGTTTTCGTGGGTGTCGATGCGCAGGTGGGACATGCGTCTCTTACAGAAGTCCATACAGGCGGCAAACAGGCCGTGAACCGTGCCGTCGCCGGCCACCCGGTGGATGGTGCCATAGGGTGTGCCGGAGCGCCAGGCCCCCTCGATGACGCGGTAGTTGGGCTCATCCCCCAGGCGGAGGACAAAGGCCCCGTGGATGACTCCGTCCTGGTCAAAGACGTACAGCTCACCCCGCTGCAGATCCGCCTCCAGATCCTCCGGGAGGGGGTAGCGGTCGCTCCACTGGGTGGGGTTGCCGTGCTCGGCCATGAATCGGCGGGCCGCGCCGTAGACGGGACCCAGAGCGGGCAGATCGTCGGGCCGCGCCGGCCGGATCATGGGTGCCGCCTCTGCGGACCCCGCGCCCGGCCCATCGGCACTCAAGAGGGCTTCCAGATGGACCTTTTGCGGCCTCAGACCGCAGGATTCGTAAAATTTCAGGGCGGAGGGATTGCAGCTCCATACATTGAGCGTCAGATTATAGCACCCGCTTTTCCGGGCGAATTCCGCCGCGTAGGCATAGAGGGCCCCGCCGATGTGCTGTCCCCGAAGCGCCTCGTCCACACACAGATCATCAATGTAAAGAGTTTTTACATCCGTCAGGATGTTGTGATTGACATGCTGCTCAAATTGACAGAAGACGTAGCCCAGCACCCGCTCCCCACCGTCCACGGCCACAAAAATGGGTGCATTTTCATCGTTTATTTTCTGACTCAACTGGGCATCCGTGTACTTTCTGCCCCCGGCCCGGAACAGATCCGGCCGCCCGGTGTGATGCACCTGAGCCACCTGAGCCAAAAGCCCATGGATGCGGGGGATGTCTCTCTCCTCTGCTCTGCGAATAAGCATAGGTACCTCCTTCCTAAGCGCCCCAGAGGCGCCCCGGCGGAGCAGGGACCTCTGTCCTGTGTTCAGGAGCAAATCATACCACGTTCCGCCCCGGCTGACAAGGCCGGAGCCCCGGCTGGCGGTCTTTTTCCCGAACGAACCGGCCCGGGATCGCAAAATTTTGATTGCCTTTAGGCGCAAAGTGCCGTATGATGGAGGCTGGTGATGCCTTTTGAAAAAATTGCTTCGGGTACTGGGGCGGCTGTTTCTGGCGCTCCTGTTTTTAGCCGCCGCTGCGCTGGTTACCCTAGGCCTGCTGCGCTGGCGGGGCCTGATCCTTCTGCCCGACGAAGCGGACCCCGACGAGTGGGAGGTCTTCGGCGTGGACGTGTCCTCCTACCAGGGGGAGGTGGACTGGCCCGTTCTGGCGGAGCAGGGGGTGGACTTTGCATTCATTAAGGCCACGGAGGGCTCCCTCCTCCAGGACAGGCGGTTTGCCGCCAACTGGGCCGGGGCGGCGGCGGCCGGAGTGCGGGCGGGAGCCTATCACTTCCTCAGCTATGACAGCCCCGGCGAGACCCAGGCGGACAACTTTATCGCTGCGGTTCCGGTGACCGAGGGGGCCTTGCCCCCGGTGGTGGATATCGAGTTCTACGGGGAATATCTGGACACGCCGCCGGAGAAAGAGCGGGTGCGGGCCATTCTGGACCCCCTGCTGGAGCGGCTGGAGGCCCACTACGGCGTCAAGCCCATCCTCTACGTGACCTACCGCTCTTACTACCGCTATATCGCTGGGGGCGGCTACGGGGACTATCCCATCTGGTGCTCCAGCCCCACGGTGTTCCCGCTGGTGCCCGGATGGGACTTCTGGCAGTACTCCCACTCCGCCGAGCTGGAGGGCTACTACGGGACCCAGCGGCGCATTGATCTGAACATCTTCCGGGGCAGCCAGGCGGAATTTGAGCGGTTTGGATAGACCGGACGGGGACAGGCGAGAAAAAACGCCTGTCCTCTTCTATTTCCGCCGGAATTCTGGTATAATAATAAACCAATGTATTTTGTGTGTGGGAGGTCGCTATGGACCGATTTGAGAGACTGGCGAGTGCCCTGCGGCGGATACCCGGCCTGGAGGTGCGGGAAAACGAGCCCATGAAGAGGCACACCACGTTCCGCATCGGCGGCCCGACCCGGCTGATGGCGCTGCCCAGGAGTCGGAAGGAGGCCGCCGCCGCCGTGCGGGCCGCCACAGAGGCTGGAATCGCCCCTTTTTTCCTGGGAAACGGCAGCAATCTGCTGGTGGCCGACCATGGCTATGAGGGCTTTGTGCTCAAGGCATGCGGCCTGGATCAGGTGCGTGAGGTCAACCGCCGTCTGCGGGCGGAGAGCGGTATCACCCTGGCCCGGCTGGCCAACGCTGCCCTGGGCCGGGGGCTCACCGGCCTGGAGTTTGCCCACGGTATCCCCGGCACACTGGGCGGGGCCGTGGTGATGAACGCCGGGGCCTACGGCGGGGAGATGGTGCAGGTGCTCACTGCCGTCACCTACCTGGACGGGGCGGGGGAGGAGCACACCCTGCCCGCCGCCGCGTGCGCCCTGACCTACCGGCACAGCCGGTTCTCCGACCGCCCGGACTGGCTTGTCCTGGAGGCGGAGCTGGAGCTTCGGCCAGGAGATGGAGAGGCCATCCGGGCCCGCATGGACGAACTGGCCGCCAAGCGGCGGGAGAAGCAGCCCCTGGAGTGGCCCAGCGGGGGCAGTACCTTCAAGCGGCCGGAGGGCCACTTCGCCGCCGCGCTGATCGAGGGGTGCGGCCTCAAGGGCGTGGGGATCGGTGGAGCCCAGGTGTCGGAAAAGCATGCGGGCTTCGTGGTCAACCGGGGCGGCGCCACGGCGGACGATGTGCGGCGGCTGATGGCGCTGGTTCAGGAGACGGTGCTGCGGGAGACCGGCGTGGCGCTGGAGCCGGAGGTCCGGCTGCTGGGGTTCTGACGGGGCGCGGAAAAAGGAGATTGCAATGGAATTTATCATTATATCCGGCCTGTCCGGTGCGGGAAAGAGTAAGGTGGCCTCCTTTCTGGAGGATATCGGGTTCTACGTGGTGGACAACATGCCCGCCCCGCTGATGCCCAAATTTGCCGAGCTGTGCATGGCCGGGCCGGGCCGCTATGACCGGGTGGCCCTGGTCACCGATATCCGGGGCGGCCAGACCTTCGATGGGCTGTTTGACGCCCTCCACGAGCTGCACCGCATGGGCTGTGCGTATAAAATCCTCTTTGTGGAGGCCAGCGTAGAGACCATCATCAAGCGATACAAGGAGACCCGGCGGATGCACCCGCTGTCCTCGACCTCCCGCTCGCTGGACGAGGCGGTGCGGCAGGAGCGCACCGTCCTGGCCCCCGTCCGCCAGCGGGCGGAGTACATCATTGACACCTCGGCCCTCTCCACCGCCAAGCTGCGGGGGGAGGTGCTGCGGCTGTTCGGGGATGGGGGGAGTACCCCGGCCATGAGTGTCAGCGTCATCTCCTTCGGCTTCAAGTACGGCATCCCCATCGAGGCCGACCTGGTGTTCGACGTGCGCTTTCTGCCCAACCCCTACTACATCGCCGAGCTGCGCCATCAGACCGGGCTGGACGAGGGGGTATACAGCTTTGTCTTTGGCTATCAGCAGACCAAGGACTTCATGGCCCACCTGGAGAGCCTCATCGGCTTCCTCCTGCCCCAGTATGTGGAGGAGGGAAAGGCGGCGCTGGTCATCGGCATCGGCTGCACCGGCGGGCAGCACCGCTCGGTAGCCATTACCAAGGCCCTGGCCGACTTCATCAAGCAGAAAGGCTATCAGGCCACGGAGAACCACCGGGACATGACGCGGGCGTGAGGAGGTGGACACTATGACGGAATGGAACGGCGGAGCGGGCCCCAGGATTGTGGCCATCGGAGGAGGCACGGGGCTGTCCACCATGCTGCGGGGGCTGAAAAGCCGCACCCGCAGCCTGACGGCCATCGTCACCGTGGCCGACGACGGCGGCGGCTCGGGCATGCTGCGGCAGGATCTGGGTATGCCCCCTCCGGGGGACATCCGCCACTGCATGGAGGCCCTGGCCAACGCCGAGCCGGTGATGCAGCAGCTTCTGACCTACCGATTCCCGGAGGGCTCGGGCAACCTGACGGGGCAGTCCTTCGGCAACCTGATCCTGGCCGCCCTCAACGGCATCTCCGACTCCTTCGACCAGGCGGTGGCCCGCATGAGCGAGGTGCTGGCCATCAGCGGCCGGGTGCTGCCTGTGACCAATGAGAACGTGGCGCTGGAGGCCACCTTCGAGAACGGCACCCGGGTGCTGGGGGAGTCTAAGATCAGCGCCTTCAAGAAGGAGCAGGACTGCCGCATTGAGAGCGTCCGCCTGCTGCCGGAGCACCCAAAGGCTCTGCCGGAGGCGGTGCGGGCCATCGGGGAGGCGGAGCTGATCCTCCTGGGCCCCGGCAGCCTTTACACCAGCGTCATCCCCAACCTGCTGGTGGACGGCATTGCCGACGCGGTGCGTGCCTCCGACGCGCTGAAGATCTACATCTGCAACATCATGACCCAGGACGGGGAGACCGAGGGCATGACCGCCTCTGACCACGTAAAGGCCCTGCTCGACCACTCCGGGCCGGGGCTGGTGGATCTGTGCCTGTGCAACTCCGCGCCGGTGCGCCCCGGCCTGGTGGAGCGGTACAGAGAGGAGGACGCCGCCCCCATCGTGGTGGACCGGGCGGCCATCGAGGCCCTGGGGGTGGAGGCCGTCACCCGGCCCCTGGCCTCCGAGACCCTTAACTACGCCCGCCACTCCTTTGCTCGCCTGGCCGAGGCGGTGATGGAGCTTTACAACGAGCGGGCCGACACCAAGATTTTTTGAGAAAGGGAGGGGGGCACTATGTCGTTTTCCTCTGAGGTCAAGGCGGAGCTGTGCCGGACGGCCCTCTCCCGCCGCTGCTGCGCCCAGGCGGAGGCCTACGGAGTGCTGCTCTACTGCAACCAGTTCACGGCCTCACAGGTGCGCATCAGCACCGAGTCCAACGCCTTTGCCGCCCGGCTGCCCGCCCTGTTCCACAGGGCCTTTCAGCTCTCCTTTGACCGCACGCCGGAGGAGGGGGCGGCCAAGCAGATTTTCTCCATCACAGAGCCGGACAAGCTGTCCGCCCTCTGGTCGGCGTTCGGCCATGAGCCGGCGGGCACCCTGGCCCATCACATTAACTTTGCCGTGCTGGAGGAGGAGCACTGCCGCCTGGCCTTTTTTCGGGGGGCCTTTCTGGCGGGCGGCTCGGTGACCGACCCGGCCAAGCGCTACCACCTGGAGCTGTCCACCCCCCATCTGAGTGTCAGCCGGGAGCTGCGGGCCCTCCTGCTGGAGTGTGGCTTCACCCCCAAGGAGACCACCCGCAAGGCCAACTCCATCACCTACTTCAAGCAGAGCGAGGCCATTGAGGACTTTCTCACCGCCATCGGCGCGCCCCTGGCGGCCATGGAGATCATGAACGCCAAGGCGGAGAAGGATCTCCGGGGGAGCATCAACCGCCGGGTCAACTGCGACGCGGCCAATCTGGACAAGGCGGTGGACGCCGCCCAGGGGCAGATCGAGGCCATCTACAGGCTGGAGGAGCGCGGCATGCTGGAGGAGCTGCCCGACAAGCTCAAGGAGGCGGTGGATCTGCGGGTGGCCCACCCGGAGCTCACCCTGGCCCAGCTTGCGGAGCTGTGCGAACCGCCCGTCTCCAAATCCGCGTTCAACCACCGCCTGCGCAAGCTGATGGAGATGGCCAGGGCGTAGGGCGGGAAAGAAAAGAAAGGGTAGATTGCCATGGAGAAGCAAGTGGTTCAAAAGCGCTGGAAGCTGATTTTCTGGGGCCTTACGGCGGCGGCTGTTGCGCTGCTGGTTCCGGGCCTGGTGCTGACGCTGGAGCCGGCGCTGTTTCTGGGGCTGGGCGTTCTGGCGGCTGTGGTATTCTGCACGGGTCTGTGTATTGCTGTGATCAAGCTCCGGTGTCCTGCCTGCGGCGGCTCGGTGTACCACCAGGCCATGCGGGCGCAGGAGGGCATCCCCTTTGCCTGCCCAAAGTGCGGCCGGAAGCTGGAGATGAAATGAGATGAAAAAGAGAAGAGACGCCTGAAAAACCAGGCGGGTGCTGCTACTGCCTAAGGTACTCGCCTTCGCGCCCCGCTGTCCTCTCTGCGGGGCCATACTGAGGATAGGTATTGACCATTGCCACTACTGCGGAGCCATGCTCACCAAATAGAGAAAGAGGAGGTACTCCTAATGTCCTTTGTCCACCTGCATGTGCACACCGAATATTCCCTGCTGGACGGGGCCTGCCGCATTCCCCTGCTGGTCAAGCGGGTGAAGGAGCTGGGCCAGAGCGCCGTGGCCATCACCGACCACGGCGTCATGTACGGCGTGGTGGACTTCTACAAGGCGTGCAAGGCGGAGGGAGTCAAGCCCATCATCGGCTGCGAGGTGTATGTGGCCCCCCGGAAGCGCACCGACAAGGTACACGAGTACGACGCGGCCATGTACCACCTGATTCTGTTGTGCCGCAACGAGGTGGGCTACCGCAACCTGTGCTTCCTGGACTCGGCGGCCTTTACGGAGGGCTTTTATATCAGGCCCCGCATTGACAAGGAGCTCTTGCGCCAGCACGCCGAGGGGCTCATCGCCCTGTCGGCCTGCCAGTCCGGCGAGGTGCCCCGCAAGCTGCTGGCCGGGGACTACGAGGGGGCCAAGGCGGCGGCGCTGGAGATGCGGGCGCTGTTCGGAGAGGACGGCTACTATCTGGAGCTCCAGGATCACAAGCTGCCCAACGACCCGGCCATCAACCAGGGGCTCATCCGCATCCACCAGGAGACGGGCATCCCCCTGGTGGTGACCAACGACGCCCACTATCTCCGCCGGGAGGACGCGGAGATGCAGGACACCCTCATGTGCATCCAGATGGGCAAGACGGTGGACGATCCCAACCGCCTGCGGATGGAGACCAGCGAGCTGTATGTCAAATCCACCGAGGAGATGGCCGCCCTGTTCCCCGACTACCCGGAGGCGGTGGAGAACACGGTCAAAATCGCGGAGCTGTGCAATATGGACTTCCAGTTCGGCGTCCACCACCTGCCCGAGTTCAAGCTGCCCGAGGGCTACACTGACGGGGACGCCTACTTCCAGAAGCTGTGCGAGGAGGGCTTCGCGCGCCGCTACCCCGGCGCCCCGGCGGAGTACCGGGAGCGGCTGGCCTACGAGATGGGGATTATCCGCCAGATGGGGTTTGTGGATTACTTCCTCATCGTCTCCGATTTCATCGGCTATGCCAAGAGGCGGGGCATCCCTGTGGGCCCCGGTCGGGGCTCGGCGGCCGGCTCCATGGTGGCCTACTGCATGGCCATCACCGACGTGGACCCGATGAAATACTCCCTCTACTTCGAGCGCTTCCTCAACCCCGAGCGGGTCACCATGCCGGATATTGACATCGACTTCTGCATCCGGCGGCGGCAGGAGGTCATTGAGTACGTCCAGAATAAATACGGCGCCGACCACGTGGCCCAGATCGTCACCTTCGGCACCATGGCCGCCCGGGGCGCCATCCGGGACGTGGGCCGGGCGCTGAACATACCCTATGCCGACGTGGATGTGGTGGCCAAGCAGGTGCCCAGCGGCCCGGGTGCACTCCATATCACCCTGGACGAGGCCCTCAAGCTGTCCAAACCCCTCCGGGACGCCTATGAAGGGGACGAGCGGATCAGGACCCTCATCGACACCGCCAAGGCCATCGAAGGCATGCCCCGCCACGCCTCCACCCACGCCGCCGGCGTGGTCATCACCCGGAAGCCGGTGGTGGACTATGTGCCCCTGGCGAAGAACGATGAGTCGGTGGTCACCCAGTACGTCATGACCACCCTGGAGGAGCTGGGCCTCTTAAAGATGGACTTCCTTGGCCTGCGCAACCTGACCATCCTGGACGACACGGTGCGCCTGGTGCAGAAGAGCCGCCCCGGCTTCTCTCTGGCAGACATCCCGGACAACGACCCGGCGGTGTTCCAGATGCTCTCCGAGGGCAGGACCTCCGGCGTGTTCCAGATGGAGTCGGCGGGCATGACCGGCGTCTGCGTGGGCCTCAAGCCCCAGAACATCGAGGACATCACCGCCATCATCGCCCTCTACCGCCCCGGCCCCATGGACTCCATTCCCCGCTTCATCGCCTGCAAGCACAACCCGGACAAGGTGAAGTACAAGCACCCCATGCTGGAGCCCATCCTCTCGGTCACCTACGGCTGCATCGTCTACCAGGAGCAGGTTATCGAGATTTTCCGCAGGCTGGCGGGCTACACGCTGGGGCAGGCCGACATGGTGCGCCGGGCCATGAGCAAGAAGAAGGTCAAGGACATCGAGCGGGAGCGGCAGGCCTTCGTCTACGGCGACGCCGGGCGGGCCATTGCCGGCTGCATCGCCAACGGTGTCCCGGAGGACGTGGCAAAGGACATCTATGATGAAATCTATGCCTTTGCCAATTACGCTTTCAACAAGGCCCACGCGGTGGCCTACGCCATTGTGTGCTACCAGACGGCCTGGTTCAAGTGCCACTACACCAAGGAGTATATGGCCGCCCTGCTCACCTCCGTGCTGGACTCCAGCGAGAAGGTGGCTGAGTATATCGCCGAGTGCAGGGACTGCGGCATCCATCTGCTGCCCCCCGACATCAATGAGTCGGAGGCCGACTTCACCGTGTCCGGCGAGCACATCCGCTTCGGCCTGGTGGCCGTCAAGGGAGTGGGCCGGGGCTTTATCAACGCTGTGCTGGCTGAGCGGGGCAGGGGAGGGCCCTTTGTCTCCTTCCCTGATTTCTGCCAGCGGATGTTCGACGCGGAGCTGAACAAGCGTGTGCTGGAGAATCTGATCCGCTGCGGCGCCTTTGACAGTATGGGTATCTACCGCTCCCGGTTACTGGAGGCCTATGAGCAGCTTGTGGACTCCATCGCCCAGAACAAGCGCAAGAACCTGGCGGGCCAGTTCGATCTGTTCGGCGGCGGTGGGGATCAGACGCAGAGCGCCCCGGAGCTCCAGGTCAAAAATATCCCTGAGTTTACCCGACACGAGCTCATGACCATGGAAAAGGAGACGACTGGACTCTACCTCACCGGCCACCCCATGGACGAATACCGGGACGTGGTCAAGCAGTGCAAGGCGGCCTCTATGGGGGCGATCCTGTCGGACTTCGCCCAGGAGGGGGGACCGGCCATTTACCACGACGAGCAGCGGGTCACCCTGGCGGGGGTCATCACCGCCTCCCGCACCAAGACCACCCGCAACAACAGCCTGATGGCCTATGTGACGCTGGAGGACGACACCGCCTCCATGGAGATGCTTGTGTTCGCACGGGTGCTGGGGGAGGCAGGCCCCTACCTGAAGGAGGGGGTGGCCGTCCTGGCTGAGGGACGCATCTCCGTTCGGGATGAAAAGGCGCCCCAGCTCATGTGCGACCGGGTACGCCCCTTGGATCAGGTGAAGGGAAACCTGCCTCCGGTGGAGGGGGAGGAGAGGGCCAAGAAGCTCTATATCCGCATACCCAGCCTGGACGACCCCCGCTGGGAGAGGATCAAGCTGGTGCTCACCATGTTTCCCGGCACGGAACAGATGGTGGTCAAGTGTGAGGATACCGGAAAGCGGCTGGGCACGGTCTGCCTGGTCCATCCCGCGCTGATCCAGGAGCTGAACGAGCTGCTGGGCGCGGAGAATGTGGTCGTGCGGTGAGGGGAGCCGATGATGAATATTAAAAAACTGGCCTCCCTGCTCTTTCAGCGGTCGGTGATTGTGGCCCTGCTGATCTTCCTCCAGGCTGCGATGCTGCTGCTCTATATGCTCTGGTTTTCCAGCGACTTCATTTATGTGTACTGGGGGTGTGTGGTGCTCTCCATTCTGGCGGTGCTGATTATCGTCAGCCGCCAGACCGACCCGGGGTATAAAATCGCCTGGATCATCCCCATTCTGCTGTTCCCGGCCTTTGGATGGCTGGTGTATCTGCTCTGCGGTGGCAACAAGCTCTCCGCCCGCAAGCGCCGGAAGATGCAGGGTATGGACCGCACCATGCTGGAGCAGTTGGAGCGGGACTACAAGGCGGAGGAGCTGAGGCCCTTTGGGGCCGACGCGGTGAACCAGGCCCGCTACCTGGAGCACTACGCCCGCTGCCCGGTCTATACCAACACCTATACCCACTATTTTCCCCTGGGGGATGATGTGTTTCCCGCCATGCTGGAGGAGCTGCGGAAGGCGGAAAAGTATATCTTCCTGGAATACTTCATTATTAGCCCCGGCATATTCTGGGATTCTATGGTGGAGATTTTGAAGGAGAAGCATGCCGCCGGGGTGGATGTGCGGGTGATCTACGACGATGTGGGCTCCCTGAACACCCTGCCTATGAACTACGCCAGAAAATTTGAGGCGGAAACCGGCATCCCCTGCTGCTGCTTCAACCGCTTCAAGCCGGTGATTTCCATCCGCATGAACAACCGGGACCACCGGAAGTTCTGTATTATCGACGGCCACACCGCCTTTACCGGCGGCATCAATCTGGCCGACGAGTATATCAACCAAAAGCTGCGGTATGGCCACTGGAAAGACACGGCCATTCTCCTCAAGGGGGAGGCGGTGTGGAGCATGACCGTCATGTTCCTGACCATGTGGGAGTACACCCGGGACGTGGAGGAGGACTACCGCCGCTTCCGGCCGGACAAGCTGCCGCCGGAGGCCGCGCAGGGAGCGGGGTACTATGTCCAGCCCTACGCGGATAACCCTCTGGACGAGGAGGCGGTGGGGGAGGCGGTCTACCTCAACCTTATCAACAAGGCCGAGCGCTATGTGTACGCCATGACGCCCTATCTGATCATCAGTGACAGCGTCAATACGGCCCTGTGCAACGCGGCCAAGTCGGGGGTGGACGTGCGCATCATCACCCCGCATATCCCGGACAAGGCATTGGTTTTTGAGCTAACCCGTTCCCACTACGAGTCCCTGTTGGAGGCGGGCGTACAGATTTTTGAGTATACGCCCGGCTTTGTCCATGCCAAGGTCATGGTCACGGACGACTGCTGCGGAGTGGTAGGCTCTATCAATCTGGACTACCGCAGTATGTTCCTCCACTTTGAGGACGCGGTGCTGCTCTACCACGACCCCACGGTACTCGACATCAAGCGGGATTTCATCAACACGCAGTTCCGCAGCCAGCCGGTGACGCTGGAGCAGTGCCTCGGCCACTCCTGGATACGCCGCCTCTTCCGCTCCATTCTGCGGGTGCTGGCCCCGCTGCTGTGACAAAATAAGGCCGCCCCCACAGGGGGCGGCCTTATTCCGCTTCAATCCTTCTCCTCGTGTTCCAGCAGTGCGGAGAGAACCTCATTGTAAATCCGCTCCGGCTCGGCCTTGAAGCTCTCCGCCAGGCGGTTGGCCTGCTCCTGGGAGCCGCAGAACAGCTCCAGGGTGAACAGATTGCCCCCGTCATCGTCCAGAAACATCCGGGCTGAGTACCCGCCCTCCGGCCGGGGCTCCGTCTCCGCACGTACTTGAGCATTGCGCCGCAGAATCCCGTTGAGTTTTACCAACTGGGCGCTACAGTTGCGCTTGACCGAGTAGGGGAGGCTGCTCTCACAGGCTGCGCCGTTTTCCCGGCCTTTTTCCGTGATCGAATAGAGCCCGTCCTCCAGTGTCAGATGGCCGCTCTCCACCAATTCAGAAACCGCCTCGGCAAACTCAAAGTAGCCAATGCCGTCATCGCAGACCGTCAGCTCCGTCAGTGTCGGAAAGTCGATGGGCGCCGCGACCCGGGCCATAAAATAGAGGATCAAAAATTTAATGTCCAGCTTGTCGTGGATAAAGCCGTAGCGAGCCATCTGGGAACTCCTTTCCAATAGACGAGTCAAACATAATATGTATTTATTTATTATACCGAAAGGTTGAGAAAATCACAAGAGGTATTTTTGACTTGACGCTGGTCTAAAAATATGGTATTATCCTATACTGTCGGTAACAAATATATGCTGGAATAGCTCAGTCGGTAGAGCAGCTGATTCGTAATCAGCAGGTCGCGTGTTCAAGTCACGTTTCCAGCTCCATAAAGCCACACCAATCTGGATATTTTAAGCGGGACGCTTAGAGTATCAGAGGGTGCGGCTTTTTTATTTTCCTGAAATTTGTGTTCTAAAAAAGATATTTTCGAGGTATTCCGGGGCCTCGGAGGGGCCTTCCCCTGGCTTGCCCCAGTTTCCGAGCCCCCGACAGGGATCAGCGCCCTATTTGAACACAGTCAGGGCACAAAAATCCGAAAAAATGATATACAAAAATTAGTGCGCCGGTTTGTTGGTTTCGTCAACCAGCAGGCCGGCGCTTTTTTGCTGCCCGGCGAATTCAAAAAGGGCACACACTTTTATGTCCGCTTTGCTGAATAGCTTTTTCGTGGATAAGATGGCATGATGGCGTTCACAAGCAGCAGCTCAGGAGCGGCCATTGAAAAAAGGCGTTTTGCACGGAGAAGGAGGTAAAAGCGCATGACCAAAGAAACCTATTTTGAGGAGCTGTCCTGCGCCCTGCGGCGGCGGGAGCTGCTACCCCGGCCGGTGGAGGAGGACGGCCTGCTCCCAGTGGAGTGGAACGGCCGCGTCCTGTGCCGGGTCACGGAGGCGGCGGGGACGATAATGAAGTACATGAAGCTCCTGGAGACGGCCCCGCCGCTGAAGGCGGAGAGCCTGGCAGACGGCTACCGGGTGCTGGCAGAATTCAACGGTACGGTACTGGCCGGGAAAAAGACCCTGCTGGGGGCTCAATTCGTCACCTGGGCCTGGGACTATGACCGAAGAGGCGTCAGCAACGGCCACTACTACATGGAGGACTACCAAACCGCCAAGGAGGACTTCACCTTCCGCTCCGGGCTGATGGCCAGGGAGCAGGTTTTTGACCGGGAGCGGTTGGAGGAGCTGCGCCAGGCGGCACAGGGCTTCCTATGCGGCGAGGGCCCCGCCTCCTACCGGCAGGAATCCCGGTGCCAGCGCATTCTGGACCAGATTCGATCCCAGTTACCCGAACCGAAGCAAAATCAACTACAAAAAGAGGGGCCAAGCATTGAACAGTCTATGTGAAGGCGGCGCCGACAAAGGCGCCGCCTTTTACTATGCCCGGCATTTATTTGCCTCCTGTACCCACAAGCTGTACGCCCCGGATCATCCGGCGGACGCTCCGCCCGTGCCGGTGTGCACCCGCTCAGACCTGTGCCGGGGCTGCCCCTACCCAGCCCATGGCTTCCTCTGCTGGAGCACCGCCGGGGAATGCCTGCGGACTAGGATGAAAAAAATCCATACGGGAGGGAAAACGGATGATGCACGCAGTCCTGAGTAATTCGCGGCACCCGGAGTACGGCCAGCTCACAGTCCCTTTTCCCATCTCCCGGGGCGCCTATGACGACACGGTGGCAGCCCTGGCCTCTTTGGGTATCGGTGACCCGGTCGGCCGGGACTGCCGGGTGGATGAGCTCAACAGCAGTTTTCTCATCCTGAAGCGGCTGGAGAAGGTAGCGGTCAACGTGGACGAGCTGGACTATCTGGCCAAGCGGCTGGACAGCTCTGACATCAATGAAGCCGCCAAATTCCAGGCGATGACAGTGAAATGGGGCCTGTTCGAGATGACTGACCTAATCAACCTGACCTTCTGGTGTCAGCAGGCCAGGATCATCACAGACTTTTCCGATTTGGAGGACATTGGCCGCCGGCACTATATGCCCCTGAACGGCGGGAGCTGCAGCACTGAGGAGTTGGAACGGCTGGATGCCCGCAAGGCGGCGCTGGATCTGATCCTCAACAGTGAAAGCACCTGCGTCACCCCCTACGGCGTGGTCTATGACAACGACATGAAGCTGGAACACCACTACGATGGCCAGCACTTCCCATGCTATCTCTGTCAGCCCGCCATGCTGGTGGTGGGTATTTTCCCGAAGAATGCGCCGGAGGGATCAAGCGAGACCACATGGCTGACCCTGCCCTGTTCTGAGCAGTAGCTCAAGCGCGGCATACAGCAGTCCGGCCTGGACTTGGGCACGGCCAACATCCGGTATGAGGCTGTCATGCTTCCCTGGGAGGTGACGCAGGTGCTGGCCCCGGAAAGGGAAAGTCCCGTTGCCCTGAATATGGTCATTGCCTAGGACACCGAGTATGTCCTGCTGGACGAGCCCACCAACGACCTGGACATCCACCACGCCGCCAATCTCATGAAGACCGTCCGGCGGCTGTGCGACGAGCTGAGCAAGACGGTAATCCTGGTTCTCCACGAGATCAACTAGGCCGCCTTCTACTCCGACTACATCTGCGCTCTTCAGGACGGCAGGGTCGCCAAGTTCGGCACTGTGGAGGAGGTAATGACCAAAGAAACCCTGTCGGAGCTCTACCAGGTGGACTTCAAGATCATGACCATCGCGGGCCGGCCTCTGTCCATCTACTATTGAAGCCTCCGAGTTTTCAGTACTTTTGTCGAAAAGGAGAACCACCACATGAAGAAGAAACCCCCGCGCGCTCTCTCCCTGGTCCTTGCCCTGGCCCTGTCTCTGGCGGCCTGCGGCACAGGAGCCGCTCCACAGCCCCAGGGGGATACGGTGCCCCTTACCGCCCTCAACGCCCAAAAGGAGCCCGCCGAGGTAGCGGCCCCCTATGATCCCCAGCGCATCGCCGTTCTGGATATGGCCACCCTCACCAGCCTGGACTATCTCCAAACTACGTCGGCGGCGAGGTGTCCTGCCTGGGCACCATCAAAGAGGCCGGCCTGGAGGCCGTCATGGCCTGTGGCCCCGACGTGATCTTCATTGGGGGGCTGGCTGGCCGGCAGCTACGACGCCCTCAGCCAGATCGCCCCGGTGGTCTATCTGGCCACCGACAGTGACCTGGGTGTGGTGGAGAGCGTGCGGCAGAACACCAGGGCCATCGCCTCCCTGTTCGGCCTGGAGGACACGGCCGGGGAACTCATGACCGACTTTGACAGCCGCGTGGCGGCCCTGGCCTCCTTTTCCGAAGGCCGAACCGCCATTGTGTGGGCCTGGTTACCAGCGGCGGCTTCAATGTGCTGGGCAACGACGGCCGCTGCTCCCTCATCGGCCGGGAAGCGGGCTTTGCCAACGTGGGGGCGGACGCACAGCCCGGCATCTCCACCCACGGCAACGAGGCCAGCTTCGAGTTCCTCGTGGACAAGGACCCCGACTATCTCTTTGTTCTGGACCGGGATGCCGCCATTGGCACCGACGGGGCCAAGCTGGCCCAGGAAGTGGTGGAGAACGAGCTGATGAAGGGCACCGCCGCCTACCGGGACGGCAGGATCGTCTACCTGGCCCATCCCGCCGTGTGGTACACCGCCGAGGGCGGCATCACCGCGCTGGACCGGATGCTCCGGGATCTTGAGGATCCCCTGCTGAAGTAAATACCGCAGAGCGGACCGGGATGAGCGCCGCTCATCCCGGTC
>NZ_JH417694.1 GCF_000239295.1 Flavonifractor plautii ATCC 29863
TTAGATCATAGTCCCGGACAAGGGCGGTGGACAGTTTGTGCAGGGTGTCGTTCCGCTGGTTCGTTACCTTCTCATGGAGCCGCGCCACTTTGACCCGTGCTTTCTCCCGGCGGTTGCTCCCCTTTGTTTTTCGGGAGAGCTGCCGCTGGAGCCGGGCCAGTTTCTTCTGGCTCTTGCACAGGTGGCGGTGGTTTTCGTAATCCACACCATCGGAGGTAATAGCAAATGACTTCAATCCCATATCGAGGCCGACTACCGCCCCGGTGCTGGGGAGTGGGGCGATTTCCACATCGGTACAGCACAAGGCAACGAAGTATTTCCCAGATGGGTTCTGGCTGACAGTGGCGGAGAGTATGCGGCCCTTGACCTCTTTTGAGATACGGCACTTCACAAGGCCAAGTTTGGGTAGGCGGATGTGCTTACCATCAACATAAATAGTCGGCTTCCCATTGGCAACATGCTGTTTAGTCTTGTAGGACTTCCGCCTATCCCGCTTACTTTTGAAGCGTGGGAAGCCGGGCTTTTCGCCCTTCTTCACGCGGCGGAAGAAGCCTTGATAGGCAAAATCTAAATCGCGCAAAGATTCCTGCAAGGGTATGCTGTCAACCTCTTTCAGCCAAATCAACTCTTTCTTCAATTGAGTGAGCATAGCGGAGGATTTGACGTAGTTGATGGTTTCGTCGCTTGCCTTATAGGTTTCCTTGCGGAGGTTGAGAAAGTGGTTATAAACGAACCGGGCGCAACCAAACGTCCGAGCAATCATAGCACATTGTTCACTGTTTGGATATAGACGGAACTTATACGAATACTCCATTTTCTCACCCCGTTTCTAAGTAAAATTATACCACAAAACGATTAAAATCTCAATACGGAAGGGAGGCAGGGCGGCTCCTCCCCATAAATGAATTTAGGGGTATCCGCCGCCCGAGTTTTGATGAGACTATTATACTACTTTCCTATTTTTACAGCAACCAAAAAATCATAGGAGGATTTTAAAATGCCTGATGAAGTTGTTACTTTAAAAGTGACCCTTGACGCAGCCAAAGATATTGAATCCCGGTTGAGGACAATGGATTCCTTAATGGATAGCCTGCACAAAAACAGTAATGTCAAGCTGACCGTAGATACCAGTTCTTTCGATAAGCTCATCAATGAAACGAAAAAGTACCTTTCTTCCGTGACTGAGCAAGTAAACCAGAAGTTGCGGCTTGCCACTACCTCCCAGGAAATTCTTCTAGCGGAGAAAACTTTGGCGACCGAAGCGGCCCGGCTGGCAGCCGCATATGAAACGGCAGAGACGAAAGCTCGCAGTTTGGGACAGGCAACTGGGGAAGTTACGTCCACCCCCCTTCAGCATCAGATTGACGCCTTAACTGGGGTTTCAAATGAATTTAAGTCAGCCGCAGAAAGCGCCAAATACTTTATTGACGTTGAGAAAAAGATCGGTTCCGAGACCGGGAATCGTGTCGATGTTAGAAATGATTTTGGGACCAACAGCATACAGGACTACATAACCAATGTAGAGAAGCTGGAAAATGCAACTGTCTCCGCAACCAAATCCGTAAAGGTGGGTGAAAGCACCTTCCAGCAGTTCTCTGTTGCGGCCCAAAAAACAAACGGGGATGTAAACAAATTTACCTACTCCATTGATACCGCTACGGGCGCTGTTTATAAAATGGATCGTGGGTTTTCTTCTCTGGGCCAAAATGCTGTTTCTGCACTAAATAAAACATCCTCTGCCGCCAAAGAGGTCGGTTCCGAATTTGGAAACATGTTTAAAAACATGCTCCTTTCGCATGTTATAAACACTTTGATATCTACCCCAATTACACTATTACAGTCTGCACTCGACGAGCTAAAGGCTGTTGATACCGAGTTGGTCAACATTCAAAAGGTTATGGGCGCCACTGCTGGCGAGATGGAAAACCTCTCTGAAAAGGCATATGAAGTAGGGTCTTCCCTTGGTATCGCCGCTTCGGACTACTTGGCTTCTGTTACTAAATGGGCACAGGCTGGCTATGGTTCTCTATCTGATGAACTGGGCGAACTTTCGGTAAAAACGCAGAAAGTGGGCGATGTGCAGGAGGCTACCGCCAACCAATTTCTTCTGTCGGTTGATGCTGCCTATAAATACAAGGGAAATATCTCTGAACTGACAAAAGTTCTGGATGGAGCCAACGAGATCTCCAACAACTACGCCACCAGCGTTGAAAAACTAGCCGGTGGTATGGGCATTGTCTCCTCTCTGGCCGCACAGGCCGGTATGGAGGTTCAAGAAACGATGGCGGCCATCGGCACGATCACTGCCGTCACTCAAGAGTCTGGCAACAGCGCCGCCCGCGCCCTCCGTGCCCTGATTTTGAACATCCAGGGGTCTACCGAGATTGCTATTGATGAAGCGAGTGGTGAACGCTGGACAGAGGATGAGATTAAGGCCACTGCCGCCGCTCTGGGCGATCTGAACGTTGCAACCCGCGAGTACAAGGACGGTGTAGAGCAGCTACGGAACCCCATGGATGTCATTGGGGAACTCTCCGACAAGTACCGAAAGGGACTTATCAGCGAAGTCCAGCTCCAGGAAGTCGTATCCTCTCTGGGCGGAAAGGTACGGTCTAACCAACTGCAAGCTCTTATCTCCAATTATGACATGTACGAAGAGATGCTAGATACCTACGCTGACAGTGTAGGCAGCGCTGACCGGGAGTTGGACATCTACCTGAATAGCTGGGAGGCAAAGACAAACCGGCTGAAGAATCAGTGGGTAGAACTCGTGGCCTCCTTCCAGGCCAATGATGCAATCAAGGGAATATTGGATATCGCAAATGCGCTTATGGAGGTTGCTAATACCCCTGTTGGCAATATTCTGGTAGTAGCAGCAGCAATAGCAACTCTCAATGCCTCCTTTGCTGGATTCGCCGCTACAACAGGCGGTGCTGCATTTCTTGGAAAGTTCAAAGGATTCCTCACTGTGTTTGACGACGTAGGCAATGCCACCACAAAAGTCGGGAAACTCACCGCAGGTTTTAAGGGACTTGGGAGTGCTATTACTACTGCCCTAGGGCCAATTGGAATTGCTTTGACGGTTTTGTATACTCTTGTCACTGTCATTGACGCATTGACGGTCAGCGCCGAAGAGCAAAAGGAGAAGGTCGATGCTCTCTCTGCTGAATATCAAGATGCTACAACAACTCTGGAGTCACTGGAGAACCAATACAAGGATAATACCGACCGACTTAATGAACTCAACAGTCTAAAATCTAGCGGCGATTTTACTGTGAACGATCAGGAGGAACTTGACCTTCTTAACGAACAGAACTTTTCGTTAGAACGCCAGATCATACTTCAAGAGAAATTGGCGGAGGCCAAGAAAAGGCAGCTTGCAGAAGAGGCAAACACCGCTTTACGCAAAGGTTTTTCTGAGACCTCTGATGTAAATTTTCTGACTGGATTCTTCTCGTCTGCTTATGACCAGCTTTTCGGCGGAAACAGTCAAGCCTTAAATGACTTTTTCCGCCAGTTCAGTATGAATATAGCCGGTGCCTTGGACGGCTTTGAAGGTCAGGCAAATTATATTTCTGGCCGTCTGGATGATCTCAATAAACAGAAGGAAGAGTTCCTTTCTGAGCACGGAAGCAATCAGAGTACCTGGAGTGAGGAGGAACTAAAGCAGTTCGATAAACTGGAGAACCGGATTGCTAACGCCGATGAAATGGCAATCAGCTTCTACAACGAAATGCAAGGCTATATCGGCAACCTGACGAATGAGGAAGATATTGCTTACTGGCAAGAAATTGCCGATTCTTTGTTTGCCGCAATCGCCCCAGCCATGTCGCTCCGTTCCCAGATTGAGTCTTTAACCTCTGCAATGGACTCTGCCACACATACCGAGTTCAATGATATGCTTACCCAAATGCGGGAGGACGGCGAAGTAACTGAAAGCGAAATCCAGACCCTTATCGACAAATTTCCAGTGCTTAATGCACTCTTAGAGAGCGGTGAGTACACACTCAAAGATCTGGCGCAGTATTTCTCCGGTGCTGGCGGAGAGGCAATTTTGTTTGGCGACAATGTAGAAGATGCATCAAATGAAATAGAGCAGATGGAGGCAGCCGCCGATGCCCTTTCGGACACCCTAAACGAACTTGAATCCGCTCTGAGCACCTTGGACAGCGCCCAGGACGAGCTTTCGGAGAACGGGAAGCTATCCATTGGAACAGTTGATTCCCTGATTCAACAGTTTCCGGAGCTGACTGGCCTTCTCTATGAGTATCTGGCCGGTTTGGTGTCTGAGCAGGAACTCCAAGAGGCCCTTTCTGCTCAGTACAACAATACAACCAACGAGTACAAAAAGAACATCATTGAAAAGATGATGTCTAACAAAGAATTTTACAAGAATACAATTCTCACAAATACAAACATTGTTTCCAAACTAGCCGAGCTGGGCATAACCGACCTTGAAAACTACCAAACTCTGGAGGAGCTTAAGGAAGAAGTAAACCGCCGTATTCAGGAGCAGATGACCAAAAACGCAGATAAAGGAAAGGATGACCGCGAAAAGATCTACGGTCAAGAAGTAGAGGCTTTCACAGTGGCCCAAGCATCCATGCTTACTGCTCAAGCCCTATCCCTGGATAAAATGAAATCTAAGAGTTTGACCGACCTCCTTAACGAAAAAAATGGAATAGGTCAAGGCGAATATTTCGAATTTGGGCAACAGAAACCAAGCACAAATTCCAACGGCGTAGTATCGGACTATTGGGACGACGTTATGGACATCCTATCGTCCGCAATCGAAATTCCCTCCCTTTCCTTTGATTCTTCCTCCGGAGGTGGATCGTCAGGAAAAGGTACATCCTCTAAATCTTGGTATGAGGAGGAAATCGACCGTCTAAAAGATTTAGTTTCCCGTACTAAGGACACCAATACTTTGCTTGAAAAGGAAGAAAAGAACTCCTACCAGAAGCGTATTGTTAATATCCAGGCTGCTCAAGCTGAAATTCATAAAACGGCGAATCAGTTCCGCGCTAAGGGCCTATCTGATACCTCCGACGAAATCAAGCAGCTTAAGTTGATGTATCATGATCTCGCAGATGAGGTAGTTTCTATCTATCAGGAAATGCACGATGATCTGATGGAGAATAACAATGACCGCGAGTGGGAGCTTAACCTTTTCAGGAAGAATCGGGAGCGGGCCGACCGGAGTGTTGAGGAGATTGTCGCTGACAATGAGAAAATTGTTGCAGAGTACAAAGCCATGCAGCAGGAGGTGGCCGACCTTGCCGCCTACTACCGCTCCATGGGTTATGACGAGACGGACGACCTAATCCAAGACCTCTCCGACGCATGGTGGGACTACCAGGAGCAGCTCGAATCGGTCTATGATTCCCTGACCAAAGCCTTTGAAGATTACATCTCAGAATCCGACCGACAGATTCGTACCCTGGAGCGCACCACTGGCACAGCAGGCCAGCAGATAGAGATTTATACCCAGAGGATAAACGAGGCCAAGAAAGCCCTGCAGGCTCTCCAGTCGACGAATATCAACGGCATCAACAATGAGCGGATTGGGAGTATTCAAGACCAAATCTACTCCGACGAGGACGCTATCTCCAATATCCAGGATGAACTCTGGTCTGAATTGGAGGCTGCCGTCAATAAAGAGTTCGACAAACTCCAGGATGAAATTGACGATGCCCAGGACATGTTGGACAAGTTCAATGAGGCCGTAGAAAAACTTGATGAAGAACTCCAAAATAAAATCGAGCCTCTGCAAGAGCAGATCGAGGAATGGCAGGACAGGTTAGAGGAAGTTCTAGAACCCATCGAGGAAAAGCTGGATGACCTGAATGAACAGCTTGAGGCCGAACGGGATGCACTGGAGGCCCTGACTGATCCTCTGCACAAGGAAATCGAGGGCTACTACACGGTCAACCCAGACGGAACAATCGGCGAGTACGTTCCAGGCATTAACGACCGGCTGGACGATCTAAATGATCAACTCGATAAAGAAAACGAGAAGTGGAATGAGCAGAAAGAACGTGAGGAAGCTGCGCTGGCTCTCCAGAAAAAAGAATTGGCTTTACAGGAAGCCATCAAAAACCTGGAACAGGCCCAGCTCGATCTCGAAACTGCCAAAAACGAGCGTACTATCTATACTTTAAAAGATGGTGTATGGGGCTGGAGAGCTGATGAGCAGGCTATTCAGGATGCCGAAGACGCTTTAGAGGATGCCGAGCAGGCCAAAGAAGATGCAGAGAAAGAGCTAGAAGATCTGAAGGAGCAGCAGGCGCACGACAAAATCATTTCCAACTTAGAAGACCAGATCAAAGCATTAGAAAAGCAGAAGGAGTTAATCAATAAACAAATTGATGCCTATGAAAAGGAGAGTGAGGCCCGGCAGGATTACATTCAGGACCAGATTGACTACTGGGAGAAGGAGAAGGAAGCTCAGGAGGAGCACTACAACGATCTGATTGAGGCCAACCAGAAGGAAATCGAGGCATGGGAAGAATACTACGAAAAACGCAAGGAAGCCTACGATGATGATATCGAGTTCTGGGGAAATAAGGTAAAAACTCTACAAGAACAGTACGACGCATGGGCCGAGCGCTGGAGCGACATTCAGGATTCCATGACCGAGGATGTCCGATCCATCGAAGAAATCCTTTCTGACATCGCCAAGTATGGCACTCCTGAAATGAAAGCCCAAGTGGATAACATCACGGACCTTCTCCGGGACATGGGCGTGGCGCTTGGCGATTTCAATTCTAGCATTGACAGCGGTCAGGCCGGAGGAGGAGGCCAGAACGACCAGAACATCATTGACCAGATGAAGCAGAATGCCCAGAAGTGGTGGGATGCCACTCTGCGGGGCGACAAGGAAACAGCCGACTACTATGATAAACTGAACTATCAGCTTGGCACCAGCATTGGTGCGCATCGTGACCACAATGGTGTTTGGTGGGATAAGTACGGAAACAAGCTGTTCGACACGCCATCTTCGTCTGGAAACGCCTCTGGCGGCCCTGCTTCGGGCGGGTCCTCCACTGGAGCGTCTGGTTCTGGCTCTGGTTCTACGAACTCTATGGTAGACGCTAACAATCAAATCAGTCAGCTACGAATGAACGCCATGCATGCCAGCGACTCTGAAAAGCGCTCCTTGTTTCAGGAAGCCAACCGACTAGCCGTATCGTATGGCGCAGTTTCTATACCATATACTTCTGATCCAGACGATTGGAAGTGGTATAACCGGAGTGGAGACTGGCTGTTTGACCAGGGTGGCATCGCTCGTGGCAAGGGCATGATGGTCAAGGGGACGGACACACCAGAAATGGTGCTCAGCCCTGTTCTGGCATCCGATGTGCTCAATCCAGTCAAAAACGAGGAATTTGACCGCTTTGTACGGGACATGGGCATCATGTTCGGAGCGGCGGAACGATACGCCCAGGACACCAGAATGGAGCCGGGCAGGTCCACCAGCAACGATAACCGCAACTATTCCCATCAGACATTTATCAACGGCGTGGAGATCGGGGACAGTATGCTTGACCGCCCCTTGTCAGAAGTCCTTTCTCTGCTGGGACTACACCGTAACTACTGATTTTCCCCCGACAAAAGTTGTTGCAATTTGAGTGGAAAAGCGGTAAAATAAGAAATAATAAGATACCTGTGCCGAATTGATGGCATAGAGGGGCCATTTGGGGCCGCTGTTGACTGTATAATGCAGTTGACAGTGGTCCCTTTTTTGTTTGTGCTGGAGGTGAGCCAGTGGCGCTATATCAACCGACCAATATTTTCCCGTCTTCCTTCGCGGGCGTGGGTGGCGGCGTGGTGGATGTGACGCAGCCTCTCACCGTATCGTGGCAGGTCAACGGCTCCTCAGCCATGACCGCCTATCAAATCAAAATCTACGAAAACACTACCGCCTCCAAACTCGTCTACAACAGCGATCGTGTAAACCTACAGCACCCCTTCTACGGTATGACCTCCACAGGTGATGTGAACTACTTCCAGGTCACCATCCCTGCAAATCGGCTGACCAACCTGTCCAACGGCTTCTCCAGCGGGTACAAGATGCTGATCACACAATGGTGGAACGGCGGTTCCATTCAGCAGTTATCCCCCTCCTTTTTCCTGACACGGACAAATCCGGCTGTGACCGTCAGTGTACCGGCCACCGTCACATCACGGAGTGTGACCTTCACCGGTTCCTATACCCAGGCCCAAGGCGACACCCTGGACTGGTTCCGGTGGGAATTGGCCCTCCAGGACGACCCGGAAAGCCCGATTGAGGACAGCGGGTACATCTACGGCACCGAGGACATCCAAGTCACCTACGATGGTCTATTCACCAATACAGCCTATTCCGTGCGGCTGACCATCCAGACAGAGAACGGCGTACAGGCTACTACCGGCTGGCAAAACTTCACGGCACAGTATGACGTGTCCGATATGAAAGGCTATGTGGATGCCTGTGTATCCCCGCTGGAAGGTGTAATTATCCAGTGGCCCCGCATCTCTTATATCAACGGAAAGCCGTCCGGGCCTCATCAGTTGACCGGCGGACAGCTCAGATTGCCCGCAGGGTCAAGCATTACCTGGGACGAGCGAAATGGGGAGCCGATGAACATCCCTACACCCTGGTCGCTTGCATGGTCGGGCATCGTACCTTTGACTGGCACTTCTCCTGTCTGGCGGATCACCGGGGATGGACATACATTGTCCCTCTCCATTGAACCGCACTTGATTTCTCTGATCCTGGACGGTGCGGTGCTGGCCTCTGTGGAGATACCCCACCTTTTGGTGGACTATACAATCCGCATGGTACTAACGCCCCGTGAACTCCACATGTATTATCCGGTGCAGGAAGGCGGGCTTTATCCATCTTCCGTCCTTTTCCCATCCGCCACGCTCTATCCTATGGGCGGGGATGTATCCTGGGAGCGGTTCACCTATCCGCTGACGTGGGTCCAACCGGATATCGAATCTATCACCCTATATGGAGAACAGCGGTGTGACTACATCATGGTCAGCGGCGGTGAGGTTTCCGGCGCTTTGCTGGGAGACCTGTTGACCAACTTCGAGTTTGAACCGAGCTGGACACTGGACACCTGGTTTTTGGCAACCTTCAACGGAACCGGCATCAATGGCGGCAACATTACTCCGTCCGGCGACAGCATCACCGGCGCAGCAGTCTACCGGCTGAAAAAGGGTGACCGGCGACTGCAACTGGTAGCGAATGTGGGTATCGGCAGTTCCACATTGGTGGATGAGGGGTTCCGCAATCAATCCACCTATACCTACTATGTGTTCGTGTTGGGGACAAATACTTATGTATCTGCCCCGCTGATCTCCAACCCGGTCACACCTATGTTCTGGAACTGGACCGTGCTGGACTGCTCGGTAGATTCCAACGGAACATACCATCTGGAGGAAGCGCACCTGTTTCGCAACAGTGTAAGCACGGACAGTATCAGCAACAACAATGCCCCATCCATGCTTCAAAATTTCACACCCTACCCGCTGAGACAGCCATCCTCCTACAACTTCAAATCTTCTACCCTGACCGGCTACATCGGACGGGTGGACATGAAACTGAATCAGTACATCGACACAGTGGATATGGCAGAGGCCCTTTATAACCTGTCTGTCAGCAACAATCCCAAGTTCCTGCGGGACAGGAAGGGTAATCTCTGGCGCATTCAAACCAATGCTGCCGTGTCCATGCAGACCGGGGACACGATGGTCCCCCAGCCCTACTTCGGTTCTTTCCCGTGGGCTGAGGTGGGAGCGGCGGACGGTATCTCCATCATCTGCCAGCCGGGTGACGGGGCGTGGGACAGCACCACCGGGCAGGAGCCGGACAGTGGCGAGACCGTGACCAAAATCGTTGTGACTGCCCCATTTGGGTCTACCGTAACCCTGACCAATGGGCAGGAGAGCTATACAGAAGTCTGCTACGGCTACATCACCTACCAGCCCGCCACGCCGGGCGATTGGACGGTGACGGCTATGCGGGATGGCTCGTCGGCCAGCGAGACCATCACCATGGCAGAGGGCGTGACATACTACGTGGGGCTTGTCATCACGGAGGTCTACGCCACACTTATTATTGCCGCTCCATCTGGTACCGTCATCACAGTATCCCAGGGGAGCGAGTTCGAGGAAACAAAAGTAGTCCCGTAGTGCGGACAGGAAGGAGGATTCTTTTTCATGGCACAGGTAGAGTTTCAAGTCCCCGGCCCCGGCACCTACATCATCGAAGCCGCCCCGTCCCTGCCTCCCCTGTCTCAACCGGGCACGGCAGCGGACGTGTTGACGGGCGAACAATTCTATGGTGAGGACGGGAACCCTGTCACGGGCACGATGCCGGATAACCCCGCCGAGGCCGTGATCATCCAGGGCGGCGGTTCCTACACCATCCCCAAGGGCTACCACACGGGCAAAGGCACCGTGACCAGCGAGGGAACAGAACTACCCACGCTGGCCAACCCCGCCAACGCTGGAGAAATTATCTCCGGCAAGCAGTCCATCGGACAGAACGGCGAAACCCTGACTGGTACAATGCCCAACAACGGGGCCGTGAGCAAGGACTTGACCGCCGGGGAGAAGTACATCATCCCGGCTGGTTATCACAACGGGCAGGGCAAGGTGACTGCCCCAACTGTTGCAAGCGAGACCCCCGGCACAGCAGAAGCCGTTGACATTCTCTCTGGGAAAACTGCATGGGTCAATGGGGAGCAGATCACAGGAAGCATTCCAACCAAGACCGCAGAAGATGTGACGATTCAAGGCGCATCCGTGAGCGTCCCCAGTGGCTACTACGGCCCCAACATTGCAAAGGCAATTCCCACGGTAGAACAGACCGTTCCCACCATTTCTGTCAGCCCAGAGGGCCTTATCACTGCCCAAGCCCAGCAGACAGAGGGATTCGTGGCGGGCGGAACAAAGTCTGCCACGAACCAACTCCCTGTGCAGGGAGCTCAGACGATCACGCCCAGCACCATGGCTCAAACCATCCAGCCCAACGTGTACCTCACCGGGGCGCAGACTATCCAGGGCGACACAAACCTTGTGCCGGAGAACATCAAGGAGGCCGTGTCCATCTTCGGCGTGACGGGGACTTATGCGGGAAGCGGCAGTGATTTCGCTGTCCCGCTCACCGTAACCGCAGAAACCGGCGCAACCGTCAAAGCTATCAACGGCGAAACCGAGTTGACGGGTATCTCTATGAATGGGGTTGTTTCCCTTACTTTGACAAAGGGCGGGACATGGATAGTCAGCGCAACACTGGAAGGAAGAACGGATAGTGTATCAATAGAAGTTCTCCCTTCATATAAAGTCAAACTAGCCGTTGGCCCCGGAAATCTTGTGTACCATGGAACTGCCGAAGATCTTAGCGTCAAGAATACTGGCATGGCTTCCGCTTCAAACGGGAAATATGGAGTATTTGCTGGTGGTATGGCTACCACCAGCAATAGTGCCACTCAAACAGATATTGTAAATGCCTATGATGCTGAACTTACCCGCATAATCGCTCCACGGCTCGTTGAAGCTGTAGAAAGAGCTGAAGCGGCTAAAGTTGGAAAATATATTATAATCGCTGGTGGGAAAAGCAAGGCAACTAATACTTTTACATCCGCAGCAACGGCATTCGACGAAGATTTGATAAAAAACATTCCTTCGGAATTAAACGGGAAAAGATATGATTTCGCAGCAACATCAGTCGGAGATTATGCACTTTTCATGGGTGGAACCGGGACTGGAATCGACCGCACAGCATACGATGCGACTTTAACTCGGTCAACGCCTACAGAATTAAGCGAATATAGATACCTTCTTGCTGCCACAAATATTAAAGGCTATGCTCTCTTTTGTGGTGGAATTGTTGGCGGTAATTATCTCTCCAACGCAGACTCATACGACGAAAATCTTACACATGGGCTCCCAACAGAATTAAGTGTTGGAAGAGCAGGTCTTGCCGCATCTTCCAACACTGCATATGCACTTTTCGGCGGTGGAAATATCAAAAATACCGAAATGCTTGATGCTGTCGATGCATATAATTCCGATCTTACGCGAACAATCCCTGCTTCATTAAGTAAACCTGTAACATACCTTTCCGCTACTAGTATCGGGGAGTATGTTTTATTTGGGGGTGGCCGTAGTAACTCTGCAACTGTTGACTCATATAATATTGACTTAACTAAAACCACTCCTCCACCGCTGAGTGTTGGGAGATATAATCTTAGTGCCGTTTCAATTGGCGACTACGCTCTGTTTGCAGGTGGATCAACTTCTCAAGGACCTATATCTACCGTTGATGTTTACACTATAAAGTAAAGGAGTTTTCAGATGCGCTATCAAATTTGGGACAAGAAAACCGATATTTTCACCCCGTCGGGCCACAAATTCACCGCCGCCGAATGGCTTGCAAAGTATCCTTGGGCCGATCTGCCCGGCGTGAAAATGATCATCACAAGTGGCACCATCAACGGCGGGGCGGCAATGGAATTTCAGGCCACGGTAGACCGCTACATGGAGATGGGGGCCGATTTCTCTAGCTGTGAGACGGACGAGGATTACCTTGCTGCCATCGAGGACTTCGAACTTCACCCGCCCGGCGCTGACCAGCCCTCCATCGAGGAGCGCACCGCCGCCGCATTGGAGGCGCAGGTGCTTATGGCTATGCCGGAGGAAGCGGAGCCTGCCGTGGCGAAGTTGAGCACCATGTCCGTGGCCCGGACGGCCAGCGCCACCCCCACTGAGTCCGCCGCTTTCCAGCGGGTGAAGCGGAACTATGAGAGAGGTCTTTGGAGCGCCGCTCTGGTGAGCATGGCCGCAAGCCGGGGGCAGATCACCAGCGACGAGGCCAGCACCATTCTGAACGGCTAAGTTCTACACAAATTGACAAACCACAGCGCCAAATGGTAAAATAAAATCCCTCCCGGAAACGGGAGGGGGCGCTGTTGCATAAAAGGCGGTTAGCTACTCCCCCCGAAAGGGGGTGAGGCCGATGGGAAACGGACGCTGGGCGAAAGCCCTGCGCTTCCTGGTGTGTTTCATCATCATCCTTGCGGTGATGATCTACATATCCCCAAAAGCGTGCTGACTGCCCGGTGGCACGAGCAGTCAGCGGTTTAATCCGATTGAACTGTGAGAGCTAACCGTCGCAACAGCGCCCTTCTATGTTTATTATACCATCCTGCCCAGGTTTGTCAACGACAAATCAAGAGGCGGGATTTTTGTTTTCCGCTCAGCAGGAAGGAAGTGACCTCTCCGTGCCGGTCGTAACCCCGCAACGCTATCTCCAATATCTCTCCGCTGTGCGGGGAGAGTTCCACAAGCTGGCCCGGCTGGACTTCCTGCAACCGGACGGCTCTCTAGCCTTTTCCATTGACAACAACCCCCACAATCCCCGTTCCGGGGCGTTCATTCAGGAGGGGGAGTTGTCAGTTAACCTACAAAATGGGATGCGACGGCAAGCAACTGTAACACTCTCCAACCTGGACGGGGCCTATGACTACAACGTGAACAAGGTCTGGTTTGGACAGCAGATCAGATTGATGGAGGGCCTTGTTCTGCCCGACGGGACAGACTTCTATCTACCCCAAGGCGTGTTTTACGTCAAAGACCCGGAGGAAACCTTTCTGCCCAACCAGCGCCTTGCCCGGTACAATCTAGTTGACAAGTGGGCATATCTGGACGGGACGCTGTTCGGCAACTTGGAGGGTTGGGCACTCATTGAAATCAATGAGGATATCTTCAACGCCATTACCCAACTGCTTCTACGGGATAGAGGAAACGGACAGCCTATCGATAACATGGCCCCAATCTTCACGACCTACTATAATGGCAAGACGGTAAAATTGACGGACGGACGCATAGTCCCATGGACAAACACGCCATACACGGCCCGGTTTGACAACCGAAGCAACACCCTTTCTACCCTCTTGTTGGAGATGAACAAGATGCTGGTTGGGTGGATTGGGTACGACCAAGCGGGACACCTGCGGGTGGATGCCGCCTATGAGGACATATCGGATGCAGACAAGCCAATCCAGTGGGAGTTCTCCCCCCAGCGGGTGGATTTCCTAGGAGCGACTTATGCCGTCAAGAACACAGAGGTATTCAATGATATTATCGTCAACGGTGTGGCGCTGAATGGTAACCACGTCCCCTCCGGGCGGGCGATAAATCAAGATCCGTCCTCTGACACCAACATAGATCTTATGGGCCTGCGCACAAAGGTCTTCGAGGAAACCTGCTACTACGCCGATGAACAATGTCAAGAACTCGCGGAGTGGTATTTGAAGCAGAACTCCGTTCTGAAAAAGTCTGTGACCATTCAGTCCTCCCAGTTGTTTCATCTGGTAGAAAATGAATTAGTAACTATTACCCGGACGGACAAGCCGGGGAGTCCGGTAGAGCGGCATCTGGTCACCGGCTTTTCCCGGCCTATCGCACAGAACGGGCAGATGACTATTGACTGCACCAGCGTGAACGACTTCCCGGCGGCTTCCCCTTATCCCCTGCCCTCTACACTTGTTTATGCAACCATTGCCTGTGACGTGCGGGCGGGGGCCGTCGTGACCTGCTCACTAAGCGGCACCACTCTGAGGGGCGTATCAAATGGACTGGTAACGTTTCAGCTCCCGGTGGATGGATACGGAAAGTGGGAACTGGAGGGCACCTATAAGCCTGAAAGTGGAGCACAGGAAACGGCCAGCACAACGGTTTCTGTGGGCAGTCCGGGGCTTTATAATGCAACACTAAAGTTTCCAAGCGAGGTGAGCACATGACGTTCATTGGAGTTGACCCTGGAAAGAAAGGCTCACTGGCCCTGCTAGAAAATGGGGCCGTATCCATCTTTCCCTTTGACGAGGACACCTACATAGAAATGTTGGGCAAGGTAGCCCCCCACGCCTCCATCTGCTGTCTGGAACACGTCGGGTCTATGCCTGGGCAGGGAGTCACCTCTATGTTTCACTTTGGGGAAAACTTCGGCTTTATCCAAGGCGTTCTCAGGGCCTACAAGATTCCTTTTGAACTGGTACGTCCTCAGAAATGGAAGAAAGAGTTTTCTATCACCGGGGACAAGAACAGTTCCATTCAGGTATGCAAGCGGCTGTTCCCGGAAGTATCCCTTTTCAGGACTTCAAAATGCAAGAAAGAGGATGACGGAATGGCAGAATTTTTGCTTATGGCCGAGTTCGCACGGCGGAAACTGGGGGTGGCACAATGCGAAAACGCAAGCTGAACGCACAAAATGAGGCCCTTGCCGTGTGGCGGGCCTTGGAGCCGCAAATCGTGGAGGCTGTGCGTCGGGAAACCGCCGATTGTGTGCGGCAAAAGAAGCTGACGGTGGTGACCGCCCCCAACGGCACCACTATGGGCGTGATGCAACCGAATGACAGCACCATCTTCGAAATCCCATACGTCTCCACCCTTGCCAATGTGCCAGTGGGGACTATGGTGCTGGTTCAGTATTTTTACGGGATGTCAAACATGATAGCCGTCTCATTAGGGGACGGAACACAGCCGGAAGGAGTGTGACTTTATGCCCATTAAAGACGGAAAATATAAAAACCCTAATTGGGTCAACGGCGGCCCTCCAGCTATTGATGCCGACGAACTGAACGCCATTTCTGATACATTGGAAAATCTCGATAAAAACCCTGGCACTAACTATATAAGCGGAAACGGAATCTCTATTGCAGGAACAACAATATCTGCAAAAATCTCTTCTGACAACGATAATGTAGCCACCTTCGGGAAAGATGGCGGGATTTATGTACCAAATCAAGGAGGGGGCGCAGGAGTATCCGCCAATAAAAAGGCGGCTGTTGTTGTGGGGAGTTCGCAAAATGGATGGACTGCTCAAGACTGCGATTATTTGTGCGATGGCACTAGTGATGATGTTGAAATAAACAAAGCTATTGTTGCAGCTAAAAACATAGGGTATGTCTGCTTACTCCCTGGAACATACAATTTGGGTGGCAGTGTTTCCGTCAATAACGATGTAACTATTTATGGCGGAGGGGCATTTGGAGCTCCGTATTCTTTTGCTGGCGTCCGTAGCGCAACGGTTATTAAAGATACACGCCAATGGACGGGAGCGGTCGGTTCCATTTCTTCAGCATCAATTAGTTGCGGAAATAATAGAACCGCATTTTTGAATTTGACCCTAGACAGTTCCTCTGTAAACCGCGTTGGAGTTGTCACACGTGGAAATACAGCGTTTTCGTATTGCTCGATAAAAGCAAACTATCATTGCGTTTATTCCACGGGCACTTCTCTTACCTTGAATAGTTGCTGCATAGGGGCGTTATCTACTAGTTCTGTATCGGGTCAATACGGGGTTTATATGATGGCAAGTGGAACCTATCCAACACTGGAGATAAACGGAGGGGCGGTCGGGAATATCGGAAGCGTATATGCAAACGGTTCAGACGCATCCTTTGCACTGCAAGTTATGATCTCTAATTGCGTGTTGAGCGGAGCGGGTGGAGGTGAATCAGATATAAGCGGCGCTGTTGCTCTAATCAAATCAAGCGGGGCATCCATAACCGGATGTAACATTTCTGGATATAGCTCAATCGCACATCCAACCCCGACCGTTTACTTAGATTCCACAACAGAAAATTGCATAATCAGCGGGAATGTTATAAGTGGTTACTCCCAAGTTTCCGACAACGGGACAAACAACAATACGCAATATAACTTGTTAGTTCAACTTTAAATTTAGTTACACCAGAGCGTAGGAGGCCACCCATGCCAAATTGTATCCAAGACCACTCCAAAGAGTGCATCGGCTACGCCGAGGCACAAATCCTTAAGCACCAAATCGAGGAACTGGTCAAAAAGCAGGAGGCTGACCGTGAGAATAACCGCAAAGACCATAAGGAGTTCTATGAACGCCTTGAGTTTGGTGAAAAGGCGCAGGCCGTCACACAGAACCAGCTTGCCCAAATCCTCGATGATACCAGCGAAATCAAAACAGACCTGAAAGACAGCAGGAAAGAACTTACCACCGCTATCGAGAAGCAGAATCAAGCCATCACCGACTTGCAGATGAAGCCCGCCCACAAATGGGACATGCTAGGCAAAGAAGTGCTCAAACTAGTCATTGCTCTGGTATTCGGTATCGTGGCCGCCGCCATTGGATTGGGGGCATTCAAATGACAGAGTTGAGTATCCTTCTGGTTGCCATTCTGATGCTTGTGGCCGCCCTTATAGCGGCTATGGTGTACGTGGCGAAGAAGGTGGGCGGGAAGGGAGAAAAAGAACTCCGCTCCGTGACCAGGCTCCTGTTCCTCACGACACAAATTGCCGCCCTGGTTTGGGTATCGGTGTCCTACCTGATTGCCCTGTACGCCACCGTTCAGCTTGGACAGCCCTTCCCTATTGTTGAACTTTCCCAGCAGGCAATCACGACCATATTAGGCGTGAATGTTCTGAAAGTGGTGGAGAACATCTTTGAACACAACGACGGGCCTGTGTTTGGAACCTGCCAGAAAAAACAGCAGGACACAGACTGAAAATCAACGGAAATCTGCTAAAGATGTTAAGAACCCGCCGCAACAAGTGAAGGGAAAAGTAAAATCATAACCAGAAACGCAACAAAAAAGTTAAGAAAGGAAGGTACATACTATGACCGACATTACTCCTATCATCCAGGCCGTTATCACTCTGGCCGTGGCCCTTATCACCGCCTTTGCCGTGCCTTGGCTCAAAAAGAAGATCGGCGCGGAGAACATGGACGAGTTCTTGAAATGGGTCGAGATTGCCGTGGCTGCCGCCGAACAACTCTACGATTCCCTTGATGGAGACGCCAAGAAAGCCTATGTGGTACAGTTCCTCACTTCCAAGGGCTTCAAGGTGGACACCGAGGCCCTGGACAATGCCATCGAGGCCGCCGTGCTCAAGCTCCACAATGAGCTGTACAGGCAGGCGAAGGAAGTGGAGGCGCTGGGCAATGGCAACTGAGCAGGAGCTTAGGCAAAGCGTTGTCTCCATCATGCAGGGCTGGATTGGCTGGTCTGAGGCCAACGGCAAGCACAAGAAAATCATCGACCTGTATAACACCCAGAAACCCCTCCCGAGGGGCTACAAGGTAAAGTACACCGACGAGTGGTGTGCCGCCACAGTCACCGCCGCCGGGATGCAGGCGGGGCTGTCCGACATTATCTTGGGCGAGTGTTCCTGCTCTCGCATGATCGCGCTGTACAAGGCTAAAGGGCGCTGGATGGAGGACGACGCTTACCGGCCCGACATCGGGGACATCCTCATGTACTGCTGGAAGGACGGGGACAACTATGCCACCACCGACCAGACCGCCAATCCCAACCATGTGGGCTTTGTCGGGGCGGTCAACAGCAACACCATGACCATCTATGAGGGCAACAAGGGCGAGGCCGTGGCGACCCGTACCGTGCCCATCAATGGCCGCTATATCCGGGGCTACTGCCTGCCGGATTATGCCAGTAAGGCGACCACCATCAAAACCGAAGCCGAGGAGGACGACGATATGGACATCTCTAAACTGACCGACGCTGACATTGAGGCCCTTGCTGCCAGGCTGGACACTGTGCTCTCCAAAAAGGAGCCGTCTGACTGGTCTAAGGAGGCCCGGATCTGGGCCGAGGGTCAAAACATCATCTCCGGCGATCAGGCCGGGAACAAGAAATACAAGAAGCCAGCCACCCGCGAGGAACTGGTGCAGATCCTCTACAACATCGAGAATCCGTCTTGAACAGAAGTGGCCCCCGGTCTCCTATGCGAGGCCGGGGGTCGTTTCCAGTATCCCTTCAAACACCTTTCTGGTTTCCGCCGCAATCTCCGTCTGCGGTTTGAGCATCTGGGCATATCGCTGTGTCATGTCCAGGCTGGAGTGTCCCAAGAGCATTTGTAGCTCTTTCGGGTTCATTCCAGAGGAAACCAGCATTGAGGCACAGGTATGTCGCAGAGAGTGGGGGGTGATATCCTCCCTTCCGGTCATGGCCTCCACATAGCTCTTTATACCATAGATAGCTGTTATTCGAGACAGGGGTTTGAAGCCGCCTCCTTCGTTCTTTTGGACGAAGATGGGGTCTTTATCTACCGCCTCCTTCGGCCTGGCTTTGTTCAGATATGTGTGCATGACCATCTGCGCATAGGGAATGAAGGGTACTGTACGTCCCTTGCCTCCCTTACCGCTGCGGATGGTTGCATACCCTTCCTCCCAGTTCAGGTCAGCCGGTGTTAATGCCAGCATCTCCGACTCTCTTGCACCGCTGGTCAATAGGAGTATCGTCATAGCTCGGTTCCTTATATAAACCGGCTTTCGCCCAAAGGACGATGTACTGGTTGAGAATATGCGGCGTATATCGTCGGCGCTCAACACCGACTTTGCAGAAATGTATTTCTCAGACATGCGCATTTTCTTCGAAATTGGGTTTTTGTCCAACATCCCGGACTCTACCATCCATTCCAGCGCCGTATTCAGCCGGGATATATACTGCGCAAAGGTGTTTCTGGAATATCCCAGCAGGCTTTTTCGGTAGGCCAGAATGGCCTTCTGGTCAATCTCCTGCCGTCCTTCGCTCTCCATGAAGCGTATGAACTTCTCCACGCCCCGGCGCTTCTGATCCTGTGTATTCCTTGACATGTTCCCGTATGAGGCAAGGTACTCTTCGGAACAGGTCTTAAATTCAGCCAAGTTCATTTTTCTCCCCCTGTTCTTATTAGAGGGGCGACGTTGAACCGCCCCCTCTGCATTCTTTTGAGAGTTCCTCGTTAGCTTTCTCCTCAAACCATTTCGTCTTTGACTTCCCTTGGCGTTTTAATTTTATTTCCAGTGCTTCGACGAGCTTCCGGTCACTCAATACCGAGAACTGCTTTTTAGTTTTTCTCCGCTCACGAAAATACTCCGCTCTGCTTTCGGCTGGCATCTTTTCACCTCCATTGTAGCGCAAAACAAAAATACCATGTATCGCGCTACAAGTCAATACCTTTCTGGAAAATATTTCGACAATTTCTTTGCGGTGTGCTATACTGCTGATGGTGGGAGGGGAAAGATATGATCTCAACTGAGATTTTTGTTTTCATTTTGGCTGTTCTTATAGCCATTGTCAGTACTTTATGCATTGCCCTATTGGGGGTAGTCAAGCGGAAAGGAAATGGCACAAAGAATGGTTCAACTGGTGAACCAGCCGGGAAGCTATATAACGACGATGCGGGCCAAATTTTGAATGAACCAGAAGCCTACACGGAAAACCATTCTGAAATTCATACCCCTTTACAGGGGAGCCCCACAGAAAAGGCTATCGGTGATATCCAGATTTCACTGCCGATGTCAGAAGACGGGAAGCCTCCTATTTTGGAGCACTTTGCAGAAGGGAGATTTGTTGACCACTTGGACAAAGCTATCCGCGGATTTTTCAGGGACGGTGGGATTAGTGTTGGGAGCATACAGAGAAGCGTAGGGGCTGGATACACACAGGCAGCAACCTATATGGACCGTCTGGAGTCGGCCGGGGTTATCAGCGGACCAGGGGACAGCGGAGACAGAAAATTTTTCATTACAGAAGAAGAATGGGAAAAGGTTCTTCGGAAGAAATTGCTTTCCTATCCCTATATTTTAGAGGAAGTAACCGTATCTAAAATTATATCCCGCCTATCAGATGATGTGCATATCCTACATAGCAGTTCATTACAAGACGTTGACCGGATGGATGGAACTGCTTTCGAGTATTGGTGCGCTTCTATCCTCCGTTCTATTGGGTATGAAGATGTGGAGGTCACACCAGGAAGCGGGGACCAGGGCGTAGACATTATCGCAAAGAAAGAAGATGTGCTGTTTGGATTCCAGTGCAAGTGCTATTCTGTCGATATCGGGAATACTCCAATACAAGAAATTTATGCAGGGCTCCGATACTATAAACTTCATGTTGGGTGCGTCATTACGAACCGATATTTCAGCGCTGGCGCAATAGAGCTTGCCAAGGCGACTAATGTAATTTTGTGGGACAGAGGTAAATTGGAACTCATTCTAAAAAAGATCAACGAAACTCAATAAGCGCACAGAAGAAGTGCCCCTTCCAATTGGAAGGGGCACTATCTTATAGCATAACTATCAACCATGTCGCAAAACAAAATACAACGTCGCAAAAGACTTCAAAAAGCAACACCAGCATGTGACACAATCCATAGAAAATCTCATCAGCGAAAATTCGCTGGTGAAATCCATGTTTGAGAAAACGACTTATCTGACCGAACGAGGCCGTGAATACAAAGAATATATTATCATGCGTGGCGTAAAACCCCTTGCTTTAGCTATGGGGATATAAGCCACACCTTATTCTCCCGTACTCCCAACCTCGGTTGCACGGAGTAAAATGACTTGGTATAATAGGGGTGGTGATGTAAAACGTGGAATATTCATATAAGTTTCGGCTCTATCCGAACTGGGCACAAGAGAATCAAATACTACGCACCTTTGGGTGCTGCCGGTTCGTCTACAACCACTACCTCGCGCTAAGGAAGCAGGTCTATACGGAGTCCAAAGCTACGATAAACTACAATCAGTGCTCTGCGGATATGACCCAGTTGAAGAAGTCCCTGGAGTGGCTGCGGGAAGTGGATGCCACCGCCCTGCAATCTTCCCTGAAAGGCCTGGATTTTGGCTTCCAGAACTTTTTCCGCCGGGTCAAGCAAGGGAAGAAGCCAGGGTATCCCCGCTTTAAGAGTAAACACGATAATCGGCAGAGCTATAAGTCTAAATGTGTTGGGACCAACATCAAGGTGTTGGACGGCGCAATCCAGCTGCCCAAGCTGGGCGCTGTGAAGTGCCGCGTCTCCAAGGAAGTCCGCGGTCGCATCCTGTCGGCTACGGTATCGAGAGCCCAAAGCGGGAAATACTATGTGGCCCTATGCTGTACCGATGTCGATATTCCAAGTCTTCCCTCTACCGGTGAAACAGTGGGTGTCGACCTTGGAATCAAGTCCCTAGCTATCCTCTCTGATGGCACCACCTATCCAAACTCCAAGCATCTTGCCAAAAACCTGAAGAAACTTGCCCGTCTTCAACGCCAGCTCTCCCGAAAAACAAAGGGGAGCAAGCGGTGGGAGAAGGCCAAACTGCAGGTGGCGAGGCTCCATGAACACATCACCAACCAGCGGACGGATATGCTCCACAAGCTGTCCACCGCCCTTGTCCGGGACTATGATCTAATCAGCATTGAGGACTTGGCCCCGAAGAACATGGTCAAGAACCACAAACTGGCAAGGTCGATTGCGGACGCCTCCTGGGGCGAACTGCGCCGGCAGCTGGAGTACAAGGCGGCATGGTACGTGAAAGAAGTGGTCTCTGTCGACCGGTTCTTCCCGTCGAGCCAGCTCTGCTCCGTCTGCGGCACGAAGAACCCCGTAACGAAGGACTTGGACGTTCGGGACTGGGTCTGCACCTCCTGTGGGGCGTATCACGACCGAGACCTGAATGCTGCAATCAATATCCACCGAGAAGGCTTGCGCCTGCTTGGCGCCGAGCTCTCTACATAAAATAACCTCTTGGTAGGGCGGGGCACGCCCGAACCTAATGCTCGGGGAGACCGTGTAAGACCTCGCATGGGCAGGCAGTGGTCAGCGAACCGAGAATCCCCCGGATTTAGACGTGGGGAGTGTCAAGAAATTCTGTGGTCTGAGTACGCTGGGTGGGACTTTCTCAAATCCTGTGAGCGGTGGCTAGGGCCTGTCTGCCTTTTCCTCGATCTCAGGACACCCCACATATCTGGAGTAGAACACCCCGGATAGGAACACAAATCGCAACAAAATAGCCGCTTCCCTGTCTTGTGACGAGGAAAGCGGCTTCTTCTTTTGAACTTTCTTTATTTTCCGTTTGCCGCGCCCTACGGCAAAATCAACTTCGTGAGCTTTCCTTTTACACCCGCGCTCTACGGGCGTATCTTCACCAACACAAAACAGGAATGAGTCAGCCCGACGCTCTCCCATCTCCTACGCCCGCTTTTGTTCTTCTTCGAGTGCGGTATGCTCGTACACATACTCCGGGGCAAGGTCAGCTTCGCCATCTAGCCATGTCAGAGCACCAAAGTCGATATACACCCGATCAAACTCAGCCTTGTCCTTCAAAGGCGCAAAGGCTGGAGTGTTCAGCATCGTCTCCAAATCAAACCCGCCGGATTCCCCTGTACTGAAGCGCACCAATAGCCTGTATCCGTCCAGCGGACGGGCGCAGATTACAGACAGCTTCTTTTTCGTCTCGCCAGCATAAGCGATTCCATCCAACACATACATTGTGACTCCCTCCTTACCTCAGCGGCTCGATCTTCCCAAACGGGATATTCTGCACGGCTTTGTTCCAGCAAGCGTAAAGTTCGTCCTCGTGCAAAATAAGCCATGCCTGTATCAACTTCAACTGTTTCAACGGGATACTCCCGGCCAGCAACTCCCTGTCGATTCCAATACTTGCCTCATAGTCCTGGTAGTACGCGTCGATATGAGGTTTATTGTGCTGCCCCATATCGGAGAACAGCATGTTGATGATGATACCATAGAAACGGCATAACTCAGGCATATTTATCACTTCCCAACAGAGACACGCGCCCCGGTATTTTTTTCGCGCGTTAACGTGTCCCCTCAGTGTACGCCCCATGATTTTTGACTTCGCGTTACCGCGTAGCATGGCACAAAAGAGGCCCCATGAATTGGGGAATCGCGCTAGCGTGTGGATGCAGACCCGCAGACCGAACCCAGCCGGGAGATACCAAGGGCGCAGCCCTCCCCCACGACGCCAGAAAATGGCCGGATGTCTCCAAGGGGACACCCCAGGGCCGGGAAAGCCTACGGTGGGCCGTCTGCTGGGCGCAGTGATGCTATGCGCCTGGGCCCTTCCCTTAGACCGGAGGGCCCAGGGCAAAACAAAAAATCTTTGGAAAACCTATTGACGTACTGCAATACGTATGATATAGTATAGATAAGCAAGAGGGGCGGGGCCAACTCCGAAAGGAGGGAAGCCCATGAGCCTAACGGAAACCATCGCACTACTTATGCTCGTGATTGCGGCTATTTCCCTGGGCAACCAGATAAAGAAATAACCGCCCCTTGACCCCAGCAAGAAGCGGCAATTTCAAGCTCTACACTTGTTAAGTTGGCCGCCTTCCTGCTGACACCAGGGAGAGCGCCCCTCTTGCCCTATATTATAGCGAAGGGGGCCGAAAATGTCAAGCGAGAAAAAAGAACGCCCGCAAGATCGATACAACAAATCGCACACCGTCAGCATAGCAATTAGACTGATGAAGAACACGGAACAGGACATAATCCAGAAACTCGACAGCGTGCCCAACAAGGCCGGATACATCAAGCAGTTAATCCGGGCCGACATAGCAAGGGATAAATAAAAACCCGCTCCCCGTGTTACCAGCACGTTAGATTGGAGCGGGCCCCGTTAAGAAACCACCAAACCAGGGCCGCCCCGATTGTATCACGGAATAGCTTTATGATAAGAGCCAGGGAATCAATTCCCTGGCTCTTTTTCCTTTGTTGCTGGACTGATCCCCATTGCTAGAGAAGACCTATCTCTTTTTGCTTGTGTTTCCACTGCACGGGCCAAAAAGTCTGCTATTGCCTCCCCCGTAGCCTCTGCGGCCTGCTGGGCACGTTCCAGTGTATCAGGTGGGATAAAGACACCCCCGCCCACCTGCGGCCCTTCGGCGCCCGCCTGCGGGCCTATCGCACCATCCCGCTCCATCCGCTGGTCAATGGCTTTGTTGATATAGGCGTTGACGCTTTCCCCTTCGGCCTCTGCACAGGCCTGTACGATTTCCTTATTGCCCTTCGGCATGGTGAGATTCACTCGGTCATAAGTCTTGGCGATGTATTTATTCTGTGCACGTGTACTAGCTTTTCCCATACGCCCCCCTCCTTTTGTTCTATTATACTCCGCACGGCAAGCATTGCGCAACTATATACTATCAACAAATATCGTTGCGCAACCTTGTGCAACCTTCCTATTGCTATCGTTGTGCAACTATGCTATTATAATCATGTCAGGAGGGCAACCCCTGATAAATCAACCGGGCAGGAGGTAACGGAAATGGAGATTGATAGCATGACCCAGACCGAGTTAGCATCCTATCTTGAAACCCTGGCGAAGCTGGTAGAGGCCACGGCTAAGGACGCGCAGGACGCGGCCCGCATTATCCGAGAGGCCATCCCCAAGCAGTAAAAAAGATAGCCGCCCAGCCCTGAACAAGCAAGCGACTATCTAAGACCCAGCGGAGGCGGTTAGAGCCTGCCATCTGGCCGCCTCCAATATAACACAACCGGCAGGGAAAAGCAAGGCCACAGGCCGGGAGGGAAAGAAAATGCTTACAGTGCACGACTTGACACGGGAACAAATAAACCAGCTAAAGGGAATCTATCTTGACCAGCACTTGCAGGAAACTTGCGATGAGTGCGCCAGTTATGGAGAGATTGCAAACGCTGAGAAAATCGTTGATGACTGGCTAATCTATGACGCATACGCAGACACGCTATTTAGCCCGGACGATTTTTGGTAAATAAAAGCCCCGGCCACCGCTTGCAGCAGTGACCAGGGCAAAGAGAACCCCAGAACAACCACGAACCAGGGCACGCCCAGTATACCACGGGTAGCCCTCCATGACAAGGAGAAAAACAGAAATGACGAACAAGGAACTGTAGGACTACAATACATATTGGACATCTGA
>NZ_JH417695.1 GCF_000239295.1 Flavonifractor plautii ATCC 29863
GCGGGCCGATGTGGGCAGAAGGTGAATTGCCCCAAGGGGGCAAGAGAGACCGCCCTGGGGCATCGGCCCCTACGGCCGTGGAGCCAACCCGGAGTGTGACACGGAGAGGCGTGGACACAAACGAAAACGCCGCCCCCGGAAGGGGGCGGCGGAGGGGCTATACCTTGGGCGGGATGCTGGCCCACACGGCCCACGCGATACAGGCCAGGGCGAGGGGCAGAAAGACGGCCTGGTATCCAGGGCCAAGGAAAGGGGCAAGGGTGAAGGAGAATACGAGCATGCCTGCCGCAGCCAGCCAGACCAGCCACAGCAGGCCGCGGCTGGTCGCCCGGAACCGGTAGGAGAAGGTATTCATGCGGGCGTTGAGCGCCTCCAGCTCGGCGGTCTTTTCGTTCAACTGGCGCTCCAGCTCGGCGAGGAAAGCGCCCTCCGGCGCGCCTGCGTCGGCATCCCGCTGGGAGTGGGGGCCAATGGATACAACGGCGTCCAAAAGGGTGTCAAGCTCTGCTGCAAGCTGCGCGCGGCGTTCCTCCGGCGTCATGGAAGCCCTCCCCCTTTCTATTTGCAGTTCGATTATAGCATACCAGGCAGGAAAGTCAACAGGAGGTGAGGATATGGCGGAAGAAGTGGGCATTGTCATGACACTGTACGACCGGGTGAGCCCAACGCTGAAAAGCATTGCCGGGAGCAGCAGGGCGTTTGACAAAAGCCTGGACGAGCTGGAGGCCAGCCTGAAGGCGTATGACAAGGCACAGACCGAGCTGGTCGGCCACTCCGCAAATCTGAAAAAGGCGATCGCCGAGACGGATGTAAAGGTCAGGGAGGCCCAGAAGAGCTACCGCAAGCTGAAGGACGAGACCAGCAAGGGCGCGCTGGACGACGCCATTGACGAGCAGGCCAGGCTGCGGCGGGAGCTCAGCGACACCGAGGCCGCCATCAAGGAGAACAGCGCCGCCTATCAAGACCTATACAAGCAGGCACGGAACGCGGCCTCCGCCATCAGCAAGGCCGACAACCGGGCGGGAGGCGAAAAGAGCGGCACAGGACTGGGCGGACTGGCAAAGGGGCTGATGGCAGCCGGGGTCGGAAGCCTTTGGAGCGACGCGCTGGGGAAGGTGGGGGATGCTTTCCTGAGCAGCGCGATCGGGGAGCCGGAGGCGCGTATGGCCTCCTCGATCCTGTCCGGGGCGGTTTCCGGAGGCTCCATGGGTGCGGTGTTGGGCGCGCCCGGAATCGCGGTGGGCGCTGTTGTGGGGGCCCTGGCAGGTGCGGTTTCAGGCGGCGCGGAGATCTTTGAATCAAAGGACCAGGCGTTCAAAAGCTACGTGCAAGAGGCGGCGGAGGGGCAGCTCTCCGCCCAGAAGGAGGCCGTCACCTCCGGTTCCTCCATTGCGGGCGGGCGGGAACAAAAGCAGATGGCCTTTACCACCCTGCTGGGCTCGGAGGAGGAAGCGGCGGCCTTCCTGGCCGACGTGCAGGACATGGCCGCCATGACCAACTACACCTACGACGAGATCACGGGGTACGCCAAGAGCCTGGTCAAGCCCTTCGGGGCGGACAAGTCCCTGGATATCCTCACCACTCTGTCGGATGCGTCCGCCGCCCTCTCCCTCAACGAGAGCGACAACGCGGTGCTCATTGCGGGCCTGAGCCGCATGGAGCTGACGGACAAGACCACCCAGGAATACCTCAACTACTTCTCCGAGCGGGGCATCGACGTATACGAGGCCCTGAGCAAGTGGGGCGACGCCGCCGCGGTGGCGGAGAAGGTGACCCGCGGGGATATCAAGGGCTCCGAGGCCGTGGAGGAGATCCTCGCCTACATGCAGGAGCAGTACGGCGGCCTGTCGGAGCAGATGGCGGGCACCTATGAAGGCATGGTGGACAACCTGGCCGACGCGGAGGCCAACGCGGAGGCGGCCTACGGCGAGGGCTACAATGAGAAGCGGAAAGAGGGCATCCAGGCTCAGATGGACTGGCTGAACAGCGGCGTCATGGACGAGGCCAACCGGGCCATCGGCGCCTGGCAGGCCGAGCTGGAGAACACGAAGGAGCAGTACCAGCGGGAGGCCGTGGAGGCCATGATGGAAACCGACGAGTACCAGCAGGCCCAGGCTGAGGGAGACGCCGCCGAGATGGGACGGCTGATCATGCAGGCCAAGGTGCAGGGCATGAACGAGTACAACGCATCAGAGGGGGCACAACTGGCGCTGGAGTCGGAGCTGGCCCTGGCGGCAGCAATCCGGGACGACGCCAGCTCCAATCAGGCGTATTGGGACGCCGGATACCGCAAGAGCCAGGAGTACAGCAAGGGTCTGGCGGCGGGAATGGCATCGGCACTGGTGGGGACCGGGTCGGAGACTACCACCGGACTGTCCGTGGAGGAGCGGCGGTACGGCAACTGGCGGCGGGGCGGCTACTACGACGAGGACGGCGTATGGCGTTCGCACGCCGCCGGGCTGGAGCGGGTGCCCTACGACGGGTACGCCGCCCTGCTCCACGAGGGGGAGCGGGTGCTCACTGCCCGGGAGGCCCGGCAGGCCGACCAGGGCGGCGGGGCGCAGGTGACCATCACCGGAAATACCTTCGAGGTGCGCCAGGAGAGCGACATCGACGCCATTGCGGAGGCGCTCTACTGGAGGCTCCGGCTGGCACAGATGGGAGGGGTGCGGTAGTGCTGCGGCTGATTACCTTCCTGGAGGAGGCCGCCGGCGTGGAGCTGGTACTCCCGGTGACCCCGGCCGGCTACCAGTGGGCCCATGAGGCCGCCATCGAGACGGTGACGGTGGACCAACTGGGGGATCTCAACTTCTTTGGCGGGAAAAGGATGGGGAGCACCACCCTGCACGACTGCCTCCTGCCCGCCCAGGCGTACCCGTTTTTGTCGCCGGGGGCGGGCACCAACCCCTGGCTCTACCTGGAGCAGCTGGAGCGGTGGGTGGACAAGGGGACGGTGGTGCGCTGGATGGTCAGCGGCACGCCGGTCAACGCCGCGGTGCTGCTGGAGGGGGTGACCTACCGGGAGCAGGACGGCACCAACGACCTGTACGCCGACATCACCCTGCGCCAGTACACCCGGCCGGAGACGCCGGTGCTGCCCGCGGAGCCGTCCGCCTCCGGCGCGGGGACGGCGGCCAGCCGGGACAGCGCCACCGGCACGGCCACGGCCAAGACCTGCACGGTGGCCAGCGGTGACACCCTGTGGGGCATCTGCCGCCGGTACTATGGGGACGGCTCCCTGGCCTGGCGGCTGGCCGCCGCCAACGGCATCGCCAACGCCAACCTGATCCGCCCCGGTCAGGTGCTCACCATCCCGCCGCTGGCCCAGCTCCCGGCGGCCGCGGCCAGGCCGCCGTCGGCGAAGATCGCGGCCGCCACCAAGGTGCGGGAGGTGAAAGAAGAGGAGAGCGGAACGGCGCGCCTTGTGCCCTGGGTGCCGGAGAACACGGTGAAGAGCCTGGCGGATCTGGAGCTGGATAAAATCGCGTCGGGAGGTGGCCTATGGCAGAGTACCAGGTGGTGATCGTCAGCCCCCAGGGGGAGACCTGGGACGTGACGGAGCGGGTGAGCACCCTCACCTGGTCGGGCAGCATCAAGCGGGTGTCCCGCTCCGTGGAGGCCGTCATGGCCACGCCCAACGACGGGAGCCTGCCGGAGCTGCCCTGCGAGCTGGGCAATGAGCTGCGGCTCTGGTGCGGCGGCCGCACCCGGTTCCGGGGAGACCTCGTCACCCGGGAAAAAGCCGCCGAGGGGGTGACCACCGCCCTGACCGCCCTGGACCGGGGGCGCTTCCTGGCCAACAACGAGGGCTGGTACACCTTCCGGGGCGCGGCCCCCGAGGAAGCCGTGCGGGCCCTCTGCGGGGATTTTGGGATTCCGGTGGCCGACCTGGCCGTCACCGGGGTACGGGTCAGCCGCAAATATCCGGGGTGGGACCTGGACAAGATTGTGGACGGGCTCTACACCCTGGCCGCCCGGCAGAACGGGCGGCGCTACCTCTCCCGCTTCAACGGCCTGGGGGAGCTGGAGGTGGTGGAAAAGCCGGAGGCCGCTGTGCTGGAGATCGCGCCGGGGAAGAACCTCCAGAGCCTGCGGGTGACGGAGGACATCTCCAATCTGCGGAACACGGTGGAGATCTACAGCCAGACGGGCGCGCGGGTGCGCACCGTGTCCGACGCGGAGAGCGCCGCCCTGTACGGGCAGTTCCAGCACATCCTCACCCAGCGGGACGGCGAGGATGCCGGGGCGGAGGCCCAGGCGTACCTGGAGGACAATGGCCTCCAGCAGACCATGACCGTGGAGTGCCTGGGCAATCCGGATCTGATCTCGGGCAGCGCGGTGCTGCTGCGGGCCAACACCACCGGCGTGACCGGGCTGTGCTGGATTGACAGCGACACCCACACCTGGAAAAACGGGCAGTATTTCTGCCGCCTGGCCCTCAATTTCCGCAGCATCACCAATGAGGTGGAGGCGGGGCGGGAGCTATAAAAAAGCCGCCCCGGCCGGGGCGGCTTGGATGAATCTGAGCGGATGCGCAGCTCAGCGGGAGAGCTTGTAGAGCATATACTGGTTGAGGCTGACGCCCTCGATCTCCGCCTCCTCCTTCAGGTGCTTGTGGAGGCTGCGGGGAATACGGAGCACCAGCTTCCCGCTGTACCCCTCCAGCTCTGCCTTGAAGGCGTCCAGGGAGACGGAGCTGCCGTCGTCCATGGCCTCGGCCTCGGCCAGAGCGGCGGCCTCCTCGGCCGTCAGCTCCTCCGGCTCCCGCGCGTTGATCTCGGCAAACCGCTGTTCCAGCTCGGCCGGGGATAGAGATTGGTTCATAAGGTAACCCCCTTAATACTTGATATTGGTACGGGTATTGATCTCAATGACGGTGATGACAATTTCACCTTTGACCCATTCAAAGGTTATGCGGTAATGCAGGATCTTATAGCGGTATCGGTTCTGATATCCTTTAAGCGGGACGATATCGCCCTCCAGCCTGGACAGGCTGTCCAGCGCCCGATAGAGCTTTTTACGGGTCGGGGCGTCCACACTGGCCAGGTATTTCTGCGGCTGCTTTTTCAGTTTTAGCTCCATCTCTTTTCCCCCTCGTTCGCTTATATAGTATCATATATAATACTATATGTCAAGGGGAAATCGCGTAAGGAGGCATCTATGGACGACGTATATGCAGGGCTGACGGAGCTGCTCCGGCCGGCGGAGCGGGGGCAGGCCCCCGGCGGATGGCTGTTTGGGCAGGTGCAGCAGGCCGGGCAGGGGACGCTGCGGGTGGTATGCGGAGGGCTCACTCTGGACCAGACGGAGCTCCACGTGCCGCCCGGGCTGGACTACGCCTGGACGGAGGATACCGGCGGCGACCAGCTCCTGCGGGCGGGCGACCGGCTACTGGTGCTGGTGACGGCGGACGGACAGGACTACTACATTTTGGAAAAGGCGGTGTTCGCATGAGGCAGCTTTTTCCCATCTTCCAGACGACCGCTCCGGAGGGGACGGCCCAGGCGCTGCCCCTCTACCGGGATGTGGCCATGGACTACGACAAGGGCGTGCCGCGCTTCTCCGGCGGGGAGCCGGTTCTGGCGTCCGGGCTGGAGGCCGTCAAGGGCTGGGCCTGGCGGGCGCTGCACACGGAGCGGTACCGCTGGAGCCCCTTCTCCTGGGACTACGGGTGCGAGCTGGAGAGCCTGGTGGGCCAGCCCTACCGGGCGGACACCCGGCTGAGCGAGGCGGTACGGTATGTGCGGGAGGCGCTGACCGTCTGCCCCTACATCACCGGGGCCGCGGCCGAGGTGGTGGATTTCGACGGCTCCACCCTGCGGATGCGGGTGAGCCTGACCACGGTATACGGGGAGGCGAGCATACATGTATGAGGACAAGACGCCGGAGGCCATCAAGGCGGCGATCCTGGCGGCCATCCGGCAGAGCCAGGGGCTGAGCGCCATGGCGGGCGGATTCGCCGACGGCGTGGCCGGGCCGGTGGCCGAGCAGCTCAGCGAGGCGTACCGGGCCCTGGAGGGGGTGCCCTCCATGCTGTTTGTGGACGAGAGCTCCGGGGGCTACATCGACCTGGTGGGCGGTCAGTATTACAACATCACCCGCCGGGAGGGGACAAGGGCTTACTGCGACATCTCTTTCAGCGGCCGCCCCGGGCTTGTGATCCCCAAGGGCACCGCGTTTTTGACGGCCGGCGGGTTGTCCTATACCCTGCTGGCCGCGGTGACGCTGGGGCCGGAGGGGACGGGCCGGGGCCGCCTGGAGGCCGCGGAGGTGGGCAGCGCCTACAACGCGGAGGCCGGGGCCATCGACCGGATGTACGTCAACCTGACGGGCCTGACGGGCTATCAGAGCGAGGCGGCGGCCGGCGGCACGGACGCCGAGAGCGACCCCGCCCTGCTGGCCCGCATCCGGGAGCGGGTGCAGCGGCCCCCCACCAGCGGCAACGGCTATCAATACCGGCAGTGGGCCATGGAGATCCCCGGAGTAGGCAATGCCAAGGTGGTGGAGCTGCCCAGCGGGCCAGGCACCGTGGGCGTCACACTGGTGGACAGCAACGACCGGGCGCCCTCGGAGGAGATTGTGGAGGCTGTGGAGGCCCACATCGGGGAGGAGCGGCCCATCGGCGCGGCGGTGACGGTGACGGCGGCCGGGGAGCGGGAGGTGACAGTGGCCGCCCAGGTTTCCCTCACCGGCGGAGCCGGGGCCGGAGCCGTTCAGGACGCCTTCCGGGCGGCACTGGCGGGCTATCTGCACACCCTCATTGAGGGCAAGTACGGCACGGTGTACTACAAGCCCGCCGACGACCAGCCCTACACGCTGCTCTATAACCGGTTGCTGGCCCTGCTGCTCAATGTGGAGGGGGTGGAGAACTTCGCCTCCCTCACCGTCAACGGCGGCACCGCCGACGTGCCCATCCAGGCCGGGGAGATCCCTGTACTGGGGGAGGTGAGCGTGACATGAGCAATCTGGTGTTCCGCCTGCCGCGCTACTACCAGGACAGCCCGCAGGTGTCCGAGCTGGAGCGGGTGCTGGGGGAGCAGGCCGGGGCCCTGTGCGTGTCCGAGTCGGACACATTGGCCCAGCTCTGGGTGGACACCGCCACCTGGGGGCTGGACCTGTGGGAGCAGTGGGTGGGGCTGCCCGCCGACCGCACCCGGCCCTACAGCTACCGGAGGAGCCGCATCAAGGCCAAGCTCCGGGGCCAGGGCGCCACTACAGCGGAGATGCTGCGCAGCGTGGTGGCCTCCTTTGGCTTCGAGCCGTCCCAGATTTCGGTCATCGAGCACCCGGCGGAGTATCAATTTGAAATTGTTTTGTCCGAGCTGGCCGGCGTCCCGGCGGATGTGGGCGGGATTGAGGCCGCTGTCAACGAGATTAAGCCGGCGCACCTGGATTACTGGTTCACCTATCAGCTGGCGCAGCTGCTGGCCACCCTGCGGGTGGGCGGCGGGCTCTGGGGCATTCGGGCGGTCACGCTTCCGCCCATGGAGGAGGAGTAGCATGTACGGATTTATCATTACTACCGCCGGCGAGGGCCTGCTGGCCCGGGCGGCGGCGGGTGAGACGCTGGCCCTCACCGAGGTGTGGGTGGGAAGGGGCGTTGTGGAGGGCGTCGAGGCTGCCAAGGCCCTCACCGCCCTGCTTGACCCCGTGGCCCAGGCCACCAGCACCCAGCCCGAGGTGGCCGGCGGGCAGCTCTCCATGCTGGTGGAGTACCGCAACGACATGGGCGGCGGGCTGGAGGAGGGCTTCACACTCTCCGAGTTCGGCATCATGGCCAAGGTGGGCGACGACGCGCCCACCCTGCTCTACTACGCCGCCCTGGGGGACCGGGCCCAGCCGGTGCCGCCCATCGCCGAGGGCCTGGACGTACACCGCTTCCCCGTGGCCGTCGGCGTCACCGGAGAGGTGGCGGTCTCGCTGGAGTATCCGGCGGGCGTCTGGGTAACCCACGAGGAGCTGGAGGAGGCGATGGCGGGCATCGACCTGTCCGGGTACGTCAAGTCCTCCGAGAAGGGCGCGCCCAATGGGGTGGCGACGCTGGGGCCCGATGGCAAGGTGCCAGGTGAGCAGCTCCCTGATATCGGCGGAGTCTATGAGGTGGAGGAGGCGGTGCCTCCGGCCTCCCGGAAGGCAAATACGCTCTATGGCCTGATTCTGGCGGATTATACAGGAACAGGAGGTGAGGGGTAATGGCACAGGTCTATGTCTGGGGAAAATACAACTTGAATGTCAAATATGAGGAAGATCACTCTGCGCATGCCCCTAAACAAGGGGATATCAATAATTTTTGGGTTGGTAAGAGCTATTCCTTTAGCGCTGTGAGTGGGAAATATACCCTCAATAACGCACTTGAAATGAGTAGGGAGAATGACGCAGCTCAATACCCATATGCCATTGATGGAGCCATGGCCGGAGACGGTGTGTATTACGCGGAAGAAGCGTACGGAATTAACAAAACAGCAGGCTGGATTTCGAGCTCTGGTAAGTTGGCGTATAGAATACCTGATACACTCTCTGGGAAAATCTTCTATCCAGTCTATTATGGTGTCAAGACCATAAAAGAGAAGGGCGTGTACATTGAAGATGTGACCAGTGAATCCGAAAATACCTATCCAAAAGACGGAATTAGTGGAAACTACTATTATGTATTTAAGTATGCAGTTCCCGGTGTGCCGTCCATCACAGTTCCAGGTGCCGCCATGATTGGCCATGCGGTCGATATTTCCTGGGAGGCCGCAGACAGCGCGGAAAGCTACAAACTGGAGCGCAGGGTGGATTCCGGAGGCTGGACGCAGGTTTACGCAGGAGACGACCTGACCTATACCGACACGGTGCAATCCGGTTGGACAAGCGTGCAATATCGTATCTCCGCCGGTATCTCCGGTGTATACGGCGGCCTCACTGTGTCCAATGTGGTGAGTATTATCCCTGTATCCTCCCTCGTTATCTCCGGCACTGACGGTAATCTTGGCACCGCCAAGGCACCAGTGACGTATTCTGTAACCAGCGATACGGACAGCCCCATCACAGTGACAGAGATAATCAACGGCCATGAGCGCACGCTAACACCTACCAGCGGCCAACTGATCACCATACCCGTGTCCATGCTCGACCCCGGTGCAGGGGCGATCACCATCAAGGCCAGCGTGCAGGCGGCCAGCGGCGCGGTGAATCAGACCCGGAACTGGACATACACCAAGACGCCCCTGGCGCTGCCTGTTGACCCGTACCGGGTGGAGCGGATGCAGGGGCAGGACTGTGATATTTTCCCGCAGACCTTGGCCGAAGCGGTATTTATGCCGGATGGGAAAAGCGTGGCGGCATATATGGATTTCATCAAAACGAGAGCGACAGTGGTCGCCGGAAGCTATGTGGGGACGGGAGATTATAACAGTGGAACCGGATGGGGGGGCAGTAACCCGACATCACTGACGTTTGACTTTGCCCCCAAGTTGCTTATTATTGGTTGGCAAGAAACACTCGATAATGGTTTTTTCGCTAGTAATTTAGGGGAGCGGGTCACCTCTGATAATTACTATTCTATATACACAGGAGCTTTAACGACACAGTTTAAGCAGTATAGAGGCTTTGGTGACCCTTCCGGCAGTTATGCAAAGAAGTCATCAGACGGTAAGACTATAACGTGGTATGCTACTGGTCATGCAAACGCTCAGAGAAACGACAAAAGACACAAATATTATTACCTTGCCATCGGCTGAAAGGGGGGCCACCTATGACCATCATCCAAATCGACCCATTGGAGACCGGACAGCATCCCATCCAGAGCCAGAGCGGGCGGCGCGCCTGCTGGCTGGAGGGCTGGATTGAGGTGCCCGCCCACCTCCATGACGCGGTGTGGGCGACCTATGGCTGGTGTGACCTCCAGATTGAGGAGGGCAGGCTGGTGGGTGTCACGCCCACTGAGCGGCCTCCAGAGCCGGAGCCGGAGCCCCAGCCGCCCTCTGAGGAGGACGTCACCCTGGACATGCTGGCCGACCATGAGGAGCGGCTGTGCATGCTGGAACTCACCACCACCGCCACCGTTGCCACATGAGAAAGGAGATAGCATGACAACCGTATATAACCTCTGCAAGCTGCTCATCCAGAAGAACCGAACCGATGGCCTCCAGGAGAAGATGGATGTCTACCTGGCCGCCGACCGGCTCACCCCGGAGGAGTACCAGGAGCTGGCCGGGCTGCTTGCCCCAGAACAGTAATCAACAGCGGGATCGCTGGATAAAAGAAAGGAAGTCTATTATGAAAAACATCAACTGGAACGAACTCACCCCCGCCTGCTACGCGATCGCCAACGCCAACGATGTAGATGTGGGTGTAGGCGGCAGCATGGTACATAACAACATCCGCCACGGCAGGGCGGTGGACATCGGCGCGGAAAATCTGCCCGCGGCCTTCCGGCCTGACTGGGCAGCCCTGGGCGACGGCGTAGATCTGGCCGCGGAAAACGACGAATTTAACGCCTGGATCAGAAAGCGCCAGGGTAACGTCAAGGCCCTGGCCGCCCTGTGGAATGCAAAGGACTATCAGGGCATGATTGAGCTGATGGAGAACGCCGCCGACCCCGGCCCCATCAACGGCGAGAAGCCCAGCGACCATGAGTAAG
>NZ_JH417696.1:0-41477 GCF_000239295.1 Flavonifractor plautii ATCC 29863
TCAGATGTCCAATATGTATTGTAGTCCTACACGAGAAAAATGGTGGTACTCCACATCCTTTTGAATGTCATAGGCGCTTTGCGGTTTCTCCAATACAATACCAAGTATGACTAAATCAATCGACGACATAACGACACCTCCGACTTTTACTATTAACAATAGTACTATTGACAATAGTAAAAGTCAAGGGGCGTAACTTACATTTCCGAATTGGACATAGCCCGTTCTTCAGCCCTGGACAGTTCCCGATGAAGGTGCAACGCCATAAAAATAGTGATGACTACGGAAATTACATCTGCGATGGGTTGGGCATACAAAATTCCGTTCATGCCCCATACCATAGGCAGCAACAAAATGACAGGGACAAAGCAGATACCTTGTCTGCACGCTCCTAAAAAGAAGCCTGCCGCACCTTTTCCCAATGCTAGGAACAGCGAGGAATAAACCGTGTAGAAACCAAAAAGAATGAATGTGATCCCATTCGCAAACAGCGATTTTTGACCAGCTAAAATCATTTGAGTATCTCCATCGGTAAATTGAGAGATAATCTGTGTGGAAAAAATGGCCATCGCTAAGCCCACAACTAAGCAGAAACTTGTAGACCAAATGATCGAGGTTTTGATTGCTTCGCGCAGGCGGTCAAACTTCTTTGCCCCATAGCTGAATCCGGCAATAGGCTGGAATCCTTTCAAAAATCCAAAGACAACAAGTGTTCCCATAGAAGTAATTCGCGTGACTGCCCCCATGCCAGCAATGACCGAATCACCATAATCGCTGGCCGCACGGTTAATCAGTGTAATCGAAAGGCTTGTAAGTAACTGGAACACCAAAGTAGGAATACCAATTTTCAAGATTTCCGCCATCATTTGCCCAGTTGGAGAAAATGCTTTTACGCTGAATGAAAATGCGCTTCTTTTTCGCAGAACGTATGTAAGATAAACGAGTGTAGATACCATCTGTGAAATCGCGGTGGCGATTGCTGCACCAGCAACCCCCATGTCCAAAGCGTAAATGAAAAGCGGGTCCAATCCAATGTTCAATACGGCTCCCAGCAGCAAAGCGCACATGGTCGTCTTTGCGGCACCCTCGCTGCTTACAATGTTGTTCATTGTTACATTAAACACGTTGAAAATACAGGAGAGCACATAAATTCTTGCGTATGTCAGGGCATACGGCATAATCGTTTCTGTTGCGCCCAACATCGCCAAAATTGGTTTGAGGGAAATCGTAGAAAACAGAATGATAATGGCGCCAATCAGAATACTGCTATATAGTGCGGTGCTTGCCACCCTATTAGCTGTATCTTTATCTCCGCGCCCCAGTAGTCTTGACAGATAGGATGCGGCTCCGTTACCGAACATAAGGCCCAAACCAACCACAACTTGTCCCAAGGGAAACACGACGGAAATAGCACCCATTTGACTTTCGCCCAGACCGCCCACAAAATAGGCATCCACCAGATTATATAGGGCGTTGATTAACATCCCAATCATAATCGGTACGCCGAGGGCCATCAGAGCTTTGGGGATAGGCGCACTGCCCAAAAGCTCAAGTTTGTTGTTGCGTTCACTCATTGTGGATACTTCCTCCTAAAAGAATAAATTACAGTAGTATAAAGTATAGTATACTGCAACGATTATACTACTATAAATTATAGTAGTTGTCAAGGGAGTATCACCCACTCTTGACAAAGGCTATAAAATCCAATACTATAATTTATAGTGCTACCATTCAAAATACGCACTGGAGTGGAAGGGAGTGATCCACATGGCTACCATTGATTTGATTGTTCTTGGAATGTTAAAAAAAGAGCCAATGAGCGCCTATGATATACAGAAATTGGTGGAATACAGGAACATCTCTAAATGGGTAAAAATCAGCACCCCATCTATCTATAAAAAGACAATTCAGTTAGAGGAAAAAGGGCTAATCCGGGGCGAAGTAGTCAAAGAAGGCAAGATGCCGGAAAAGGCAGTTTACTCTCTGACCGAGGCTGGAGAATCCGAATTTCAACGGCTCATGTTTGAAATCTCTTCAAAGCCAATTAATATTTTCTTGGACTTCAACGCTGTAATTGTAAATCTGGATTCTTTACCGTATGAAAAGCAACGTGCATGCGTTGCAGAGATTCAGGAAAACATTAATACTTTGAAAGCCTACCTGGAAGAAAATATAAAAGAAAAGGAATGCGAACCTAGTATTCCGGCAACGGGTATGGCCGTATTGCGTCAGCAGTATATATTGGCAGAAGCAATCCAGACATGGATCAATTCTTTGGATCTTGTTTAATCAAATCAAAATAACTAAAACAGCCAGTAACCTGCGGAGCAAACTAGCAGGCTACTGGCTGCTTTGATTTAAAAATACTTTTTTCCACCTCTTTAGCGGGTAGATTCCGTCCTTTCCAGCGTAATATTGGCGAAGCAAAAAACAAGGGTTTAGGAAGCTCCCAACAAGCAAAAATCTCCGCTCCGGCAACAGGCCGGAAACGGAGATTTTGCGGAAGTGTGGCCACACTTCCTATGCTTGCTCTGTTGTGGCTTCCCCGGAAAGGAAGGGAACGGAATGGGACGAAAATGAAGGCCAAAAGAGAGCGATTATTTACCAAAACGGGGAAATCCGCTGCAAGAAACCGTCTGTTATAGGCTCGGTGGGACGGTCTATGAAGTACACACCTCCTGCGGCGGAACGGAGCCGCTTTATGACAAGATGGTGCGCCTTATTCGTGCGGAAGCCGTTGCCGCATCTGCTGACAAAGAGGAGAAAACGCAGTATAATAAAGACAGCAACCTGTTTGTCGGGCGTTCATTACAGGAGGAATGAACCATGACAGCAAACACCAATTATCCCGACAACATTACCGCTTTATACGCCCGCCTGTCCCAAGAGGACGCGCTGGACGGCGAGAGCAACAGCATAGCCAATCAAAAGAAAATCCTTATGAAGTTCGCAACCGATAGCGGTTTTCCCAATCCCACCTTTTTCATCGACGACGGTGTTTCCGGGGTGACGTTTGACCGTCCGGGATGGAATGAGATGATCCGGCTTGCCGAAGCAGGAAAGATCAGAACCGTTATTGTCAAGGATATGTCCCGTATGGGGCGGGACTATCTGAAAGTGGGCTACTATACCGAGAGTTTCTTTGCCGAGCGCGATATTCGGTATATCGCCATCAATGACGGCGTGGACAGCGACAAGGGGGACAATGATTTTACCCCGTTCCGTAATCTGTTCAACGACTTCTACGCGCGCGATACCAGCAAGAAAATCCGGGCTGTTATGCGAGCCAAAGGAAACGCCGGGGAACACCTCTGCACCAATCCGCCCTACGGGTATCAGAAAGACCTGGCAGACAAAAAGAAGTGGATTGTGGACGAGGAAGCCGCCGAGATTGTCAAACGGATTTTTGACCTGTGCATTTCAGGGAAAGGCCCCATGCAGATTGCCAAGCTGCTGACCGCCCAACACGTCCTGACGGTTAAAGCTCACTACGCCCAACGGGACGGAAAGCCGCTGCCGGAGAAGCCGTACCAATGGAGCCCGAAGTCTGTTGCGGGAATCTTGGAGCGGCCAGAGTACACCGGCTGTACGGTAAATTTCAAGACTTATTCCAAGTCCCACAAGCTGAAAAAGCGGCTGCATAACGCCCCGGAGAACCAGCGAATTTTCCCCAATACCCAGCCCGCCATTATCGAAGAACAAGTCTTTGCACGGGTACGGGAGCTGCGGGAGAACAAACGCCGCCCGGCCAAGCAAGCCGAACGGCAAGGGTTGTTTTCCGGCCTGCTGTACTGCGCCGACTGTGGAAGCAAGCTGCATTTCGCCACCGGCAAAAACATGACACCGCAGCAAGACTGCTATCGTTGCTCCCGGTATAAGAGTAATACGGGTGATTGTACCATGCACTTTATCCGGGAAGAAACGCTGAAACTGTTTGTGTTGCAGCGGATTTTCGATGTGACGGCACTGTTCTTTGACGATGCCATGGCATTTGGGGAAGCCGCGAAAAAGCAACGGTTCCAAGAAGCCGAAAAAGAGGCCAAGAAGCGCAGGCGCGAAATCGCCCAAGCGGAAAAGCGTATTGGCGAACTTGACCGGATTTTCAAACGCATTTATGAGGACGACATCAGCGGTACGATCAGCCATGAACGGTTCTTGAAACTCTCCGCCGACTATGAGGCAGAACAAAAAGAACTGACGGAGCAGGTCAAGGCATGGCGGGACGCAGTAGAAACCTTTGAACAGGATCAAGCCGATTTTGCCAGCTTTGCAGCCATTGTGCGAAAATATGTGGGCATCCGGGAACTGACGCCCACCATCGTCAATGAGTTTGTAAAGAAGATCATCGTCCATGCGCCGGACAAGTCCAGCGGCCATCGCAGGCAGAAGATCGAACTGGTCTGGAACTTCATTGGAGAAGTCAACCTGCCGGGTGCCGCTCAGACCGTGGAACGGCAAAGAAAAGGCAGGACGGCATGACTTTTCAGCCATGCCGCTCTGCGACAATTAAATTACTTCCTTATGGGGGCGCACCTTTGCGCAGGCCGCTTTTTATCGCCCTTCCAGCCAGCCCTTGAACTGCTCCAGCAGCTCCACGGCCTTGAACTTCACCACGTAGCCCTCGTCCTCCCCGGTCATCAGGGAGACCTGGTTCTCCGTCAGCCCGGCCTCCAGGGCGGTTTCCTGCGTGGTCTCGCTGACGGAGCCCAGGCATAGGGGCGGGAACACCACGCACCACCAGTTCTGCCCGCCCCCCGCGCCGATCTCGATGCGCAGGGCGGTGTACGCCCCTGCCGGGAGGGCGAAGTCGGTATAGGTCTTGGTGGGGAACCAGTAGTCGTGCACCAGTGAGGCGGTCACCGGATAGGAATAGCCCGCCTCCCCCACCACCTCCGCCCCGGCGGCGGCCAGGTCGTACAGGTGGGCGCGGAGGAGCTCCTCTGTCTCCGCCCGGCCGGCTCCGGGAACAAACAGCTCCTCCGCCTCAGCCAGAATCCGGTCCCGCACCCGGAGCTTGAGGGCCTGGTCGGCCTCGGAATCCGAGTTGGCCAGCACGTGCAGGCGGATCACCTGGTCGGACAGGGCCGCCTGGGCCCCGTCCAGCCACACCCCCAGCAGAGCCGCGCAGGCCACCCCCAGCAGCAGCGCCAGCTCCCAGCGGCGCAGGGTCTTGGATTGCTTCATAAAACATCACCGTCCACTATGTAGTGCCTACATTGTGGACGGTGATGCCGGTTTCTATACCATTTTTTCCAGGCTGCGGGCCAAAAATGTATCCCGGTAGCTCTCCTGGAGCAGCTCATAGGCCCGGCGGGCGGCCTCCTCCCGGTCGAACAGGCCGAAGACGGTGGAGCCGGTGCCGCTCATAGAGGCCCCCAGGGCCCCCTGCTGAACGAGGGCGTTCTTGATGCGCTGCACCTCTGCGCCCCGCCGCTCGGGGAGCACATCCTCAAACACGTTATACATGCGCCGGGCCACTCCGGCCAGATCCCCCGCCGCCAGGGCGGCCAGCAGACCGGCGGTGTCCGGGCGGCGGCGGATGCGGCAGCCGTCCAGCCTGGCGAAGAGCTCCGGCGTGGGCACCGAGAAGGCGGGCTTGCACAGCACCACATGGCAGTCGGGCAGGGCGGGCAGAGTGGTGAGCACCTCCCCCCGCCCCTCGGCCAGGGCGGTGCCGCCCCGGACGCAGTAGGGCACGTCGGAGCCCACCCGGGCCCCGATGGCCTCCAGCCGCTCCGGCGGGAGGCCCAGCCCCAGCAGGCGGTTGAGCCCCCGCAGGACGGCAGCGGCGTCGGCGCTGCCCCCCGCCAGCCCGGCGCACACCGGGATGGACTTGTCCAGCTCAATGGACAGCCCGCCGCAGTCCGCCCCCGTCTCCGCGCACAGGCGCAGGGCGGCGGCCGCCGCCAGGTTGCGCTCGTCGGCGGGCAGGAAGCCCAGGCTGCTGCGCATGGACAGGGGCTTTCCCGTGCCGGTCTCCAGGCGGAGGGCGTCGCTGAGGGTCACGGTCTGCATGACCATGCGCATCTCGTGGTAACCGTCGCTCCGCCGGTCCAGCACGTCGAGAGAGAGATTCAGCTTGGCGTAGGCCCTTGTTTCCAGAACGGGCATCGGGTCACCCCCTTATCGGATCTTGCGCGCCTCCAGGTAAAAGCGCTTGTCGTGGGCCTCCCCCATGGAGAAGGTCTTGCGGGGGAGCACCCCGTCCCGGATGACGGTGGGAAAGAGCTGCTCCTTGCCCATGGCGGGCAGCAGGAAGGCGATATTGCCGGGGCGGGCGGCCAGATCCCGGGCCACATCCGCGCCGTGGATGTAGTCGATGCTCCCCCCGTGCTCCTTCACGTAGGCGTCCAGGAAGGGCTGGAGGGTGCCCACCTCCAACTGGGCCTCCGGGCGGGGCACAGTGACCGCGCCCTTCCCCCCGGCATGGGAGAAGCGGAGCACATGGCCGTCCCCCTCCCCCCGGTATGCGCCTGGGAGGGCGGAGAGCAGCTCCTCCACCACCCGCTCCGGCTCCACGCCGAAGACCACCCGGTGGATGGGCTCGAACTCCAGGGAGGCGTCGTGGAGGTTGACCAGCTCGCACAGGGCGTACCGGGCGGGCAGGCTGTCCCACTGCTCCCTGGGGGTGAGCTTCTTCTGCCGCTCATAGCACTCCTTGGCGGTGGCCAGGGAGTGGTTGCCGTCTCCTACGGCGAAGAGGAGCACCGGCTTGTCCTCCACGCCGTAGCGGGCGCGGAAGGCCGCCGGATCGGCCAGCTTCCGGAGGGCGGCGGCCACCAGGGCCATGCTCTCCCCGTCCAGCCGCCAGCCGGCGATGTGGCCGCCCCGCTCCATGAGGTCGAAGTCGTACACCTTTTCCATCTGATCCTTGCGGGCGGAGAGGGGCTCAAGCACCGTCTTTTCCGGGTCGTCGGCCAGCAGCATCACGTGGGGCAGCTCCAGGGGGGCGTTCTTGCGCACCGCCACCCGGGGCGGAATGCGGGCCATGACGGTGCCCTCGGTGGCCCGCACCTGGGCCTCCGCGCCGGGCTCGTAGTCGTACTGCTCCAGATCCACCATGCCCACCAGGCCCCGGCGCAGGCGCAGGTTGTCCAGCCGCCGCTCCACATAGATCAGGCTGGCGGGCAGGGTGCAGAACCGCTCCTCCCGCAGGTAGCGGGTCATGGTGTTGTTGACCTCCATGATGTCGGTCTCCACGCTTGGGCCGTCCAGGCAGCTCTCGGGCAGGATCAGGCGCAGGGTGGATGGGGCGGAGCCCACCAGCTCCTCCACCTCCTGCCAGTACTCCGGCTGGGAGGTGTACTGGTCGCAGGCCACCACCGACCACTTGGTGTAATCACAGTTCTGGGGCAGGAGGATGTCCGCCGGGCGGAAGGCCAGGCCGTCAAACGGGTCGCGCATACGTCCGCCCTCCTCAGTCCATGGCCCGCCGGATGGCGGCCAGCAGCTCGTCAAAGCCCTCGTAGGCGGGCACCTCCGGGTGATCGGCCTTGATCTGCGCCGTGCTCTTGAAGAGGAAGCCGGCGCGGCTGGCCTGGATCATGCCCAGGTCGTTGTAGCTGTCCCCGGCGGCGATGGTGTCGTAGCCGATGGACTGGAGGGCCTTCACCGTGGTCAGCTTGGACTGTGGGCAGCGCATGCGGAAGCCGGTGATGGCCCCGTCGGGCGCCACCTCCAGGGTGTTGCAGAACAGGGTGGGCCAGTTCAGCTTTTTCATCAGGGGCTGGGCGAACTGCTCAAAGGTGTCGCTGAGGATCAGGACCTGGGTGAAGCTGCGCAGCTCGTCCAGAAATGCCCGCGCGCCGGGCAGGGGGTCGATTTGGGCAATGGTAGCCTGAATCTCCCGCAGCCCCAGGCCGTGCTCCCGCAGTATGCCCAGGCGGTACTCCATCAGCTTGTGATAATCGGGCTCGTCCCGGGTGGTGCGCTTGAGGGCGGGGATGCCGCTGGCCTCGGCAAAGGCAATCCAGATCTCGGGGACCAGCACGCCCTCCATGTCCAGACAGGTGATGTACATATGCTGCCTCCTCTTATGAATGGGGGTGGATGGAAGCTCAGCCCTCCCGGGCCTGCTTCTTGCGCAGGTTGGTCAGGAAGTTGTCCATGCGGGTCAGGGCCTCGGCGATGTCCTTCATGCTGGTGGCGTAGCAGCAGCGGATGAAGCCCTCGCCGCCGGGGCCAAAGGCGGCGCCGGAGATGACGGCTACCTTCTCCTCCATCAAAAACCGCTCGCAGAATTCGTCGGAGGTCAGGCCGGTGCCCCGGATGTCGGGAAACACGTAAAAGGCGCCCTTGGGCTCGAAGCAGGGCAGGCCGATGCGGCGCAGGCCCTCCACCAGATAGCGGCGGCGGCCGTCGTACTCGTCCCGCATCTTCTCAATGTCCACGTCACCGTTGCGCATGGCCTCAATGGCGGCATACTGGCTGGTGGTGGGGGCGGACATGATACCGAACTGGTGGAGCTTGAGCATCTGCTGGAGAATGGGCGCGGGGCCGCAGACGTAGCCCATGCGCCAGCCGGTCATGGCGTGGCTCTTGGAGAAGCCGTTGACCACGATGGTGCGGTCGTACAGCTCCGGCAGGTTGGCGGGCGACACGTGCTTCTGGCCATAGGTCAGCTCGGCGTAGATCTCGTCGGAGAGAACCATGGCGTTGGTGTCCTTCAGCACCCCGGCCAGCTCCTCCAGATCGGCCCGCTCCAGAATACCGCCGGTGGGGTTGGAGGGGAAGGGAAGCACCACGGCCTTGGTGCGGGGGGTGAGGGCGGCGCGGAGCTGCGCGGCGGTGAGGCGGAACTCGTTCTCCGCCTTCAGCTCCACGTACACCGGCGTACCCCCGGCCATGGACGTCAGGGGCCCGTAGCACACAAAGGAGGGCACGGGGATGATCACCTCATCGCCGGGGTTGAGGATGCACCGCAGGGCCAGGTCGATGGCCTCGCTGCCGCCCACGGTGACCACAATCTGATGGGCGAAGTCGTATTGCAGGCCGAAGCGGCGGTTCAGGTAGGCCGCGATCTCCCGGCGCAGCTCCGCCATGCCGGCGTTGGAGGTGTACTTGGTGAAGCCCTTCTCCAGAGAGTAGATGCCCGCGTCCCGGATGTGCCAGGGGGTGACGAAATCGGGCTCCCCCACGCCCAGAGAGATGGCATCCTTCATCTCCTCCAGGATATCGAAAAAGCGCCGGATGCCGGAGGGTTTGACCTCCTGGATGCGCCGGCAGAGTATTTCATCGTAATTCATGAAAAGATCCACTCCTTCTCCTGCTGCTCCTGCTTTTCAAAGATCAGGTGCTTCTCCTTGTACTTGTGCAGGATAAAATGGGTGGCGGTGCCCGTCACGTCCTCCAGGGTGGACAGGCGCTCCCCCACAAACTGGGCCACCTCTTTCAGCGTGCGGCCCGAGATAATGACGGTGAGATCAAAGGCGCCGCTCATCAGATAGACGCTCTCCACCTCGTCGTACTGGTAGATGCGCTCGGCCACCCGGTCAAAGCCGTCGCCCCGCTGGGGCGTCACCTTCACCTCAATGAGGGCGGTGACCGCCTCCCGGTCGGTGCGGTCCCAGTCCACGATGGCCTGATAGCCCAGGATGGTCTTGTCCGCCTCATAGCGCTGAATGGCGGCCTTCACGTCCGCCACGGTCATATCCGTCATGGATGCAAGCTGTTCATGGGTCAGCGTGCAGTCTTGTTCCAGAAGCCGGAGCAGCTTTGCCATAATACTTCCTCCCATCTGCATTTGAGCCCGCGCAAGCCGCGGGACAGCTTTATAAACTCTTATTATATACGCCCCCTCCCAGGATTACAATAGCGCATTCAAGCTCCCCCGCGCGGCATTCGCCGCTTTGTGCGGTATGATGAAATATTTTATTTATCCCTGCCATTTTCTTGTAGAAATCCATCTCCCGATATGGTATGATAAACGGTGACGTACAAATCCCTTTTCACTTCAAACAACGACGGAGGTGTTACGATGGACTACGCCGAGATGGTCAGCCAGATCATGGCCGCCGAACAGGGTGCCAAGGTGCTGGCGGAGGAGTCCCGTGCCAGGCGGCAGCAGCTCCAGGCCGGCCTGGAGCAGGAGATCTCCGCTATGCGCGAGAGCTATCTGGCGCGGGCCCGGCAGCGGCTGGAGCAGGTGCAGCAGACTGAGGAGGCCGCCGCCGAGGAGGCGCTGGACCGGCTGGACCGAAAGCTGGAGCAGACCATGCGCGCGGTGGAGGCGTCCTATGAGAAAAACAAGGAGCGCTGGGTGGACACCCTGTTCTCCCTGATCGTGGGCGTGCAGCCGTGAAAAACGCGGAGATGACCTACGGCGCGCTGTCCGCCAAGATCCGCGCCCTCTACGGCAAGCGCCTGCGGGCGGACGACTTTGCCCGGCTGGCCGGGCTGAAAAATGAGGCCGAACTGCTGGAGGCCCTGCGGCAGCACCCGGGCTGGAGCCGCGCCCTGTCCCTGGTCCCCCCCGGTGCCTGGTCCTACGTGGGCCGGGTGGAGATGGAGGGCGCTCTGCGGGACGAGCTGCGGCTGGAGTACCGGAGCCTGTCCTATTACGTTCCCCGGGAGGACAAGCCCCTGATGCAGTTCCAGCTCCGGGCTGCGGAGCGGAGCGCCCTCCTGGCCGCCCTGCGCCGGCTCAAGACCGGCCGCTACGCCAAGGAGCCTCCCCCCACGTCTGCGGTGCCCCTCCGCCTGCGGCTGGACGAGGGGGCCCTGGCCTCCTGCACCAGCTACGACCAGCTCCTGGACGCCGCCCGCGACACCATCTACGCGCCCGTGCTCCGGCACCTGCGCCCAAGCCGGGACGGCGCACTGCCCGACTTCACCCTGGCGGAGGCCGCCCTGCGCACCGCCTACTTCTCCCACCTCTACCGCATCGTCCACCGGCAGTATACCGGCCGCACCCAGAAGGTACTTCTCCGCGCCCTGGGGGAGCAGATCGACCTGCTCAACATCATCCATGTGCTCCGCCTCAAAACCTACTTCCCCCAGACGGAGCCGGAGACCTATCTGCGCGTTCTCTTCCCCTTTCACTACCGCCTCAACCCCGACTTCACCCGCGCCCTCTGCGCCGCCCCCGGCGTGGACGACGTCTTCGCCCTGCTGCGGGACTCCCCCTACCGGGACTGCTTCGACGGCGTGGCGGTGGGCGCGGTGGAGGAGTACTACCAACGGGCCATCTGCCGCTTCAACAAGCGTCAGCTCACCGCCGTGCCCCCCTCCATTTACACCGCCGTGGCGTACCTGGAGCTCAAGGAGCTGGAGCTGAGTGTGCTGATTAACGTGATCGAGTCGGTGAAATACGGCGTCTCTTACCGCGCAGAACTCGCAGATCTGGTGGGCCAATAAGCCCCCCAAGCCCATGTCAAGGAAGGAGCTACCGCAATGTCCGTTGTCCCGATGAAGCTGCTCACCATCGCCGGGCCGCTGGAGCGGTTTGACGATGTGGTGCGCGCCTGCGTCATCGACCAGGAGTTCCACCCGGAAAACGCCCTGCAGCTCATGCGGAGCGTGAAGGGCCTGCGGCCCCTGGAGCTGGAAAACCCCTACAGCGCACTCCTCCACCGCTCGGTGGAGGTGGCCGATGAGGCGGGCATCCCCCTGGCCTATGCCCCCTTCGACCCCGCGTCCCCCTTGGAGGATTTCGCTTCCTATTTCGATTCCCTCTCCGGGCGCATCGCCGCCCTGCACCGGCGGAGGGAGGAGCTGGAGCACAAGGCCGACGAGGCCCGCAGCATGGTGGACCAGCTCCAGAACCTCCGGGGACTCAACGTCAGCCTGGACGAGCTCTGGGGCCTGGATCACGCCCGGTTCCGATACGGCTACCTGCCCCGGGAGACCTACGACGGCTTCCGGGAGGCCCTCAACGAGGAGGAGGACATCTTTTTCGTCCCCACCACCCTGGGCGCCCGGCGGGTATATGGGGTCTACTTCACCACCAAGGAGGCCCACCACAAGGTGGACTCCCTGTTCAATTCCCTGCACTTTGTACGCATTCGTCTGGAGGACCCGCCCGGCGGGACGGTGGACAACGCCACGGCAGAGCTCAACGCCCAGGTGGAGGCCGCCCAGGCGGCGGTGGCCCAGGTGGGGCAGGAGCTGGAGGAGCTGCGCCGGCAGGAGCGGGAGCACATTCTATCCAGCTACTCCTACCTGCGCTACCACAGCGAGTGCTGCGGGCTGCGCCAGTACGCCTGCCGCAGCAAGGGCACCTTTTACCTCACCGGCTGGGTGCCGGCGGCGGCGGTGCCGGAAATCGAGGAAACGCTCGCCCGGTTCCCCAACCTGTCCTGCGTAGCCGATACCGCCGATGACGTGCGCCACGCCAAGCCCCCCACCAAGCTGAAAACCTGCTTCCTGGGCCGGGTGTTCCAGCCCTTCCTGGAGATGTATGGCCTGCCCGCCTACAACGAGAAGGACCCCTCCCTGTTCATGGCCCTGACCTACTGCCTGTTCTTCGGCATCATGTTCGGCGACCTGGGGCAGGGGCTCTGTCTGGCCCTCATTGGCCTTGTACTGGCCAGGTGGAAGGGCATGTGGCTGGGCGGCATCATCACCTGCTGCGGCCTGTCCGGCGCGCTGTTCGGCTGCGTCTACGGGTCAGTGTTCGGCTTTGAGGACATTCTCCCCGGTTTTAAAATCATGGAGGAGACTACCTTTGCGGGCCTGGGCGTGGTGAGCAATGTCCTGCTGCTGCTGGTCCTGTCCATCTGTCTGGGCGTGTTTATGCTGCTGCTGGTGATGGTCATCAACATCCTCAACGGCATCCGCCAGAAAAACTATGAAAAAATCCTCTTCGGGCCCAACGGCGCGGCGGGCATCGTGTTTTACGCCGGACTGCTCACCGCGGCCGTGTCCACCCTGGCCTTCGGCGTGAACCTGTTCACCCCCGCCTATGTGCTGCCCGTGCTGATCCTCCCCCTGGTGCTCATGCTCCTGCGGGAGCCGCTGTCCCATCTGCTGGCCAAGGACCCCCACTGGAGGGAATTTTCAGTGGGCGAGGTGCTGGGCACCGGCTTCTTCGAGCTGTTCGAGACCCTGCTCAGCTACCTGACCAACACCCTGTCCTTCATGCGCGTGGGCGCCTATGCCATCACCCACGTGGGCCTGATGCTGGTGGTCCACATGCTGGCCGGCCTGGCCGGCGGGGTGGGCGGCCCGGCGGGCATCCTGATCCTGGTGCTGGGCAACGCCTTCGTCATGGGCTTCGAGGGCCTTCTGGTGGGCATCCAGGTGCTCCGTCTGGAGTTCTACGAGCTCTTCGGCCGCTTCTACGACGACGGCGGCATCCCCTTTGTCCCGAAAAAAATCGACTATGCTGCCCGCACAAACGGGTAATCCTGAGGAGGTAGTCACCATGCTGAAATTCATTGTCCTGTTCTTTGCCGCCTTCGCGGTTTTCTCCCCCCTGTTCCTCATCGGCATCCGCAAGTACACCGGACGCAGGGCCAAGCGGGCCCTTGGCGCCAACATCGCCTCCTTCTTCGCCTTCCTGGTACTGGCCAGCGTGGTGGGCATCGGCGGCAGCGCCTCCGCCGTCGGCACGCCTGAGGCCGCCGCGGCGGCTGGCGGTATCGCCGAGGGCCTCAAGTACGTAGGCGCTGCCCTGGCCGTGGGCCTGAGCGGCATCGGCGGCGGCATCGCCGTGGCCTCCTCCGCGTCTGCCGCCCTGGGCGCCATCTCCGAGAACGACAAGGCCTTCGGTAAGGCCCTCATCTTCGTTGGCCTGGCCGAGGGTGTGGCGCTGTACGGCCTGATCGTGGCGCTGCTGCTGCTCTTCGTGTAATCCGTCCAGAGGTATCGGTGTGCTGCGCAGGCGCACAAGGTAAATTGCCCCGAGGGGCAAGAGAAGGCACCCTGGGGTGTGTCCTGCTCCGCACGGATTTTGATTTGATTTCGCCCGCGGGGCGGGCGAAACGCTGAGAGGCAACTTATGAAATACTTCGTCATCACCGACAGCACGGATACCCAGGTGGGGCTGCGCCTGGCTGGCATCGAAGGGGTCGTGGTGCGGGAGGAGCCCCTGGTGCGCGCCGCCATCCAGACCGCCGCCGCCGATCCCGACATCGCCGTGCTGCTCATCACCGAAAAGCTGGCCGCCCTGTGCCAGGATCTCATCGCCCCGCTGAAGCTCACCGCCCAGCGGCCCCTGGTGGTGGAGATCCCCGACCGGCACAGCGCCGGCCGCGCCCCCGACTCCATCACCCGCTACATCCGGGAGGCCATTGGAGTCAAGCTCTGACCAGCTCCGTGAGGAGGTTAACTATGCCTGATATGAATCAAAAGCTGGACCGCTTCACCGCCAAAATCCTGGCGGAAGCCGCCGACGAGAGCAAGCGCGCCCTCGCGGAGGTCAAGCGCCGCCGGGAGCTCCGCCTTCAGGAGGCGGAGGACGCGGCGCTGAAGGAGGCCTACGAGTACATCCACGGCGAGGTGGCCCGCATCCAGTCGGAGGCCGGGCGGGGCGTGTCCCGCCATATGCTGGAGAACAAGCGGGCCCTCTACCTGCGCCGCACCGAGATGGCCCAGGAGGTCTTCGCCCTGGTGCGGGCCAAAATCGCCGCCTTCACCCGCACTCCCGCCTATGGCCAGCGGCTCACTGCCCTGCTGGCCGAGGCGCTGGAGCAGCTCTCCGGCGCGGAGGAGGTGCTGGTTACCCTGCGGGGCGACGATCTGAGCTTTCGGGAGGCCCTGGCCGCCTCCGCGCCCCAAATCCGCCTGACCTTCCGGGAGGGGGACTTCCGCCTGGGCGGCCTGATCGCCGAGTCCCCCGATCTGGGCCTGCGGGTGGACTCCTCCTTTGACAGCGCAGCCGGCGAGTTGTCCGGCCACTTTGCCGAGCTCTTCGGCCTGTCGCTCTCCGACGAATAAGAAAGGATGGTACTTCCAATGAATCAAACGCACTATACCATCCACGGCATCAACGGCCCGGTCGTCAAGGTGACCGGCGGCAAGGGCCTGGCCATGATGGATATGGTCAGCGTGGGCGAGGAGGGCCTGATCGGCGAGGTGGTCAGTGTGGACCGCTCGGCCACCACCGTCCAGGTCTACGAGGACACGGCCGGCCTCAAGCCCGGCCAGCCGGTGGTGAGCCAGGGGGCCCCCATGGCCATCACCCTGGGCCCCGGCATGCTGACCAACATCTTCGACGGCATTGCCCGCCCCCTCAAGGTCATTGAGGCGGAGAGCGGCCCCTTCATCGGCCGTGGGCTGAACATCCCCTCCCTGGACCAGGAGAAGACGTGGGATGTCACCCTCCATGTAAAGGCAGGCGACGTTCTCGCCCCCGGCGCACTCTATGCCTCCTGCCCGGAGACCCCCCTCATCGTCCACCGCTGTCTGGTGCCCGCCGGGGTGTCCGGCCGGGTGACCAAGGTGGCGCCCGCCGGGGCCTACCGGGTCAGCGACACTCTGGTGGAGCTCACCGACGACCACGGGAGGGTGCACTCCCTGTCCCTGGCCCAGCGGTGGCCCATCCGCACCCCCCGCCCCATCGCCCAGCGGCTGCCCATCGACCGGCCTCTGGTCACCGGGCAGCGGATCATCGACACCCTTTTCCCCATCGGAAAGGGGGGCGCCGCCGCCATCCCCGGCCCCTTCGGCGCGGGCAAGACCATGACCCAGCACCAGCTAGCCAAGTGGTCGGACGCGGACATCATCGTCTACCTGGGCTGCGGCGAGCGCGGCAATGAGATGACCCAGGCTCTGGAGGAGTTCTCCGAGCTGCTGGACCCCAAGAGCCAGCAGCCCCTGATGAACCGCACCATCCTCATCGCCAACACCTCCAACATGCCGGTGGCCGCCCGCGAGGCGTCGGTCTACACCGGCATGACCATCGCCGAGTACTACCGGGATATGGGCTACCATGTGGCCCTCATGGCCGACTCCACCTCCCGCTGGGCGGAGGCCCTGCGGGAGATCTCCGGACGGCTGGAGGAGATGCCCGCCGAGGAGGGCTTCCCCGCCTACCTGGCCTCCCGCCTGGCCGAGTTCTACGAGCGGGCGGGCTATGTGAAGACCCTGGAGGGGAAGGAGGGGAGCGTCACTGTAATCGGCGCCGTCTCCCCCCAGGGCGGCGACTTCTCCGAGCCGGTGACCCAGAATACCAAGCGCTATGTGCGTACCTTCTGGGGCCTGGACCGCGCCCTGGCCTATGCCCGCCACTTCCCCTCCATCAACTGGCTGACCTCCTACTCGGAGTACGCCGACGATCTCAGGCCCTGGTACGACGCGCACGTGGGGCCGGAGTTCGTCACCTGCCGCCACCAGATGGCCCACCTACTCCAAAAGGAGTCGGAGCTGATGGAGATCGTCAAGCTCATCGGCGCGGACATCCTGCCCGAGGATCAGAAGCTCATCATCGAGACCGCCAAGCTCTTCCGGGTGGGCTTTCTCCAGCAGAACGCCTACCACGCCATCGACACCTATGTGCCCCTGGACAAGCAGCTGCGCATGATGGAGCTGATGCTCAAGCTCTACCACGGGGCCAAGGACATCGTCTCCCGGGCCATCCCCCTGTCCCAGCTCAAGGAGACCGGCATCTTCGAGGCCCTGGCCAAGATGAAGTACGAGGTGCCCAACGACGGCCAGGAGAAGTTCGCGGAGTATGACGCCGCCATTGAGGACGCCCTGCGGCAGGTCAACGAGGCCAACCGCTGAGGTTGGAGATAGAGGTGAAACACTGACATGAGACTGGAATACATCGGCCTTTCGGAGCTGTCCGGCTCCCTCATTGCCCTGGAGGGGGTCAAGGACGTGGCCTACGACGAGATGGCGGAGGTCACTCTGGAGAACGGGGAGCGCCGCTATGGCCGCGTCATCCTCATTGACGGCGACCGGGTGGTTCTCCAGGTATTTGAGGGCACCCGGGGCATCTCTCTGGAGAACGCCTCCACCCACTTTGTGGGCAAGAGCATGGACATCGCCCTGTCCAAGGAGATGCTGGGCCGGGTCTTTGACGGCGCGGGCCGCCCCATCGACGCCCTGGGCGAGATCTACCCGGAGGAGCGGCGTAACATCAACGGCTCCGCCATCAACCCCGTCTCCCGCAAGTACCCCCGCAGCTGCATCTACACCGGCATATCCGCCATCGACGGCTGCGCCACCCTCATCCGGGGGCAGAAGCTGCCCATCTTCTCCGGCTCCGGCATGAAGCACAACGAGCTGGCCGCCCAGCTCGTGCGGCAGGCCAGGGTGCCCAACCAGGACGGGGAATTCGCCATCGTCTTCGCCGCCATGGGCGTGAAGAACGACACCGCCGAGTTCTTCCGCCGCTCCTTTGAGGAGGCCGGCGCCCTGAGCCGGGTGGTCATGTTCCTCAACCTGGCCTCCGACCCCATCATCGAGCGCATCCTCACCCCCCGCTGCGCCCTTACGGCGGCGGAGTTCCTGGCCTTTGAGCACGGCTACCACGTGCTGGTGGTGCTCACCGACATGACCTCCTACTGCGAGGCCCTGCGCGAGTTCTCCTCCTCCAAGGGGGAGATCCCCTCCCGCAAGGGCTTCCCCGCCTACCTCTACTCGGATCTGGCCTCCCTCTACGAGCGGGCGGGCATGATCCACGGCCGCGCCGGCTCGGTGACTCAGGTGCCGGTGCTCACCATGCCCAACGACGACATCACCCACCCCATCCCCGATCTCACCGGCTACATCACCGAGGGACAGATCGTGCTGGACCGGGAGCTGGATCAGAAGGGCATCTATCCCCCCATCGCCATTCTCCCCTCCCTGTCCCGCCTGATGAAGGACGGCGTGGGCAAGGGCTTCACCCGGGAGGACCACTACGACGTGTCCAACCAGCTCTTTGCCTCCTACTCCAAAGTTCAGGACGCCCGCAGCCTGGCCAGCGTCATCGGCGAGGACGAGCTGAGCGAGCTGGACAAGCAGTATCTGGCCTTCGGCGACGCCTTCGAGCGCAGGTTTGTCCACCAGAGCCTGGTGGACAACCGCACCATTGCGGAGACGCTGGACCTGGGGTGGAAGCTGCTGACCATGCTGCCCAGGGGCGAGCTGGACCGGGTGGACGCCAAGACCATCGAGGCCCACTATGTGGAGGGGGCGTGGAAGGAACTCTTTGAGCGGAAGCAGTCGTAGCCCAGAAAGGAGCTGAACCGCCATGGCCAACCTGCTGCCCACCAAGGGCAACCTGATCGCCGCCAAGCGCTCCCGGACGCTGGCCCGGACGGGCTACGAGCTGATGGACCGCAAGCGCAACATCCTCATCCGGGAACTCATGGGCATGATGGACACCGCCAAGGAGTTGCAGGGACAGATCGACGCCGTCTTTACCGAGGCGTACACCGCCCTCCAGGCGGCCAACATCCGCCTGGGCATCTGCGACCGCATCGCGGAGGCGGTGGATGTGGACGACTCCCTGACCCTGCGCTACCGCTCCGTTATGGGGGTGGAGCTGCCCCGCATCCCCGGCCAGTCCCCCCCGCCCCGGCCGGAGTACGGCATGGGGGATACCTGTTCCGAGCTGGATGAGTGCTACCTCAAGTTCTACAGGGTCAAGGAGCTGACCCGCCGGCTGGCGGAGGTGGAGACCTCTATCTACCGCCTGGCCGACGCCATCAAAAAGACCCAGAAGCGGGCCAACGCTTTACAGAACATTGTCATCCCCGGCCTGGACGGCACCATCCGCTTCATCACCGACGCCCTGGAGGAGAAGGAGCGGGAGGAGTTTGCCCGTTTGAAGGTCATCAAGCGGGTGACCACAAAACAAAAGTGAGGCGGAATTCCGCCTCACTTTTGTTTCAGTATGTGCGCACACAGACCTCCCGGATTTTGGCCTGGAGGCTCTTCAGATCCTCAAAGCTCTCCGGCCGCTTGCGGGGGTCCCGCAGCAGGGCGGAGGGGTGGTACATGGCCATCATCCACACCCCGGCCTTTTCGATCCACTGGCCATGCTCACGGGTGATTTTGAAGTCCTCCTTGATGAGCTTCATAGCGGCGATGCGCCCCAGGCAGACGATGATCTTCGGCTTGAGCAGAGCCACCTGGTTGCGCAGATAGCCGATACAGGCCTCCTGCTCGATGTTCAGGGGGTCCCGGTTCTGGGGCGGGCGGCACTTGACCATGTTGCCGATGAACACCTTCTCCCGCTTCAGGTCGATCATGGCCAGCATATCGTCCAGCAGCTGGCCCGCCCGGCCCACAAAGGGCCGGCCGGTGCGGTCCTCCTGCTCGCCGGGGCCCTCCCCGATGAACATGACCTCCGCGTCCCTGGCTCCCTCGCCGAACACCACGTTGGTCCGGGTCTCCGCCAGGCCGCACTTCTGACAGTGGATGCACTCCTCATAGAGGGCGTCCCAATCCTTCATAGTCTCTCACCTCAGTGTGTGGTTTTCGACATTGTACCACACCCGCGCCCCCGGTGCAAAAAAATTTTGTGCTTGACTTTTGCCTTCAAACTGCGTATACTACGCTCAACAAAGGCAGAGAGAACGACCGCCCCCCGTGAGGGCCGACAGAGAATCCGGGTCACCGACTGAGAGCCCGGTCCGGCAGGATGGGATGGCGCAACACGTTTGAGCCGGCGTCCCGAGCCCTGGCCTCAGGGGGTAGGCGCGCCCGTCCCACCCGCGTTAAGGGTTCCGAGTGGCGTCCGTTGCACACGACGGCGCAATTTTGGGTGGTACCGCGGAGTTTGTTCCGTCCCGAAGCTGGAAAACCGGCTTCGGGATTTTTTTATTCTTTTTTGCAGAAAGGTGTGATTGGCATGGAAGTTCTGGCAACGAAATTTGACGCGGCGGTGGTGGGCCGGAATAACCGGGCCGTCACCCTGCACGGGATGGTGCACGCCCTGCGGGATCTGGGCGGGGTCACCTTCCTCACCCTGCGCACCCGGGAGGGGCTGGTCCAGTGCGTCTGTCCCCGGCGTCCCGAGGGGGTGCGCGAGGAGTGCGCCGTCTCTGTCTCCGGCGTGCTCCGGCCCGAGCCCCGGGCGCCCGGCGGGGCGGAGCTGGCGGAGGCCCGGTTCACGGTGCTCTCCCGGCCCGCCGCGCCCCCGCCGGTGCCCCTGTCCAAAAAGAGTTCCGTCAGCCTGGACACGGAGCTCTCCCTCCGCCCGGTGACCCTCCGCGCCCCCCGCGCCCGGGCGGTGTTCCGCATCCAGGCGGCCGTCTGCCGGGCCTTCCGGGAGTTTCTCCAGGGGGAGGGCTTTACCGAGATCCACACCCCCAAGCTGGGCCGGGCCGGGGCCGAGGGAGGCTCCAGCCAGTTCCGGCTGGACTATTTCGGCCGGAAAGCTGTGCTGGCCCAGTCCCCCCAGCTCTACAAGCAGGCCATGGTGGGGGTGTTTGAGCGGGTGTATGAGATCGGCCCGGTGTTCCGGGCGGAGAAGCACGCCACCCAGCGGCACCTGAACGAATATACCTCCCTGGATCTGGAGATGGGCTTTCTCCACTCCTTTACCGACCTGATGGCGCTGGAGCAGGGCTTTCTGCGCCGCCTTGTGGCCCTGCTCCGGCAGGAATACGCCGGAGAGCTGGCCCTGCTGGGTGCGGAGCTGCCCGATGCGGAGCACATACCCGCCGTCCGCTTTGACGAGGCCAAGCGCCTGGCGGCGGAGGCCTACGGCTATGCCATCCGGGAGCCCTACGATCTGGAGCCGGAGGAGGAGCAGCACATCGGCCGGTACGCCAAGGAGGTGTGGGGCAGCGACTTCGTGTTCGTCACCCACTACCCCGGCAGGAAGCGTCCCTTCTACACCATGGACGATCCGGAAGACCCCCGGTACACCCTCTCCTTCGATCTGCTCTTCCGGGGGATGGAGATCACCACCGGCGGCCAGCGTATCCACAATTACGGCCAGCAGGTGGAAAAGTTAAAGGCGCGGGGCATGGAGCCGGAGGATTTTTCGGGCTACCTGCTGTTCCACAAGCACGGCGCGCCGCCCCACGGCGGCCTGGGCATCGGCCTGGAGCGGCTGACCATGCAGCTCTGCGGCCTGGACAACATCCGCCGGGCCAGCCTGTTTCCCCGGGACCGGACCAGGCTTGAGCCATAAGGAGCGGGGGCGGGCGCGGTTCGCCCCCCAGACAGCGAAGAAAAGGAGGAACCCTTCCCATGAACATTACCGAAGCGCGAATTGAACATCTGTCCGATCTGGCCCGCCTCTCCCTCCCCGGCGGGGAGAAGGAGGAGATCGCCCGGGAGCTGGAGCGAATTCTGGACTACATGGCGGTGCTGGGCGGTCTGGACACCGCCGGCGCGGAGCCGCTGAGCCACGTTTTCCCGCTGAAAAACGTCCTGCGCCCCGATGAAACCGCCCCCTCCGCCGACCGGGCGGCTCTGCTGGCCGGGGCCCCGGCCGCCGACGGGGAGAGCTTTCTCGTCCCCAAAGCCGTGGAGTGAGGTGGAATATGGAGCTGTATGAACTGACTGCCCTGGAGCTGGCCGGGCAGCTCCAGGCCGGAGCCGTCACCCAGGCCGAGGCCATTGCCGCCGCCGCCGGGCGGATTGCCGCCTGCCAGCCGGGCAACAACGCCTTTATCACCGTGGCGGATTCGCCCGCCCCCGCCCCCGCACTGTCCGCCTCCCCCCTGGCCGGGGTGCCCATGGCCTGCAAGGACAACATCTGCACCAGGGGAATGCGCACCACCTGCGCCTCCAAAATCCTGGGGGACTTCACCCCCTGCTACGACGCCACCGCCGTGGAGCGCCTGACCGCCGCTGGGGCGGTGTCCATGGGCAAGCTGAACCTGGACGAGTTCGCCATGGGCTCCACCTGTGAGACCTCCTGTTACGGCCCGGCGAAAAACCCCTGGGATCTCACCCGCTCCCCCGGCGGCTCCTCCGGCGGGGCGGCCGCCGCGGTAGCGGTCGGGGAGGTGTGGTACGCCATCGGCTCGGACACCGGAGGCTCCATCCGCCAGCCCGCCGCCCACTGCGGCGTCACCGGCATGAAGCCCACCTACGGCTCCGTGTCCCGGTACGGCCTGGTCGCCTACGCCTCCTCCCTGGATCAGCTCGGCCCCATCGCCCGCTCCGCCGCCGACTGCGCGGCGGTGCTGGAGCTCCTCCGTGGGCGGGATCCCCGGGACGCCACCAGTCTGGAGCTCCCCACCGGGGGACTGCTCTGCGCCCTCACCGGCGACGTGCGGGGCAGGCGCATCGGCCTGCCCGCCGAGTGCTTCGGCGGCGCGCTGGAGCCGGAGGTGGCCGCCGCCGTCCGGGCCGCCGCCGGGGTGCTCCGGGCGCGGGGCGCGGTGGTGGAGGAGTGCTCCCTGCCCCTGCTGGACTACGCGGTGCCCGCCTACTACATCCTGGCCTGCGCCGAGGCCTCCTCCAACCTGGCCCGGTTCGACGGGGTGAAATTCGGCTGGCGGGCGGAGGGCTGCGGCAGTCTGGAGGAGCTGTACCGCAGAACCCGCACCGAGGGCTTCGGCCCGGAGGTGAAGAAGCGGATTCTTCTGGGCACCTTCGTCCTCTCCGCGGACTGCTACGACTCCTATTACAAAAAGGCCCTCCAGGCCAGGGCCAGGCTGAAGGCCGCCTTTGACGCGGTCTTCCAGAGGTACGATCTGCTCCTCACCCCGGTGGCCCCCACCACCGCCCCCCGGCTGGGGGAGGGCCTGGCCGACCCGCTGAGCCTTTACCTGAGCGATATCTACACCGTCCCCGCCAACCTGGCGGGCCTGCCCGCCCTGTCCATGCCCTGCGGCTTCGACCGGGGCGGCCTGCCCATCGGCGCCCAGCTCATCGGCCCGGCCCTGGGGGATCTGGCGGTGCTGGACGCCGCCCACGCCTACCAGCAGGAGACCGACTGGCACCGCCGCCATCCGGACACGCCTGCAGCCGCCAAAGGAGGTGACGCGCTGTGAACTGGGAAACCGTAATCGGCCTGGAGACTCATGTGGAGCTGGCCACCAAAAGCAAAATCTTCTGCGCCTGCACCACCGCGTTCGGCGGCGCGCCCAACACCCACTGCTGCCCGGTGTGCACCGGCATGCCGGGGGCGCTGCCCGTGCTCAACGGGAAGGTGGTGGAGTACGCCGTCCGGGCCGCCCTGGCCCTGGGCTGCACCGTCACCCGGTACAGCCGGTTCGACCGGAAAAACTACTTCTACCCCGATCTGCCCAAGGCCTACCAGATCTCCCAGCTCTATCTGCCCATCGGCCGGGACGGGACGGTGGAGGTGGGGGGCCGCACCGTGGGCATTCACGAGCTGCACATGGAGGAGGACGCGGGCAAGCTGATCCACGACCCCTGGACGGAGCAGACCAAAATCGACTACAACCGCTGCGGCGTGCCTCTCATCGAGATTGTCACCGAGCCCGACTTCCGCACGGCGGAGGAGGTGGTCGCCTACCTGGAGTGGCTGCGGGAGACCCTGCAATACCTGGGCGTCTCCGACTGCAAGATGCAGGAGGGCTCCCTCCGGTGCGACGTGAACCTGTCGGTGCGCCCGGCGGGCTCGGACACGCTGGGCACCCGCACCGAGCTGAAAAACCTCAGCTCCTTCAAGGCCATCCGCCGGGCCATCTACTATGAGGCCCGGCGGCAGATCGAACGGCTGGAGGCGGGCGGCCGGGTGGTGCAGGAGACCCGGCGCTGGGACGAGAACAAGGACGCCTCCTATCCCATGCGCTCCAAGGAGGACGCCCAGGACTACCGCTACTTCCCCGAGCCGGATCTTCCGCCCCTGGAGCTGAGCGAGGCCTACATCCAGGCGCTGCGGGCCAGCCAGCCGGAGCTGGCTACGGCCAAGCGGGCCCGCTATCAGGCCGCCTGGGGCCTGGGCCCCTACGACGCGGAGATGCTCACCTCCCAGAAGGCCCTGGCCCGCTTTTTCGAGGAGACGGTGGCCCTGGGGGCGGAGCCCAAGCAGGCGGCCAACTGGCTCATGGGGCCGGTACTGGCCCAGCTCTCCGCCCACGGCCTGGAGGCCAGGGACATGGCCCTGACGCCCCCCACCCTGGCCCGGCTGATCCAGTTGGTGAAGGAGGGGCAGCTCAACCGCAACACCGCCGTCAAAGTGTGCGAGGCGGTCTTCGAGACCGACGGCGACGTGGACGCGTATGTGGCCGCCCACGGTCTGGCCCAGGTGTCCGACGCGGGCCTGGTGGCCCAGGTGGTGGAGCAAGTGCTCTCCGCCAATGAAAAATCGGTGGCCGACTACCGCTCCGGCAAGGAGAAGGCCTTCGGCTTCCTGGTGGGGCAGGTCATGCGCCAGCTCAGGGGCCAGGCGGCCCCGGCGGTGGTGCGTCAGGTGCTGCTGGAACAGTTGGCGGAGCAATAACAATGTGCGGGCCGGTCTTTTGACCGGCCCGCACGGTGTTTGCCCCTTCCGCCGCGGCTTCACAAATCACTACGAAAGCCCGGTACAGCCGTCCAGCACCTGTCCGCCCTGGAGCAGCTCCAGCTTCTCCAGCGCGGGGCTGCCCTCCAGCAGGAAGTGGAAGGTCTGGCCGGGATAGACCCGCTGGGTCAGGCTCTGCCCGCCTCCGTAGGTGAGGCGGACGGTGAGGCTGTCCCCCCGCTCGCCGCCCACCGCGCCGAAGATCACGGTGCCGCCCCCGGAGCCCAGCCGGGCGGCGGAGAGTTTGCCCGGCTCCGGCGCGGGGCACTCGTTGGCGGTCAGCTCATGCCAGCGGCCGTCCGTCCCGCTCCGCTCCAGACCGCTGGCCCGGAGGGTGGTGTGGGCCTCATCCCAGGAAAGAACCACATAGCCAGGCCCAGCGGGAAAGACGGCGTCCACGCTCCGGTTCGGCTGCTCCCGCTGGAAGTCCGCCTGGGGGCCCGAGGACAGGGGGCCGAAGCCCGCGCTGCCCACGCAGTTCTGGCCCGCCTCGCTCACCATGAACTCCGCCAGCCGCCGGGCGGGGGCGTCCTCCGGCTCGCCGGCCCGGAGCACCAGGTAGTTGTACCCCGCCAGGGGGTAGCTTCCGTCGGCGATGGTCTCATCCGAGGGGAGCACCCCATCCACCGCCAGCAGCTTGAGCTCCCCTCCGCCCGCGTCGCCCAGGAGCCAATAGCTATTTACATAATAATAGTACACACTATAGCCCATGGCGTAAGCCAGGGGGTCGGTGGTCATGGCCCCGGCCACATCGGTGAGGGCGGAGGACATGGCGTAGGAGGTGAGGACATTGTGCACGTCGGGGCTGAGGGAGAGCTTTCCGCCCTCCAGGAAATACTGCTCCATCAGGGCGTGGGAGCCGCTGTCGGTGTTGCGGCGGTAGGGCAGCAGCTCCGCGTCCGGGCCGCCTATCTGATTCCAATTCGTATATTTCCCGTACACATATATGTCCTGTATTTGCTTTTGGGTCAGCCCGGTGACAGAGTTCTCCGCGTTGGTGAAGAACACCATGGCGTCATAGGCGATGGGAATGTACTCCAGTTCCACCCCCGCCGCCTCCGCCTGGGCCTTCAGCTCCTCCGAGGGCAGGGTGGCGGCGAAGAGGGCGTCCACCTCCCCGTTGATGAGCCGCTCGTAGGACTCATGGCTCTTGGAGTGGCTCTCCGGGAACTGCGGATGGTTGTCATAATTCCAGAAGAGCGCCCCGTACACCGCCCTGGTATAGGGGTAGGTGGAGGTGGAGCCGTCGACGACGGGCATGGTCTCGTCAAAGCCCCAGTCGATGGCCGTCTGGGTGGGGTACCAGGGCAGGCGGGTACGGGCGTCGTCCAGGAAGGTGATCGCCTCGCCCCGGGTAGCGGGCCTGTCCCACTCTGCCAGCTCCTCCACTCCGGGCTCCCCGTAGACCGGGTCGGTCTCTCCGGTGGACCGCTGGGTGAAGATGCCCAGGCCCTGTTTATCAAAGGCCAGATAGGACGCTAAAGCCCAGTCCGGAATCTCCCCGGCATCGACCAGAGTCAGCTCCGCCGCCGTTCCCCCCTCCGGTATGGTCAGCCAGCCCACCGCCTCCATGGCCCGGGCAGCCATGACGGTGAGCTCTCCCCGGGTCACCAGCCGGTCGGGGTGGAAATAGGCGTCCTCCGCCGCCAGTCCGCCGGCCCGGGCGGCGGAGGCGGTATCATAATACCAGTCGCCGGGCTCCGCGTCGGCGTAGCCGGGGTCGCCGCCGGGCTCCAGGGACAGCAGGCGGCAGATCAGGGCGAAGGCCTCCGCCCGCGTCAGGGCGGCGTCGGGGTTCAGATTGCCCGCGTGATCCCCCTGGAGCACTCCCCGGAGATACAGCTCCTTTGCGCCGCCGGGGTCGTTGTAGTACTCGTGCCCCTTCCAGACCGTGATGCAGTCGGGGAAGCGGTGCTCCTCCCCCTGAAAGACCTCCAGGGGCCGCTCCGCCTCCTCCGCTGGGACGGTGGCGAAGAGCCAGCCCTGCTGGTAGTCGCTGGTGAGGGGCACTGGCTCCCCCGTGTCGGCGTACCGCACCGCGAGGAGGGTCTGCTCCGACCAATCCAGGGCCTCCCCCTGGGGGCAGGGCACCCGGAGGGTCACATAATCTCCGCCCGGCTCGCTCCGGCTCCACCCCTTCGCCTCCTCTGCCGCCCGGGCGGCGGGGCACAGCAGGGCCAGACAGAGGCCCAGCGCCAGTATTCGCTTCATGGTACACACTCCCTTCAACATTCGATTCCTATTTGTATTATAGCTCCCCTGGTTTTCCCGGACAAGTTACAGAGCAATAACAAATGGTAAAAAAAGCTGGTACAGCCGGGGGGTTGACAGGGGGCGGTCTTTCTGTTATCTTAATACCCGACAGATGAATGCCCTGTGGCTTCCCGTTTATCACCGGATAAGTGTGAAACGTGCCTGAACCGATTCCGTAGGTCTTAGAAGGAATCGGCCCAGGCACGTTTTTTGCCGCTCTGGGACGTTTTTAGGAGGGATCGGAGTGAAGCGGAGCTTTTTCCAGTATGTGAGCCTGAATGTGCTGGGCGCGCTGGGCCTGTCCGGCTACATCCTGGCCGACACCCTGTTTGTGGCCCACCGGCTGGGCACCGACGGGCTGGCGGCCCTCAACCTGGCCATCTCGGTCTTCGGCCTCATCAACGGGCTGGGGCTGATGCTGGGCATTGGCGGGGCCACCCGGTACGCCATCTGCCGCACCCAGGGGGACGGCGTGCGGGCCGACCGCGCCTTCTCCCGCGCCCTGGCCTGCGGCGGGACGCTGGGCGGGCTACTGGCGCTGGCCGGTCTGCTGTGGGCCGTGCCGCTGGCCCGCCTGCTGGGGGCGGAGGGAGCCATCCTGCCCATGTGCTCGGTCTATCTGCGCACGGTGCTCCTCTTTGCCCCCTGCTTCCTGCTCAACCACATTCTCACCGCCTTCGTGCGCAACGACGGCAATCCCAAGCTGGCCATGGCCGCCATGCTGCTGGGCAGCCTGTCCAACATTGTGCTGGACTATGTGTTCCTCTACCCCATGGATATGGGCATCTTCGGCGCGGCCCTGGCCACCGGCATCGCCCCGGTAGTGGGCCTGTGCGTGTCCTCCCTGCACATCCTCACCCGCCGCAGCCGCTTCCGCCTGCGCCCCTTCCGCCCCGCCCTCCGGCCGCTGGCGGATCTGGCCGGGCTGGGCAGCGCCGCCTTTCTCAACGAGTGCTCCTCCGGCCTGGTGCTGGTGGTCTTCAACCTGCTGACCCTCCGCCTGGCGGGGACGCTGGGGGTGGCGGCCTACGGCATTGTGGCCAACCTGGCGCTGATGGCCCTCGCTCTCTTCACCGGCGTCAATCAGGGCGTCCAGCCCCTGGTCAGCCTGGCCCACGGCCGGGGGGACGCCGCCGGGGTGCGCACCCTGTGCCGCATGGCCCTGGGGCTGGCCCTGTGCGCGGGGCTGTGCATGGCCGCGCTGGCCTTCTTCGCCGCCGGGCCGCTGGTGTCCCTCTTCAACCGGGACGGAGATCCGGCGCTCCAGCAGATGGCGGAGCAGGGCCTGCGGCTCTACTTTCTGGGCTTTCCCTTTGCCGGGCTGAACCTGGTCACCGCCTCCTTCCTGGGGGCGGCGGAGCACCCCAGCCGCTCCCTCCGGCTCTCCCTGCTCCGGGGCTTTGTGGCCATCGTGGCCGCCGCCCTGCTGCTGGCCGCCCTGCTGGGCCTCACCGGCGTATGGCTGGCCTTCCCCGCCGCCGAAGGGGCCGTTCTCCTCGTCAGCCTGCGCCTCAGCCGCTCCCTCCGGCGCGCCCGGCCAGAACCCGCCCCTCAGGCCATCACCACCGCGCTCAGGTAACACGCGAATGCCCCGTACTCCGCCGGGGTCAGCGCCCGGGGGCTGGAGAGCACCACCAGCTCATGGCCCGGGTACTCCGGCCGGTAGGGGGGATGGACGTGGGGATAGGGGTTGACGGCGAAGCCGCACCTCTGGTAGAAGCCCTGCCGCCGCCGGGCGATATCGTCCACCGGCGGGTCGATCTCCAGTACCACGGTTTTCCCGTCCCGGCCCAGCTCCTCCAGCGCCTTGGCGCCGTAGCGGCGGCCCCGCAGCTCCGGACGGACGCAGAAATGCTCCACATAGCGGAAGTCCTCCGCCTCCCAGTAGAGCAGCAGCCCCACGAATTCCGCCCCATCAAAAAGCTGGATGAAATGGTACTCCGGGTGGGACAGGACGGCCCGCTGCTCATCGGGCAGCCGCTGCTCGTGGCGGGGAAAGCTGGCCTCGTAGAGGGCCATCGCCCTTCCAAACGCCGGTTCCTCCGGCTGTGTCAGCCGTCTCCATTCCATAGCAGTCTCTCCTCTCTTCTAAAAAATGCGCTCCCGTTTTGGGAGCGCATTTTATTTTTTCTGTTTACGCTCCCTCCAGGGCCTTTTCCAGGTCGGCCAGGATATCGTTCACATCCTCGATGCCCACGGAGAAGCGCACCAGGTCGGGGGCCACCCCGGCGGCGGCCAGCTCGGCGTCGCTCATCTGGCGGTGGGTGGTACTGGCGGGGTGAAGCACGCAGGTCTTGGCGTCGGCCACATGGGTGGCAATGGAGGCCAGCTCCAGGCCCGCCATGAACTTAGAGGCCGCTTCCCGGCCGCCCTTCACGCCGAAGGACACCACGCCGCAGGTGCCGTTCGGCAGGTACTTCCGGGCCCGCTCGTAGTAGGGGTCGCCCTCCAGGCCGGGGTAGCGCACCCAGCTCACCTTGGGGTGTCCCTTCAGGAACCGGGCCACGGCCAGGGCGTTTTCACAGTGCCTGGCCATGCGCAGGGGCAGGGTCTCCAGCCCCACGTTGAGCAGGTAGGCGTTCATGGGGGCGGGGATGGCGCCGAAGTCCCGCATGAGCTGGGCGGTGGCCTTGGTGATGTAGGCTCCCTCCAGTCCGAAGCGCTCGGTATAGGTCACGCCGTGGTAGCTCTCGTCCGGGGTGGTGAGGCCGGGGAACTTGTCGGCGTGGGCTGTCCAGTCGAACCGGCCGGAGTCCACGATGGCGCCGCCCACCGCGTTGGCGTGGCCGTCCATGTACTTGGTAGTGGAATGGGTGACAATGTCGGCCCCCCACTCGAAGGGGTGGCAGTTCACCGGGGTGGCGAAGGTGTTGTCCACGATGAGGGGCACGCCGTGGGCGTGGGCCGCCCTGGCGAACTTCTCAAAGTCCAGCACGGTGAGGGCGGGGTTGGCGATGGTCTCGCCAAAGACGGCCCGGGTCTCCGGCCGGAAGGCGGCCTCCAGCTCGGCCTCGGTGCAGTCGGGGTCGACGAAGGTGAAGTCGATGCCCATGCGCTTCATCGTGACGGCGAAGAGGTTATAGGTACCGCCGTAGATGGAGGAGGAGCACACCACATGTTCCCCGCAGGAGACAATGTTAAAGATGGCGTAAAAGGAAGCCGCCTGACCGGAGGAGGTCAGCATGGCCGCGGTTCCCCCCTCCAGGGCGCAGATCTTGGCCGCCACGTGGTCATTCGTGGGGTTCTGGAGGCGGGTGTAGAAGTAGCCGCTCTCCTCCAGGTCGAAGAGGGCTCCCATCTGCTCGCCGGTGGCGTAGCGGAAGGTGGTGGACTGGACGATGGGGATGTTGCGGGGCTCACCATTCCCGGGGGTATACCCGGCGTGGAGGCACTGGGTGCCGATGCGCTGCTGACTCATGGGCAGGATCTTCCTTTCCTGTTTCAGGTTGAGTGTTATGCTACACCCCCGCCCGGCCCTTGTCAAGAGGCGGGCGGGGTGGGACTGGGCTCCGGCTCCTCCGGCGGCACATCGGTGCCGTCGGTGAGCAGCAGTCCGTCGGGACCGAGCTGCTGGACGCGGCGGTAAGGGATCTCCCTCCCCTCCACCGTCACATAGACCGACTCCACCCCCTCCACCTGGCACAGCGTAAGGGTCAGGCAGGCGTCGGCCACGGTGAGATCCACCCCGGACAGGCCGCCGTACTGCTCGGAGAGGTCCAGGTGGAGGCGGCCCTCCTCCAGTTCCCAGCTCAACAGGCGCACCCCCTCGGGGAAGGGGGTGGCGAGGCCCTGGGTCTCCGGCGGGGACAGCAGGGCGTCCACCAGGGCAGGGATGGGGTCGCCGGCGCTCCCCTCAAAGGGCTCACAGTCCAGCGGCAGGGGGGCAAAGCGGTCGGACAGGGCGGAGTAGTACACGCAGTAGCCGCCCTCCGGCTCCTCCGGGCGGGGGGCGCAGCCCCCGGCGGCCAGAGCCAGCAGACAGCCCAGCGCCGCGATGCGTCGTCTCATCGGCCCACCTCCTCTCCGTTCCACTGGGCAAAGCTGACCTCGAAGCAGGTGCCCTCCGGCTCCCGCCGCCGGGCAGTGACGGCTCCGCCGTGCTGGAGCACCGTGTCCCGCACGATGGACAGGCCCAGGCCGGTGCCGCCGGCGGCCCGGGAGCGGGCCTTGTCCACCCGGTAAAAGCGGTCGAAGATCTTGGGCAGATCCGCCTCCGGGATGCCCACGCCGGTATCCTCCACCCGGAGGACCACCCGCCCGCCGTCGGCAGTGAGGGTGACGAGCACCCGGCCGCCGGGCAGGTTGTACTTCACCGCGTTCTCCATCAGATTGAAGGCAATCTGGTAGAGGTCGTCCTCGGTGGCCAGCACCACGCAGCCCGGCTGGAGCTTCAGCTCCAGGCTCACCTCTACCGCCCGGGCCAGGGGGGAGAGCATGTGCTCTACCCGTTCCACCACCGCCCCCACATCCACGGGGACGTCCTCCGCCGCCGGGGCGGTGTCGAGCCGTGTGAGGGTAAGCAGCTTCTCGGTGATGCGGGTGAGCCGATCAGCCTCGTCCCCGATGTCGTTGAGGAACTCCCGTGCCGTCTCGCCGTCCATGTGGTCGGCCTGGAGCAGGGAGTCGGTGAGCAGGCGGATGGAGGCCAGTGGGGTTTTGAGCTCATGGGAGGCATCGGAGACGAAGCGCCGGCGCACCTCCTCGGTGGTCTGGAGGCGGCCGGTGAGCTCGTTGAACTCGTCGGCCAGGCGGCTGAGCTCGTCGCCGCCCCGGACGCTCACCCGGTGGCTGTACTCGCCCTCCCGTACCGTGTGGATGCCCCGCAGGAGCTGGGCGATACGCCGGGTGAGGGCCTTGGAGAAGACCACCCCCATCACCAGCGACACCATACAGATGACGATGGAGATAAAGCGCAGGTTGGTCTGGATCCCCTGGAGCAGCGCGCCCTGCTCGGCGTCGTACTCGTAGAGGTAGACCGCCCCCTGGGTCATGGAGCGGTAGGTAATGGGCACCGCCGCCCAGCTTCGGAAGGCCCCGTCGCCGTACTCAGAGCGGAACACGTTGTTGCCCCGCAGGGCGGTGACCAGCTCCCAGAACAGGGCGTACCGCCCGGCGGTGTCGGTCCGCCCCACGCCGTCCTGGAAATCGCAGAGCACCAGGCCGTTTGGGTCGGTGACCACCACCCGGGTCACTCCCAGGCTGCCCCGCAGCAGCTCCACCGTCCGGGTGGCACCCTCGGCCGTGAGGGCCTCCGGCCCGGTGGCCAGGGCGGAGGCCAGCACCGAGGCCTGGTTGAGCATGGAGGCCTGCTTGGACTGGTAGGCCAGCTTTTCCGACACCACCAGGGGGTAGGTGTTGAGCAGAATCAGCACCGCCGCCACAATCACAATATAGGTCAGGGCGAACTTGGTCTGGAGGGAGCGCCAGAAGGGCACGCGCCTGACCGCGCCGCTCCCCTTATCCATGCTTCAGATAGTAGCCCACGCCCCACTTGGTGAGGATATACTCCGGGTTGGCGGGGTCCAGCTCCAGCTTCTCCCGCAGGCGGCGCACGTGCACGTCCACCGTGCGGTAATCTCCGGCGTACTCATAGCCCCACACCACGTTGAGCAGGTTCTCCCGGGAGTACACCCGGCCCGGGTTGCGCAGCAGCAGCTCCATCAGGTCGAACTCCTTGGCGGTGAGATCCACGCTCTTGCCGTCCTTCCAGGCGGCCCGGGCGTCCACATCCAGGGTGATGTGGCCCATGGACAGCCGGCCGCCGCCCCCCTGCTTCTGGGCCGCCATGCCCGCCCGGCGCAGCAGGGCCCGCACCCGGGCCTTCAGCTCCAGAATGTTGAAGGGCTTGGTGATGTAGTCGTCCGCCCCGCACTCGAAGCCGATGATCTTGTCGGTGTCCTCGCTGCGGGCGGTGAGCATGATGATGGGCACGTTGGAGAACTCCCGGATGCGCATACAGGCCTGGAGCCCGTCGATCTTGGGCATCATCAGATCCAGGATAATGAGATCGAAGGCGCCGTTCCGGGCCAGCTCCACCGCCTCCTCCCCGTCATAGCCCGCCTCCACCTGGTAGCCCTCGCTCTCCAGGTTGAACTTGATGCCCTTGACCAGCACCTTCTCGTCGTCTACCACCAGTATTTTCATCGGTTCTCCTCCCCAGTCGTCACGTAGTCAATGAGGCCCTCCAGAATGCCCTCGCCGATGCCCGGCACCTCGGTCAGCTCCTCCGGGATGCGGAAGGGGCCGTTGGCCTGGCGGTAGGCAATGATGTCCTCCGCCCGCTTCTCCCCGATGCCCGGCAGGGTCATCAGCTCGTCCACCCCGGCGGTGTTGAGGTTGATCTTCGCCCCGCCGGCAAGGGTATCCTCCTTGCTCTGGGCGGAGGGGGAGGGCGTAGGCGCGGGCAGCGCCAGGGGCGTCTCCTGGGTCAGGGTACGCTCGGTCTCCACCCGCACGGGCTGGGGCGCGGCCTGCCCCCGAAAAAACCAGCCCGCCGCGAAGGCCGCAAAGACCGCCGCCAGCAGCAGGGCCACAAATTCCAGTCTGGAAATCTTCATCTTTTTGTATCCCCCTCCCCGTTGCGTCCCGGTCCGGGGTTTGTTATAATAGCCATACCGTTATTATAACATAGTCAAATGGAGTTTCCTATGAAAAAATCACGACTGCTTTCCGTTTTACTCTGCCTCGCCCTGCTCTCGGGGCTGCTGACCACCTTTGCCTCCGCTGCGGACAGCGGCAGCGCCATTCTGGACGAGATGGACGTCAACGCCAAGGCCGCCGTTCTGGTGGACCCCGACACCGGCGAGATTCTCTACGAGAAGAACGCCCACGCGCACAACTACCCCGCCTCCATCACCAAGGTGATGACCTGCCTGCTCACCCTGGAGGCGGTGGACCGGGGAGAGCTGTCCCTGGAGCAGACCGTCACCGCCAGCTCCGCCCTTCACACCGGCATCGGGGAGGGCGCTTCCACGGCCGATATCAAAGAGGGGGAACAGATCCGCATCATCGACCTGCTCTACGCCGCCCTGATCCCCTCGGCCAACGAGGCGTGCAACGTCATGGCAGAGGCGGTGAGCGGCGATGTGGCCTCCTTCGTGGAGCTCATGAACACCCGGGCCGCCGAGCTGGGCATGGAGGACACCCACTTCTCCAATACCCACGGCTACCACGACGATGACCACTACACCAGCGCCTACGACATCTACCTCATGTGCCGGGAGGCCATGAAGCACGAGACCTTCCGCACCATCGTGGGCTCCAAGAACTACACCATGCCCGCCACCAACCTGCACCCCGAGCCGCGCATCATCCGCTCTACAAACGCGCTTATCTCCAACTTCCGCGTGGCGGGCTACATCTACGAGTACGCCACCGGCATCAAGACCGGCTCCACCCCCGAGGCGGGCTACTGCCTGGCCGCCTCCGCCACCCGGGAGAACCGGAACCTGATCTCCGTGGTCATGGGCTGTGAGCGTGAGCCGGGCACCTCCGGCAGCGAGGGCTATATCTACTTTGACGAGACCATCCGCCTGTTTAAATGGGGTTTTGCCAACTTCTCCACCCAGACCATTCTGGACAACACCAAGCGGGACATCCCGGAGGTGGAGGTCACCCTGGGCAAGGACGCCGCCTCCGTCACCCTCATGCCCGACGGGAAGCTGACCGCCCTGCTGCCCAACGACGTGTCCGCCGAGAACTTTACGTATGACTACACCCTGGAAACCCGGAGCGTGGAGGCACCGGTGGTGCAGGGGCAGGTGCTGGGCACCATCACGGCCTATTTCAACGGCAAGTCCTACGGCACCCTGGATCTGGTGGCCACCTGCTCGGTGGAGCGGGACGAGTGGGCCTACCGGCTGGACCGGATTCAGAAGTTCTTTGACAATCTGCTGGTGCGCATCCTTCTGGTGGTCATCCTGGTAGTAATCGCCGCCCTCCTGCTGCGGGTGGTGCTCTTCCGCGGCCGGGGCCGGACGGGCCGCCGGGGCTACGCCTACAGCGGCCGGGGCCGCTACACCGGCAGCCGCCGGCGCAGAGGTTAAGGTACAAAAACGTGGAGGGCGGTTGATACCGCCCTCCACGCAGCCTGTCGAAAAAGACTTTTCGACAGGCTGCTAAACTTTTTGAACCTGCAAAACAGGTTCAAAAAGTTACTTGATCCAACGCGAACGGCCCAGGCCGGTCTCTCTTGGCCTGTGGCCAATTCACCTTCAGGGAACCCTGACGGTTCATCTCCGCACCAAGCGCCGCCGCAAGCGGCGGTTGTGCTCCGAATCGCCCTGCGGGGCAGCCTTTCACACTATCCTTCCCTCCGAATCCTTCGACAAGAGGTTTTATCGACAGTCTCTGGGGAGGGCGGTTAATATCGCCCTCCATGTTCCCTTATGTCTCCTCGCCCCGGAGCAGGCCCATGCTGTTCCGCGCCGCCTCGGCCAGACGGGCCAGGGCCTGGAACAGCATGAGGCGGTCGGCGCCGTCCAGCGCCCGGAGGCGGCGCAGGCCAGCCGCCGCGGCCTGGAGCCCGCCCTCGGACAGCTCCGCCGTAGTCTGGGCCCCCGAGGCCCCCAGCACCTCGAACAGGAGGTCCACAAACTGCTCCCGCCGCTCCGGAGTCAGGGAGGCCACCCACTCCTTGAGGGTACGGCTGACAAAGCGGCTGGCGTCGGTGACCCGCTCCACCTCCACAAAGTCCGGCCCCAATATCTGCCAGGAAAAGGGGCTGTGCTGGAACAGGCCGGACTGATCGCTGCGCACCACGGTGTAGTCCTCCTCGTGGTCCAGAAGCATCCCCACCACCGAGGACTGGGGTACAAAGGTGTGTATCCGCCCCCGCACCGCCTCATAGCCCGCCTCATCCACGGCCCCGGCGCAGAAGCCGGGGCCGTCGTTGTTGTAGACCGCCAGCAGGCGGTCGGGCGTCCGGCAGGCCGCCGCCGCGTAGACCGCCAGATTCCCGCCTTTGGAGTGCCCGCCCAGACGCAGGGGGCCGCCCCACCGCCGCAGGGCGTCGGACAGGTACTCCGCCGCCGACCTCTGGGCGGGCACCGGCGTCTGGTAGCTCATGTTGAAGTCCTCTTTCCACCCCACCAGGGTGCTGTCCGTCCCCCGGTAGGAGACAAACCGGGCCCCGTCTCCGGTGTCGATGGTGAGGGCGGCGAACTGCTCCTCCGTCCCTGCGTCCAGGTGGCTCACCCAGTCCAGCAGCATCAGGCCGGAGAACCGGGGCGCCCGGGCCAGGGCCCCGAAGAGGCGGAGCACCTCCTCCCGAAACTCCCCCCGGCCCCGCTCCGGCCGCGGCGGCCAGACGCCGCCCGCCGCCTCCCACCGCTCCGCCGCAGCCCAGAGGGCGGTGCCCTCCCGGTCCACCAGATGGTCCAGCGGCGCGTAGGATAGGGTGCTCAGGAGCAGATTATCCACCGGGTTGAAGGGGGACTGGGCCAGGCTCAGCTCCCCCCGCCAGTCCAGATAGTCAAACAGTCCGCCCATCGGGCGCTCCCTCCCTCACAAAAGCTGTATCCCCAGCAGGGGGATCAGATCAACCGCCTGGGCCGGGTTGATCTTCATGCCCCGCAGCTCTCCCAGGCTCTCCGATACGGTGATGCCCTCCAGCGCGCAGTCGGAAAAATCCACGCCCTTCAGCGGCGTGCGGAAAAAGTCCACCTCCTGGAACCCCGTCCGGTGTGGGCTCAGGCCGGCCACATCCGCCTCGGCCAGCACGGCCCGGCGAAGCTGGCAGTTCTCCATGCGGCACTTTTTCCACCGCGACTGTGCAAAATTGGCGCAGCGGAAGGCGCTCTCGCCCAGGGTACAGCCCCGCCACCGGCTGGCGGTGAACCGGCCGCCGTCCCCCTTGCAGTCCCGCACCACCGTGTCCGTCCAGACCGTCCCGCCGAAGCGGCAGTTGGAGAAGTCGCAGCCCCTCCACTCCACCCGGTCAAAGACCGCCCCCGAGAAGTCGCAGTTCTGGAACCGGCACCGGTGCAGGCACACCCGGCGGAACTCCAGCCCCGACAAGTCCGCGCCCGCCAGGCACTCCCCCTCCACCGTCACGTCCTCCACGTCCCGCTCTTCCCGCCGCGCCCGGCGCACTTCCTCCTCCAGCATGGGGCAACACTCCTTTCTCCCCCTACTCTACTACAATACACCGCCTTTGTATACACGAGATCACAAAAACGCCCCCGCCATCGGCGGGGGCGCCAGTATGTCGAAAAAGCCTCGCAGAGTTCGCGCCCGCAGGCGCGAATCAAGTACCAATCTGGTTTCCCCGGCGACATGTGCGTCGGGGAAAACACTTCTCAGGCTGCAAGTGTTGGGTCTGGCCTCCGCAGGCGGATAAACCCTGCGCGCGGCAGACTGCGGCTTTCTCAAAAAAGTGGCTTTGCCACTTTTTCGACAGACTGCGCCCCCGCCGTCGGCGGGGGCGTACGGATTCCGCTACATCAGGAACAGGGAGAGCACCACTGTGATCAGCCCGCACACCCCGATAGCCAGCCCGCTCATGGCCCCCTCGGTCTCTCCCAGCTCCAGAGCCTTGGAGGCGCCCACCGCGTGGGAGCTGGCGCCGATGGCCAGCCCGGCGGTCATGGGGTCCTTCACCCGGAACAGCTTGATGAGCAGCGGGGCCGCGATGCTGCCGAAGATGCCTGTGATCAGCACCGCCACCACGGTGATGGGGCCGATGCCGCCGTGGGCCTGGGATACGCTGATGGCAATGGGGGTGGTGACGGATTTGGGCAGGAGGGACGCGGTCATGGCCGCGTCCAGCCCAAACAGGCGGCAGAGCAGAAGGATGCTGCCCATGGAGGACGCCGAGCCCACCACGCACCCAACCAGAATGGGCAGCCAGTTCTCCTTCAGAATACGGATTTTCCCGTAGATGGCCACCGCCAGGCAGGCGGTGGCGGGGGCGAGAAACATGTTGATGATCTCTCCGCCCTGATGATAGGACTCATAGGGAATGCGGAACAGCAACAGCACCCCCACCACCAGGACGATGCCAATGAGCAGGGGATTACAGACCACCAGGCCGGTCTTTTTCTGGATGCGCACCCCAACCCAGAAGGCCAGGATACTCAAAGCGATGCCAAAAAAGGGGGAAGCAAACAGCTCAGACACGGGACTTCCTCCTCTCCAGCAGGCGCAGGGTGAACCGGATGCTCAGGGCGGTGGCGCCGAAGGTGATCACCGTTGAGAGCAGGCAGACCAACACCAGCGCGACGGCCGAGCGGCCCAGCACATCGAAGTAGTTGATGACGCTCACCCCGGCGGGCAGGAAAAAGAAGGCCATGTTGGCCAGCAGAAAATCCGCCTTTTCCCGGATATGCTCGATTTTGAGCAGCCCGGTGGCCAACAGCGCCAGCAGCAGCAGCATGCCGATCACGCTGGCCGGGAATGGAACTGGCAGCGCCGCCTCAATGAGCTGGCTGAACCAGCACACGGCAAAGATGACGCCGATTTGACAGATGATTTTCACGGGAATACGCCTCCTGTTTTACACATAAAGATGATTGTAGCCCCGATCTCTCTCCCTGTCAACCAGCTTCCTCCGCCTGTTGAGGCTGTCGATAAACCCTTCAGGCAGAGGTTTCGGAGGGAACGATCGTGTGAAAGAAAACCGTCAGGGGTTTCTTTCGCGTTTGATCAGCCGACTTTTTGAACTTTTTTGAAGGTTCGAAAAGTCCCTCGGACTGTCGAAAATACTTTTTCGACAGGCTGAACAGGCGGGGGAAAATCCCCCGCCTGTTCGGATTGCTTTCCTTACTTCTGTTTGCGCTCCAGCTGGAGCTTGTCGGCGATCATGGCGATGAACTCCGAGTTGGTGGGCTTGCCCTTGGCGTTGCTCACCGTATAGCCGAAATACTTTTGCAGGGTCTCCAGATCACCCCGGTCCCATGCCACCTCAATGGCGTGGCGGATGGCGCGCTCCACGCGGGAGGCCGTTGTGCCGAAACGCTTGGCCACCTCCGGGTAGAGGATCTTGGTCACCGCGTTGATCACATCCATGTCGCCCACGGCGATGATGATGGCCTCCCGCAGATACTGGTAGCCCTTGATGTGGGCGGGCACACCGATCTCATGGATAATGGAGGTGACGGTGCTCTCCAGGTTCTGGCTCTCACCAGAGAGGCGCCCGGGCTCCTCCCCGCTGCTCTGGGGCTGTCCCGCCAGTTGGCGGATGCGCTCCATCACGGCGGAGAGTTTGCACGGCTTCATCATATAGTAGTCCGCGCCATGGGCCGCGGCCAGCTCCGCCATATTGCCCCGCGCAAAGCTGGAGAGCACCAGCACCCGGGGCCGGCCGGGCAGCGCCGCCAGCTCGGACAGCACCTCCAGTCCATCCATACGGGCAAGCACGAAATCCATCACCACGATGTCCGGGGAGAGCTCCTTTGCCAGGCGGACCGTCTCCTGCCCGTCCCCTGTCTCTGCGGCCAGCTCCAGGCCGGATTCCTCCTCCAGCGCACCCGTAAAGACACGGCGGAACTCCTCACTGGCATCGGCCACCAAGATCCTCTTTCTGGTTTCCAATATTGACACCCTTTCCAGCAGGTTTCCCTGCCCTATGTTTGCTGCCTGGCCAAGGCTGTTTACCGGTTGCCTATAATTTACCATAATCAGACAGCAAACGCAAGGGTTTTTCTGGTAATTTATGGGTATTTCTCCTCGACTTCATTCGACCTTTTTACGACCGTTACGACCGGTTCTCCCCATTTTCCGCCTCCAGGAGCATATTCTCCGCCAAAATGCCGTAGCCCTGGGTGGGATCATTGACCAGAACATGGGTCACTGCGCCCACCAGCTTGCCGTTTTGCAGAATGGGGCTGCCGCTCATGCCCTGGACAATCCCGCCGGTGGTTTCCAGCAGGCGGGGGTCGGTCACCTTGAGCATCAGGTTCCGGGTATCCGCGCCGTTGGCGGGATACACCCGGATAATCTCCACCTGATACTCCTCGACCTGGTCGCCGGCGATGTTGGAGAGAATCGTGGCCGCCCCGGTCTTGACCTCCTTGCGCTCCGCTACGGGCACCGGCTCCAGGCCGTCGGTCAGCGTACCGTCCTCCAGGCGGCCAAACACGCCGCTGGCAGTATTGGCGTACAGCTCGCCCAAATCCCGGTTCACCTGAAACGCGCCGTGGAGCTCGCCGGGGGCTCCCTTTTCCCCCTTCTTCACATCGGTGACCTCCGAATACATGATGGAGCCGGACTGGAGGGGCATGAGCTGGGCGGTGTCCACGTCGTTGATGCCGTGGCCCAAAGCGCCGAACCGCCCGGTAGCGGGCTCGCAGAAGGTGAGGGTGCCGATCCCCGCCATGGAGTCGCGGATCCACGCCCCCAGCTTGTATTGGCCGTCGCTGCCGCACTGGACCGCCTGAGCGGTGAGCTGTACGGTCTTGTCGTCCCGCACCGCCCGGATGCTCATGGGTTTTCCGCCCACCTCCTGGAGGACACTCTGCACCTCCTCGATGCTGTCCACCTCCTCCCGGTTGATGTGCGTGATGATGTCGCCCTCCCGCAGTCCACAGTCCCGGGCCGGGGCGCTGCTGCCCTCCGCGCCGGCCACCTCGGAAAAGCCCACCACCATTACGCCGTCGGAAAAGAGTTTGATGCCCACCGCGCGGCCCATGGGGATCACCGTCCGCTCCTCCGCGGCCCGGGCCGGGGCCGCCGATACCAATGACGCCAGCACGAACATCACCGCCACCGCCAGGGCCGCCCATGGCCTCGTTTTGGATTCCTCCTTCATTTGACCACCCCTTTTTTGAATTGAAACGTGAAAAACGGCGCACGCTGCGCGCCGTTTTTAATATGGCCGGAACGCGCGCCGCCGCCTCTGGCAATGAAACGCTCCTTTGGCTTGTCGTTTCCTTCCAGCGCCGGCCCCGTCGGCCTTCCTCCTTTTATTCCGCCAGATTTCCCCTTTGTCCCGGCAATTTCCTGTTTCGGTTATAAGAAGATTCTGGTAAAGTGCAAGGTAACCAAAAATTGGCGAGCGGTTCAAACCGAATCAAGCTCTTTATTCCGGGAGCCTGTTGGCCGCCCGCGCCATGGAAGCGGGCCCCCCCGTCGCCGCTGCCTGTGCCGCCGGGCTGCTGGCCTCGGAATACAAAGCCGCACAGGCCCCGGCCCCTGTGCCGTGCAGACATTCCCTGCCCCTGCGGGGTATGTCCGCCCCGCTCTGCGCATATACTCCACTATCACAAAACAGGGGGTATCGCTATGTCCCGTTTGTCCAAGGCGGCGCTGATCACCTTTGTGGTGGCCACGCTGGCGGGCTCCTGCCTGCACTTCCTCTACGCTCTCTGGCCCAATGGCCTGACCGCCCTGCTGGCCCCGGTCAACGAAAGCCTCTGGGAACATGTGAAAATCCTCTACTGGCCCTGCCTGCTCTCCGGTGTTCTGCTGGTGCGCAGGGAGCCGGAGAGCCTGGGCGCCCGCGCCTTCTCCCTGCTTCTCTCGGCTGCGGTCATGCTGGGCGTGGGTTACCTCTATCATGTGGTGCTGGAGGGCGACTCCCTCTTTTTTGACGTGGCCCTCTATGTGCTGGTGATGGCCGCCTTTTTCCTGCTGCCCTGTTTCCTCCGCACTCCCGTCTGGAGCCGCACACGCCTGCTCTGGGCGGCGCTGGTGCTGGCGCTGGGCGCCGCCACCTTTGTATTTACCTGGTGCCCGCCGGATGGCCTGCTGTTCCGGGATCTCTCCCTGCCCGCCATTTATTCGCTTCCCTGTTGAGTATGAGCCATTTCGGCCGTGAGTATGTCCCTGCAGGGCCGGAGGGATTTTTTCACAGAAAAAGGCGGAACGCACACGTCTGTCCGCGCAGACCTTTCGCCCCGCAAAGGGGACGCCGCTCCCCGCCTGCCCCGGTACGTCTCTACCCTGTAGGGGCGGGGCTTGTCCCCGCCCGCGGGCG